>JABITU010000106.1 GCA_018668195.1 Tateyamaria sp. | reverse complement strand
CCTGCTTCAAGATGCCCATGATCTGCGCGTCGCTGTATCGTCCGTTCTTCATCGTAAATCTCCTCAGATATCTTGCCGAGAAAATTCTACTTTTGAACACCGCTAATTTTAGGGGGGATTACCCATTCACGGCCCAATACGTATAATATCAAATGAGATGCGTTCTCCCATAATCGGTGATCTTTGTTACGTGCAATCTGAGCGTGAGCCGTCAATGTCTTAGGCGTTACAAAAACCCGTGACCATCTACCCAGAAAAGCGGGCATCTCAAGCCTAATTAAAATAATGAAGCCACGATCAGACGTCAGACTTCAATTCTGATTCAACTCGCGCTTAGTCCCAAGGAACCTATTTGTATCCAAAAGCAGAGTTCGGCATCCAATCAGGTGCACGCTTCCCCATGCGCATGTGCAGACAAGCGGTACCAGCACGCTGGAAATAAACGGCTTGTAGCTTATACCAGCCACCTTGCGGAACCTCGACCCGAACCGAGTTGGTTTCTTTGCACGCTTGTCGTCCATTGAAATAGCCAACTTGTTGACCGCCAACCGAGACATCAAGCCCATCATTTGTCAGGAAATCGATTAAATAAACGCCAGGATTATCAAATCTTACATATCCTGAAATCTCCGCAACTACATTATGCGCCGTATCCGACGTGAGCGTTGCATCGCCGTTGTTTGTATCCCAGTAATCAAGTCCAGACAACGGTTTACCCGGCTGGCTTTTCTTTAGTGCCCGGTTCGCCTGATTCAGCGTCTTTACATCACGCGGAAAGGCATAATTGACAGCAAGCCCTTCTTTCAAGCCACTAGGTTGCGGATCAGCTGGCGTCAATTTGAGAGGAGCAGCAAAAGCAGTAACTGCAACGCACGTCGTAATCACCGCAGCGCAAGCTGTTTTAAGAAATGTCATTTCAGAGCTCCCTATATCATGGTCAGTAATGGCCACGGTCACATTATTAGAACTGTAAAATGACAAAGGCTGTAATGACAACCAGCTAAAGTTGGTTGGGTTTGAAATGCGAAATTTTTCAGGGTGCGCGATAGAACAAGTAACGTTCCGGATCAATCGTTTCGGGCCCGTTGATCTGGGTGAACCCAACAAGGGGTTGTTGTGACAGGACCAGTCCTCCCGGTGCCATCACGGCCGCGATGGCAGGGCTGAGCTTTGCACCCTCTTCCACATCCAACTTTTTGACACCAAAACCGAAATCATAATGCGCGAGGGCGATATTGACGCGACCGTCAGCCAAACGTTTCAACATATCTTCGGCTTCACCTTGCAAGAAATCATGATCTGGCGGTACACAGCTGGGATGCGGGTTCAGGACGCGGTCAATGACCCAAATCCGACGACCTCCGATCTGCTGGCGCAGGTGGTCATAGCTGCGCCCGTTGCCCAAGCCCATCTCAAGAATATCGCCATTAATTCCCAAAATCTGATCAGCAGCCCAGTTGATCCCATCGATCTGGGCGGTCAAACGACGTCGCATTGATTCAAGTCGGCTCATACCTTGTTCTCCATCGTCCAACGGCTTGCCCCGCCAGTTTGCATTTCAGTCAGGAACGCCTCTGCAAAAGCCCATATTGCAGGGCTGTGCACAAGGTGGTGGGTCAACAAGCCAAAGGGCTCGTCGGCATCCGCCAGACCTTGCGCTCGCGCTTCAATATGTGCTGCGGCTCGGGTAATCAACGCATCCGGATCTAACAAATCACGCGTTCCATTCCACCAAATTGGATCAACATGCGTGTTCACGATACTCAGGCCCGATAAGCTGGCCGCATGACGCGCACCAAAGGTAGACAAACACTGATATCCTTGTCCGGCCAGCGCCGCTGTTACCGCTGGGTTAATGCGGTTCCATGGCGGCACGAACATACGCCTGAGTCTAGGGCCAAAGAGGCCAGTCAATTTTTCCATTGCCAAGCGGGTTTCTTGTACAGAGTGCGCGCGAACCGTCAGAAATTCGTTCTGTTTCTCATCTGGCCTGCTGTGGTCAGTATGTGCCCAACCATGGACAATTGGCAGCATATAGTCAGGATCAAGTAGGTCCGGCAAAGCCGGATCTACATTTGCGGGAATAATTGCCAGATGCACCGGTATGCCAGTGCGCCGCGACAGGTCAGTCAAATGGTCAAGCGCCCGGGTCGCAATGATTGCGTCATCGTCGCGCCACCACAAAGGGACAGAAACCCGCTGCGCCCGACTGGTGGCCAATGCTTTGCGCAAAGGTGTCCAATCATAGTTCATTTCGCCCTCTCAACATGCAGTCGGTGGGCGATTTTCACGGTAACCGCGGCCCCGTCCATGCCATCAGCTTTGGGCGTGCGGCGGGATTGGGTCATCAACGCTGATACTTCCCGAGCCAAAGATGCCCCATCCAAAACATCCTGCCGGATCAGCGATGTGGCCCGTAACGCTATAAGTGCTTGGGCGCGCAGCCCTTGTTCGACTTCATCGCCGTCGTCGAATGGGATCAGAACTGCAGGCACTCCAGTTTGTAGTACATCCATTACCGTATTGTAGCCCACCATCGAAACAGACACATCTGCCGTTGCCATAAGGTGCCGAAAATCAGAGCGAGGCGCTTGTATCGTGACATTTTTTGGCGCGTAAGCGGCGAACCTTGTGCGCCGTTCGTCCGGGCCGCTAATCAATATACACCATGCGACATCAGGCAAAAGTCTGGCCGCGTCGCAGGCAGCACCAAAGACCTTGTCGCCGACATTACCACCGCCAGCGCTGACAAGAACGCCAGCCTGACGCGATGGGGGATCAGCGGGTGGGGCCGGTGCTACAAAACCGGTATAGTAAAGACGCCTTTCCAAGCTGCCGCTGACTGGCCAGCTGCGATCCAGCCGCACCACATCCGGGTCGGCGTGAACCAGAACGCCATGATAAAAACGGTTTATAAGATCTTCGGCAAAGGTCACTTTGCTTGGTTTGCTCGGCGGCGCCAGAATATCACGGACTGATGCAAGGGTGACCGGCTGCAGTGCCATATCTCGCCCTGCCTGCAACAACTCAATGAATTCGTTCCGAAGAATTCGACGGCCAAAAGGAAACAGTTCCGTAATTAAAATATCAGGCTGAACATCCCTTAAGATGGCGAGAAGCCTTTGCTGACGCGCGACGAGCATGGCGGGGCTTGCAACCTGCCCGTCACGGTCCAAAAGCGTTGTGAAATCCGTTCCGTTGGACCTAACCTCTGGCAGTTGTTCAAATCGTAGTCCGGTGGTTTCAAAATGGCCTACCGACGTACCTCCGCTCACAATTGTCACTGCATTGTCTGCCGCTGCAAAAGCTCGCGCCAAAGTAAGCGCCCGTGCAAGATGCCCTGTGCCCAATAGATGGGTCACGGCGATCATTACTCGCATGGCGTAGCTTTCAGTAAGCGAATGGGCGTGGACTCTGCGGTAAATCTGTCATCTTTCACGTTCACGACAAACAGCCTGTCTCGCTTGATCCGAAAGGGGGCCGGGCCGTCAAAATCCCAGCCTGTGGCCAATGCCAATACCACGCGCATGACACCGATGTGGCAGACGGCAACCGTGTCATTTTTCAAGCCCTGCATCCAGGGCATAAGACGCTCGCGCAGAGCAGAAGGGCTTTCACCACCCGGTGGGCAATAGCTCCAGCCCCAGCTTTCGATGTCGCGGTACCCGCTTTCGGGATCGGCACGTAACACAGCGCCTTGTCCGCCTTCCCAGTCACCCCAGTTCATCTCCATCAATGCCGCCTCGGTCCGTGGCGTGCGCCCAGCCACGATCTGGCCTGTCTCAACCGCGCGGCTTAAAGGGCTGGCCACAAGATCCGCATTGACCCACTCGGGCGGCAAAGAAAATTGGGCCAGATGCGCGCGTGCTTCATCGTCCAGCGGTATGTCTGTTCGACCCTGTATTTGTCCGGCACGGTTCCACGCAGTATGGCCGTGACGCAAAAGAGCCAGCCGGGTCATAGCACCGGCCCTAGGACGGATTTCAGTTTAGCCGCTGCCGCACCGATCAGGTGTCGTGAGCCAACCATGTTGCGCGCAGCGCGCCCGGTCTGATTCCGTTCAATGTCGTTGCTCAACAGGTGAGCGATTTGATGTGCCATGGCTTTGGGCCCCTCTTGTGGGTCGGGATGCCGACCGTAAACAACATCACAGACTCCGGGACGATCCTGCGCAACAACAGGAAGACCAGCGGCCTGCGCCTCAAGATAAACAAGACCAAAGGCCTCGTTGACGCCGGGCCAGAAAAACAGACTGGCTTGCGCGTATGCTTTTTCCAGCGGCTCGGCATCCAACGCGCCAAGCAGCGTTACACGTTTCTGAAACGGAGACATGATATCGGCGACATCTGCGCGCACCGGCCCATCGCCCGCAATCTCCAACGCCCAGTCAAGTCCTTGCGGCAGGTGCGCAAGCGCGTCTGCGATCAATCTGTACGAGGCTAGCTTGTCCCCCGGGCGCATCATCCCAACACTTAACATAGGGCCAGTGCGCGTACTCTCGGGCGGCATCTTGGCGCGGGCCAGAAACGGTGGCAGATTGATCAAATTTTGCCCGTCCGGCGCATCTCGTCGCAGGGTTTCAGCATCGCGTTGGGTGACGTAAAAAATTGTATGCGCTGCATCGCTGGCCGCCTCTGCGGCATGGGCAAATTCTGCCCACGGACCAGACAGCCGCTTGCGTGCTCGCGTGCTTTCCACCTGAAAATAAGGAATACCCAAACCCTCGCAAACGGCGGGGCCAATCAGGTCAGGTGCCTTGTAGTAATTGTGATAGGTCACCCAAGCGCGCCACAAAGATGCGGCCGGATCCGCCAACAGCCGGGCCACTTCAAGCTTGGCCGCAGATGCAAGCCGGGCCTGTTCGCCGACATCTCCGAATTTGTCATAGATCCGCAATTCAGAAACCAGCGAGACATCAAAGCCCCCGTGTTCAAGTGCTGCAAGAATGGCCCGTGCCATGGCTCTGTCACCAGATGGAACAGGGTGCTTCGGGGATTTAAGCGGAGCGTAGAAAGCAATTGTCATACGCCTGGCAGGCCACCCATGATCGCGCGCAAACGCTTGGCAAGGTGATCGATCCCCGGTTGCATTCGAAAGTCTGATTGCAGGCGTTCGAATGCAGCCGCAGCCATGGTCGGCCCCAGATCTGGCGCATCAGCAAATCGTGTGATTTGCGCGGCAAGAACGTCTGGCTCATCGGCGCACAATATGCCGTGTACACCATCATCGATGAATTCTGGAATCGCTGAAACCGGTGTGGACAGAATTGGTAAACGTTGACTGGCGGCCTCCATCAAAACGTTGGGCAAACCGTCCCGATCGCCGTTGGTCGCAACCCGACTGGGCAATACAAAAAGATCACTGGCGCGCATCGCCTCGATCACTTCGGGCTGGTCACAGGCCCCGCGCCATGTGATTCTTTCTTGCAGGCCTAAACCTTCGGCGTGCGCGCGCATCTCTGCGGCCAGTTCGCCACCACCGATGTGGGTCCAGTGCCAGTTGATGTGCGCAGGTAACAGGGCCAAAGCATCCAGCAACCGGTCGAACCCCTTTTTCTCGACCAATCGACCAACCGAAACCATTGCGAATGGGGTATCCGTCGTCCGGTGCGCACGGTCCGGTGGCGCGGGAAAGCGACCCAGATCAAGACCATGATAGACAAGATTCACAGGTGTTCCGTTGGAAAGTGCGCTCAGATGTTCTGCTCCAAACGCCGTGCAGGTCGCACCAAAGGCCGCCCCCGACGTTCTGGCAGTTAGCTTTTCGCGCAGCTCCCATTCCGGGGAGGTCCAGATATCCTTAGCATGCGCCGAGAAAGACCACGGAACGCCGCAGATGATCGCAGCATAGCGCGCGACAGAAGACGGGGTATGCAGGAAATGGGCATAAAGTGCCTGCGTTTCGTTGGGTAGTTCGCGGGCCATGACGCAGGCCTGCCCAAAGCGGCGAATACGGTTACGTGTCATGTCGCGGCGCAGATCACGAAGGAACTTGCCACAAGAATTGCCAAACCCGCGCCGGGTCATCGCCCAGAAAAGCCCCCTGAGCACGCGCACCGGCTCTTGATGCAGATATTCGGGCAGGTAATAGACGGGCGCACGCAGCTGATCATGCAGCGGATGTGTTTTGTGATCGGTCGGGTTGCGCAACGACCAGATAGCAAAATCGATGCCCGCTCGCTCCAAAGCTACCAGCTCTTGCGCGATAAATGTCTCTGATAGGCGGGGCCATCCTTTTACCACGATGGCGAGCGACGGGCCTTTGCTGGTCATTCGGCGGCATCCCTGACGCGCTGCGACATAAGTTGACGCGCCCGGTTTATCACGACATCCAGCCCATCCAGCAAACCATCTGCACCCGACTGAGAGGGGCGACGCAGACTGGGAAGGTCACGTATGGCCGCAATCATACTTTGCGGCGTCAAGCCATCACGGAACTGGTCGAGGTTGCGAACCAAACCAAGTTGTTCAGCACGGTTGGCACGAATCCACTGTTCTAGCCGGGGTCGCGTACGCGGCACAATCACTGCGCGTTTATCAAACGAAAGTACTTCGCAAAATGTATTGTAGCCACCCATAGATACAACACCTTCAGCACCAGCAAACAGCGCTTCGATACGACTGTCAAAACCGGTTGCCGTGACCCTGCCGTTCAGTGCTGCAACCCGGGCTTCGAAAGCATCGCGGGTGTCGCCAGATAAGAACGGCCCGTAGACCAACACCGCGTCGGGTCCTAGCGTTGGGTCTTGTTCATAAGCTTTCAACACCAGATTGACCATCGCCTGCCCATCGCCGCCACCTCCCGGCGTAATCAGGACATAAGGTTCTTCCGGCACGTCCGCAGGGTCAACGATTTCCCGTCGCAAATAGCCAGTCCAGTAGGTACGTGCGCGCGCGCGGTCTGACAGTGGCAAGCCCTTTGTCGGATCATAAACAGACTTTACGCCATAAACCCAAATTTCGTTGTAAAATGCCTCTGTTGCCTCGACCGCACCCTTTCGGTCCCATTCGGCGGCCAGCACTTCGGGTTCATCCAGCACGTCGCGCAGTCCTAGCACGATTTTGGTCTTTCCAGACCCGTTTAGCATTTCAAGCGTCGGGATCAATTCACCACGAAATCCCGTCGGTTCTTTGTCAACGATCAGCAAATCAGGGTCGTACTGGGCGACCGTGGATTGAATCAACCCTGCACGCAGGGCCGTCGTTGCATCAATGTCCATACCGCTGGCCTGGCTGGCATAAGATCCATCGCCCAGCTTTTTGACACCAGGAAGCCGCACATGATCCACCGCTTCGGGGAATGTAAAACGGCCCGCAACTGGACTGCCCGTCAAGATGATAGCTGAGGCAGCAGCTCCCGATTGGGTCAGCGCCGAAGCAAGCGCCCGACTGCGCCGCAGATGGCCCAGCCCAAACGTATCGTGGCTATACAGCACTACGCGCCGCGGGTGCGTACCAACCTGTTTTGGCGCTGCGAATGTCGATTGGCCCATAATTCTTGTCTTCTATCCTATACGTATTTGGGCGACCTCACAGCCTGCGCCAAAAGAATCCCTAAAGGCGTATACCACCATATGCAATTTTCCAAGAGAGGCGCTAAACCCAGCGCGACCCGTTGCTTACAGCACACATTAAGACGACAAAGAGTGAGCATTTACACGGGCAGGCCCTTTAACTAAATCATACCCCTCATTAAATCCTAGCGCCCTAAGGCTTCGCGCCCGATTGTGTTGCCGATGCCCGTAGCATATTACTAGAAAAAACTATGCGTAGGACGGACAAATCGTGAAAAATCAATTGATTTTCGGGCTTTTCGCCTGTTTCATCCTCGGACTGGTAGGCCTGCTTTCAAGCCCAGTCGCAGCGCAAGGCCTCACGTCAGTTGTAGGTGCCACAACACCGCCGGCAGCCGATAGCGAAATCGCCAAGATTATGCGAAGTGCCAGCGAAAATGGGGTTAGCGTCGTTGTCATCGACAGTGATGGCACCATCATAACTCAAATTGGGGATAACCCGTCTGCGGATACGATAAGGGCAGAAAGCTCGTCCATGATGTCCATGCAAGAGAGCGCCGGGGCCTTTCGTGCAGCGCTCGTCGAGAGATTGCTTGGGCTGCCCAACGCTTTAAACGAAGTGCTATACATCCTGCGCGCCACCAGCCCAGATGGCACAATCTTTGCCTATGCCAAAGTCTTGTTCTTCAGCATGCTTATGCTTGGTGCGGGCATGGTCTTTGCACAAGAAATCTATGGCAAACGGATCATCAAACGTTTTGTGATGGCGAGGATAATAGAAAAGCCGCAAGGCTATGCAGAGAAAATGCCGTTTCTGATGTTCCGCTTTTTCATGGGCGTCATAGGTATTTTGGTTGCAATCGTGGTGGCATATATCCTCGGTACGATCATTTTTGGCTCTCTTGAAGATCCTGCCCTGCAATTCACCGCAGTCCTGATCAATGTCGGTTTTTTCCTGATCCGGCTCGTGATCAGCGTCTGGCGCATGATCCTGTCGCCATTTCTATCGCAGTACCGCATTCCATTGCTCTCAGATCAGGATGCAAAGCGCCTTTTCAATTGGATGTCCATGGGGACATTTCTAGGTCTTGGGGCCATCTTGTTTGGAATCTGGATTCAGGAACTTGGCCTGAACGCTGAGGTATATGTGTTCCTTTATTCTCTGCTGTCGTTCCTTGTGATGGTGCAAAGCGTGGCTCTCGTCCTGTTCAATCACCGCGCCGTAAGCAATGCGCTTTTGAACGGTACCCCATTGGAATCAACAACCTTGGTGCTGCGAGCCTTATCGCGCGCTTGGGCACCCATCAGCATCTTGTTTTTTGTCTTTGCCTGGAGCAACCAGACCTTCCAATTGATCATAGGCGAGCCTGAAACCGTGCCCTTGTTGGTCGGAGGATGGGTGATTTTGACGACAATTATTGTCGTCTATGGCGTGCTCAACTTCTTCATCGAAAGGAATTTTACTCGTTCGCGCCGGATTGTAGCACAAGCTGCGCTAAAAGGCACAGAAACAGCAGTGCCCGTAGCAACACTTATTCCACGCAGTAAAGGGCTAACCAACTTTGAAGAGCTCGCGCAGCGGATTGCTGGCATTATTGCTTTTGTGGCTGGCCTTTACGCCTTTGTCGTTATGTGGAGCGGGAATGCCGGGATCATGGCAAACAGTATTGCGGACCGATCCTTTGACATCGTGGTGATCCTGTTTCTTGGCTATATTGGCTATAATGCCTTTCGCATCTGGGTTGACAAAAAGATCGTAGAAGAACAGGGCGACATCGAAGCGGGCGAACTGGGCGACGAAGGGGGCGGCACAAGTGCGTCACGTTTGGCGACCCTGCTGCCCCTGTTCCGGAACTTCATACTCATTGTGATCGTTGCAACTGTGTTCCTGATTGGCTTGATGGAGCTTGGGGTAAACGTGGGCCCGCTCTTTGCTGGGGCCGGAATTGTGGGCGTGGCGGTCGGCTTTGGCAGCCAAAGCCTGGTACGAGACATTTTTTCGGGGGCGTT
>JABITU010000105.1 GCA_018668195.1 Tateyamaria sp. | reverse complement strand
TGGGCAGACTGGTGGATGCAGTCGAACGTATGACGACGCAATTGCAAGGGCAGGGGGCCAACGGTACCGCATTAGAGCGCATGGTAGACGGGCAAGAACGCTTGATTGCGTTGATTGAAACGCAGGGTATGGGTGATGGGATGGACGCGGAAAGCCGTATGCGGCTGCGGTCCATTGATGTGCAAATGCTTCGCATACTCGAAGAAATCAGCGCGGGCCGTCAGGAAACCATGGCTGAGTTGCGCACTGACATCTCGGCGCTTGCCAAGGCATTTAGACAACCACGCGGCACGAACCAGAGGCAGGCGCAAGTTGCGCGCGGTAAATTAGGCCCGACTGCAGGGGACAGCTGAACATGGCTCTGTCGCGGCGCACGGGTCAGCGATTTCAGGCCTCTATATGGCCCGGTTTCGTAGATGCGATGACGGGGCTGTTGCTTGTGCTGATGTTTGTGCTGACCATCTTTATGGTCGTGCAATTCGTGCTGCGTGAAACCATTACCGGCCAGGAAACTGAACTTGACCAACTCGGCAGTGAAATTGCCGCTCTTGCACAGGCTTTGGGTCTTGAGGAACGTCGCACCAATCAGCTTGATGCGCGTTTATCTTCGCTCAATGCGACCCTGAGTAACGCGCATTCCCAAGTTGCAAAACAAGCCGACCAATTGGCGGCACAGGCCAAACGGATCGTTGGTTTAACCAGTGAACGCGATGCGCAGTCAGTGGCGCTTGAGGCCGCAGCCACACGTATCACCAGTTTCGAAGCACAGGTTGCCGCGTTAATTTCGCAACGCGATGGTGCGCTTGAAACAATGTCTGGCCTTCAGAACGAACAAACCCGTCTTATGTCTGAACAAGAGGCGTTGAATGTTGCACTTGCTCAGGCGCGCACCGAAATGGATGCACAGGTAGAAGCCGCGCGTCTCGCGGCTGCTCGCACTGACGCCTTGCAGGCGTTAATCGCTGATCTGCGCACACAAAACGCCGACAGCTCGGAACAGGCTGCGACGCTGCTGGCATTGGTTGCTGAATTACAATCCCGTAACGCGGAAAGCGCGGATCAAGCCACCGACTTGCAGGCGGATCTAGCCACCACCCAAGAGGCATTGAGCGCCGAAGAAGCCGCTCGTTTGGCGGAAGCCGCAGCAGCACAGGCCCTGCGCGAGCGTCTTGCAGAAACCGAAACCGCGCTGAGTACAGAAGAGATCGCGCGCCTTTCTGAGGCCGCTGCTGCCGAAGCGCTACGGGCTCGACTTGCTGACGCAGATGCCGAACTTACTGCTATGACCCTCGCGCTTGAAGCCCAACGCAAACAGGCCGAAGATACGTTGACCTTGCTGGCAGCCGCCCGTGCGGCAGAAAAAGATCTAGATGCGCAACTGGCAGCAGCCCTGCTGGCGGTCGGTACAGCCACTGGCAGCACTGCTGCTGCTGAGGCTCTCCTTGGCGAATTGGAGGCCGAGCTTGCCAGTGCATTGGCGGACTTGAGTGTAGCCAACGCGGAAAACACTACGCTGGCAACTGAACGCATCAGTTTAGAAGCACAACTTGCAGCCGCTCTTTTAGACTCTGAGGATGGGGCCGCTGCTGCAGCTGACCTAGAAGGACAGCTGACGCGCGCGCTTACGGCTTTGGATAATCGCTCTGCCGAGGCCGCGACGCTACAGGCCCGCTTGCGCGCGGTCGAAAACGCGCTCGAAGGTCGCACGGTAACCACCGCAGAGCTTCAAACCGAACTAAGTACTGCGCAGGGTGCACTGGCTGTGCAGGGCGAAGTTGTGACCAATCTGCGCGCTGATCTCGCCACGGCGCAATCTGCGCGCGAGGCTTCTGCGGCAGAAGTAGCAGTGCTGGAATGGCGGATGACGGCGCTTGAGGCGCGGCTCGAAGCGTCAAACCTAGAAGTGTCCGAAATCCGCGACAAGCTGGCCGCTGCTTTGGCCGCTCGCACTGCTGCAGAGGGGCAGGTTTCTGCGCAATCGACCGACCTCGACACGCTGCGTGTACAATTGGCCACAGCCATCGCTGCCCGCGATGCCGCGATCACTGATGCGCAGGCGGCTGGAAGCAATAACGAAGATGTGCGTTCGCAATTGGCTGCGGCCCTAGCTGCTAAACTGGCCGCTGAAACTGAATCGCAATCATTGGACGCTAATGCGTCGGACATCCGTGCCAAGCTTGTCGCTGCGCTGGCCGAAAAAGCGACCGCCGAGCAGGCGTTGACGAAGCAAAGCGGCGCGTTTGACCGCACCGCAGCCCTTTTGGAGACCGCGCGGCAGGCGCTAAAATCTGAGGAGGCCGCAACACTCGAAGCGCAGCGACAGACAGAATTGCTGAACCAACAGGTCGCTGCCCTGCGTGAGCAGTTGGGCCAGTTGCAGGCACTTTTGGATGATGCGGTTGCGCGTGATTCTGCCCAAGAGGTCCAACTGCAATCGCTGGGATCCGATTTAAACACGGCCTTGGCCCGCGTCGCTGCTGAAGAGCGCCGCCGCCGTTTGTTAGAAGAGACTGAACGCAAGCGTCTCGAAGATGCAGCGCAAGATCTCGAACGCTACCGCTCAGAGTTTTTCGGCCGGTTGCGTGATGTTCTTGGCGCCCAAGAAGGCGTGCGAGTCGTGGGCGATCGCTTTGTCTTTTCTTCAGAAGTGCTGTTTCCGCCCGGTGGGGCCGAATTGTCTGATGCGGGCCAAGTTGAGATTGGCAAGATTGCAGGGATTTTGCGCAACATTGTCGATGATATCCCGCCCGAAATTGATTGGGTGATTCGCGTCGACGGTCACACAGACAATGTGCCCCTTTCGGGACAGGGCGAATTTGCCGACAACTGGGAGCTAAGCCAGGGCCGTGCCCTTTCGGTGGTGAAGTACATGGTGAACTTCCTAGGTATACCGCCTGGCCGGCTGTCGGCAAACGGCTTTGGCGAGCATCAGCCGCTGGATCCGACTGATACGGCCGAGGCTCGTGCGCAAAATCGCCGAATCGAGCTGAAATTCACCGAGAAATAGTTGGATGATAAAGGTTTGTAATTCGATCGTTAGTTCCACGCTTTGCTTGCTGATGGTCTGTTCGTCCCTGATCAGGCTTACGATGCCGCGATACGTGCCGACCGGCCAGGGTGCGCTGCTCCGCTTCTTGCCGATAGCATGAAAAAACCTAGCACGATTGCGATTCAATTTCACAGTCTCTTGAATAAATAGGCCGTTCGGGCCGTCTATAATCAATAACATCTCATCGTCTGTTCGTCCGCCAAACGCATAGCCAAAGACCACCAAAGCAGGCGCTGTTGAAGGTAGGTGGCGCCGTGCCGCTGACCCATCCTTGACGGCATCATAGTCGGGAACCTTATCAGAAAAGCCAACGGTGAGCATGCCTCCGTGCTGATAAGGCATGGGGCCGATCCACAAAGTGTTAGTGTCAGCCCCGTCACAGGTGATCTTGCCATCGGGGTCAAAGGGGTCGATTGGGTTGCCGTCCTTGCGGACGGTCAAATGCACGTGTGGAAATTGTGTGCGGCCGGATAGGCCCACCTGACCCAGACGTGTGGCGAAAGAAACATAGTCACCACGCGACACTGCGACGGATCCTTGCTTTAGATTGCAATATTGCGTCGTCCAACCATCACTGTGGTCGATGACAACTCCGTTGCTACAGTCCCGCCCGTCAATCTCTGCACTGTTCTGGGTATTGTAGATCTGGTCTGGCATGCCGTCACGCGTGGCGCGCACTATGCCTTTTGCCGCGGCTACAACGTCCACCCCAAGGTGCATCTGAGTAAGCGTGCGCAGGGCGAAATCTGTCCCTTTGTGAGTGTCATAGCTAAGCGTCGCGCAGCGATAGTCTGACGCTGCATGGGTTGGATCGTGGTCATAATATTGTTGAATTAAACAAGCCCCCCTAAGATCACAGTCCAGAGGCGAGCCTAGTAAAATATCCCTTGCCGCGAGTGTACCAGCGGCAAGGGTAGTAAGTAGTGCAGCGTAGACCGCTGCATGCATCAATCAGCTGTAAGGAGAGGCGGTTTGTTGCCTGAAAGACGCGGTTTTTCGAGGCCTTCTACACGCAGATCCAGCGCACCATCCTTGACGCCGACCTTGACCACGCCGCCCTTCATCAACTTGCCAAATAGCAATTCTTCCGCCAGTGGTTTTTTGATGTGCTCTTGTATCACTCGGCCCAGTGGGCGCGCGCCCATCTTGTCATCATATCCTTTCTCAGAAAGCCATTCTGCGGCTGGACGTGTCAACTCGATGGTTACATTGCGGTCCATCAACTGAGCTTCAAGCTGTAATACAAATTTTTCTACAACTTGAAGAATGACTTCCTTGGGCAGCGGCGCAAAGCTGATCACCGCATCCAAACGGTTGCGGAATTCGGGTGTGAACGTACGCTCGATTGCTGCGGTGTCTTCGCCTTCGCGCCGGTCGCGGCCAAAGCCAATGGCCGCTTTGGCCTGTTCTGCGGCACCTGCGTTCGATGTCATGATCAACACGACATTGCGGAAATCAACCGCGCGTCCATTGTGATCTGTCAACTTGCCGTGGTCCATCACCTGCAAGAGTATGTTGAACACATCTGGATGTGCTTTTTCGATTTCGTCCAGCAGCAGAACACAATGTGGATGCTGATCCACACCGTCGGTAAGAAGACCACCTTGATCAAATCCTACATAACCGGGGGGTGCGCCGATCAGGCGGCTTACGGCATGTTTTTCCATGTATTCAGACATGTCGAACCGCAGCATCTCAACCCCAAGTGTGTCTGCCAATTGCTTGGCGACTTCGGTCTTTCCGACGCCGGTCGGACCCGCAAAAAGGTAGTTGCCGATGGGTTTTTCCGGCTCGCGGAGACCGGCACGAGCCAGTTTTATCGCAGACGCCAGTGCATCAATCGCATTGTCCTGTCCGAACACGACCCGTTTGAGGGACGCTTCGAGGTCTTTCAGCGTTGCCGCATCGTCTTTCGATACATTCTTGGGTGGGATACGCGCAATTTTTGCAACCACATTTTCGATTTCTTTGGTTCCAATGGTTTTACGCCGCTTGGCCGCCGTCACAAGATGCTGGGCTGCACCCGCCTCGTCGATCACGTCAATGGCACTGTCAGGCAATTTGCGGTCGTTGATATAGCGGCTCGCCAGCTCAACAGAGGTTTTAATTGCGTCAGAGGTGTATTTTACCCCGTGATGGTCCTCAAAATAGGGTTTCAGCCCGCGCAGGATTTTTGTTGCATCCTCTACCGAAGGCTCGTTCACGTCGATCTTTTGGAACCGGCGCGATAATGCGCGGTCCTTTTCGAAATGCTGACGGAATTCTTTGTATGTGGTCGAGCCCATCGTGCGTAGTTTGCCGCCCTGCAACGCAGGTTTCAGCAGATTTGATGCATCCATCGCACCACCCGACGTCGCACCCGCACCTATCACTGTGTGAATTTCGTCTATGAACAGAACTGCATCTTTGTGATCTTCGAGTTCGTTTACGACCGCCTTGAGGCGCTCTTCAAAGTCGCCGCGATAACGGGTGCCCGCCAGCAGTGCTCCCATGTCGAGCGAATAAATAGTTGTGCCTGACAGCACTTCGGGTGTTTCGCCTGCTACGATCTTGCGGGCCAGCCCCTCGGCAATGGCGGTTTTGCCCACGCCTGGATCACCAACAAGCAGTGGGTTATTTTTGCGACGACGGCACAGAACTTGAATGCACCGTTCAACTTCGGTCTCGCGACCGATTAGCGGGTCAATATCGCCCTCGCGTGATTTCTCATTCAGGTCCACACAATATTTCGCCAGTGCAGATTCTTTTTTGTCTCCGTCAGTGACACCTTGCGGTTCGTCCTCTGTTTCGGGCGCGCCAGAAACAGGCCGAGGTTCGCCAAAGGCTGGATCCTTTGCAACGCCGTGCGCGATGAAATTAACCGCGTCATATCGGGTCATCTCCTGCTCTTGTAAGAAATATGCGGCGTTGGATTCGCGCTCGGCAAAGATTGCGACGAGTACGTTTGCACCCGTGACTTCGGTACGGCCAGACGATTGCACGTGGATTGCGGCGCGTTGAATGACCCGCTGGAATGCGGCCGTCGGCACAGCTTCGGATCCATCAACATCGGTCACAAGGTTCGAAAGCTCGCTGTCTACGAATTCGACCAAAGCACTGCGCAGGTCGGCTGTATCCACCGAACAGGCCTGCATCACGCGGTGCGCATCGGGTTCTTCGACCAACGCCAGCAGCAGGTGTTCAAGAGTTGCGAATTCGTGCCGGCGTTCATTGGCCAGGGCGAGTGCCTGATGGATTGCTTTTTCAAGGGTCGTCGAGAATGAAGGCACTGCGGTGCTCCTGTCGATCGGGGCCGGCTGGGGGGCACAAGGAATGTTGCGCGCCCGTTTAGACCATTGTGTCTTTCTCTTAAGTTTGGTTGAACAACGCCCAGCTTCAAGGCTTTTCTTTGGTCAACGGGTCACATTTTTAATTTATTAAGGATGATCGGCCCCAATTTGTTCGCGGAGCGCCTTAAAAATTGTCTTTGCGAGCGCGAATTTCAGAAAAAACTGCGGTTGGATCTGCGCCGGACATTCCCAGATTTGCCTGTACAACCGGATCAGCCGCGCGCAAAAACGGGTTGGTCGCCAGTTCTTGTGACAACAGCGACGGTACGGTGGCCTCGCCTGCGGCGCGTTTTGCATTGATTTCGGCAACCCGAGCATGCACCGCGGGGTTGTCTGCGTCGATGGTCAGCGCAAACTTTGCATTGGCCGCAGTGTACTCGTGCCCCGAACAGACCACCGTGTCAGCTGGCAGTGCCATCAGCTTTTGCAGGCTGTCCCACATCTGAGGTCTGGTGCCCTCGAACACCCGGCCACACCCCATTGCCATCAGGCTATCGGCTGTAAATACAAC
>JABITU010000104.1 GCA_018668195.1 Tateyamaria sp. | reverse complement strand
GATTGTCAAACCATCGGCCTCGCGGCGCACTTCATCAATGCTGGGGGCTATTGGGCCTAAAACAACGGTTTCGGTAGGGGTTTCGGCCACAACCGTTGGCTTTGCCGCGACAACGTCTGTCTTTGGTGTTTCCTCAGCCGGCATTGCGACTTCAATTGGCACAGATTCCGCCGTGTCATTCGGCTTTAGAACCGCAAAATATGTCCCTGTCCCAACAGCGACGACAGCCAAAACACTGGCACCAACAACAGGGCCTGCATTTGCGCTCAAAAAAGCTGCTATTTTGCTCATCTTAGGTTCCTTCGGTGCATTGCAAACAATGCCATAAAAACAGGGTCGCGGAATCCCGGCCCATATTGATTGAGCTTACATACCAAGCGCGGTATGAGCGGTCAAAACCCGTTGGGTCAAATTTTGCATAATTTCTAGTGTTAAGGAGCGTCTCATGTCCCCTAAATCAGTCTGCGTCTATTGCGGTTCCCGCGCCGGTGTTGATCCAGCTTACGCGGTTGACGCGCAAAACATTGGTTCTGCGCTGGCCGAAAATGGGTGGCGTTTGGTTTACGGCGCTGGTGATGTTGGGTTGATGGGCACGGTCGCACGCGCCGCCCAAGATGCGGGCGCTGAGACCTTTGGCGTCATCCCGCAGCACCTAGTGGATTGGGAGGTAGGCAAGACCGACCTGACGACTTATATCGTGACCGAAACCATGCACGAGCGCAAAAAGGTTATGTTCATGAACTGTGATGCGGTTGTGGTTATGCCAGGTGGGGCCGGATCACTGGACGAGTTATTTGAGGTCGTCACTTGGCGTCAGTTGGGCCTGCATGATAAGCCAATTTATTTATTGAATACAAATGATTACTGGGATCCATTGATCGTATTGATCAAGCATGTAATCACGCAAGGATTCGCAGATGCAAGCCTGCTGGATTACATCACGGTGGTGCCAGATGCGGCGGCTACAACGCTGGCTTTGCGCGGCGCCCTTTCCTGAGACCACAACACCGCAGAATACAGCGCCAATGCCGTCCAGATCATAGTAAAGGCCATGACGTGCCAACCGGTGAAGGGTTCAGAAAAGACCACAACGGCGCATAGAAACTGCAAGGTCGGGTTTAGATATCCGACCAAGCCGATGGTCGACATGGTGGCGCGACGGGCAGCATAGCTGAACAGGATCAGCGGCACCGCCGTCATTGGCCCCGCTAAAATAAGCAAGGCAGTGGTTGTAAAATCCTGGCCAAATGCCGCCTGCCCGTTGTGCCATGTTAGCAACAGAAATATAGCGGCAAAGGGGGCCACCAGCATCACTTCGGATGTGACGGAGACCACGGGCCCTACGTCCAGTTGTTTTTTCATCAGCCCGTAGATCGCGAATGTCCCTGCCAACATCAGCGAAACCCAAGGGGCCGCGCCAAGGCCGTAGGTCAATGCACTGACCGCGCAAGCAGCAAATACGATCGCGATCCACTGTAATTTAGCAAGGCGATCACTGTAGATAAACCAGCCCAGCAACACCGACACCAGCGGATAGATGTAATAGCCTAGGCTTGCCTCTGTCGCGCGTTCCGCCCCGACCGACCAGATGAACAGATACCAATTGGCCAGGATCATCAGCGCGGCCAGAACCGTCAAACAACCGCTGCGCCAGTCCACGAAAGAACGGCGCACTTCTTTTAGACGGCCCTGAAAGCCCAGTAAAAGGGCGAAAAACACCAACGACCAAATGGTACGATGTGCAAGGATTTCGAGGGGTGGCACGGTGCCAAGCAGTTTATAGAACATCGACGATAGCCCCCAAATGGTGCAGCAGCCGATCATTGCTAGGACGCCTTGGGTCGCTGTATTCATTTGAACCTCATGTGTTGGGGTGAACCTGCACCAACAAAGGGACATCCGCAACGCAAAACGCCCCAATCTTGCGATCAGGGCGTTTCGTTTTAGGGATGGAAACCAATTACATGCGTGATGCTACGTTTTCCCAGTTCACAAGGTTCTCAAGGAAGTTGGTCAAGTAAACAGGGCGTTTGTTACGGAAGTCGATGTAGTAAGAGTGTTCCCAAACATCGCAACCCAGCAATGCAGTTTGGCCAAAGCAAAGTGGATTCACGCCGTTTTCAGTTTTAGTCACAGCCAATGAACCGTCAGCGTTTTTCACCAACCATGCCCAGCCTGAACCGAACTGGCCAGCACCAGCAGCAGCGAACTGAGCTTTGAAATCATCAACAGAGCCAAAGCTCTCTTTGATTGCAGCTTCCAGCTCAGACGGCATAGCGCCTGATGTTGGTGTCATCATTTCCCAGAACTGGTTGTGGTTCCAAAGTTGGGAGATGTTGTTGAAGATACCGTTTTGAGCCACAGAAGACGCATCATATGTGCCTTTGATGATCTCTTCGAGGGATTTGCCTTCCCACTCGGTGCCTGCAATCGCCGCGTTGCCGTTTGTTACATAGGCGTTATGGTGCAGGTCGTGGTGGAATTCCATGGTTTCAGCAGACATTCCGTGTGCTGCTAGTGCGTCATGGGCGTACGGAAGATCAGGAAGTTCAAAAGCCATTCTATGGTCCCCTTTAGGATAAATTCATCTGTGCCTTAGGTGACATGAAGCGCGATCCACTTCAAGATCAAGGGGCAGTGGTGGCGTAAATATACGCAAAGTCCACAATTCCCCAGATTTCTTTACTTAAAAAAACCAACCTCAGATCCGTTTTGGGCTGCAACTTTCAGCAAATCAAACACGTATTGCGCGTTTGAGCGAAAACAAACGATTTGGAAGGTTGCGTCATCCACCATCCAAAACGCCGCCGCCACCTGAGCCATGCGCGTTCGGCGGAACATGCCCAGTTTGAACGCCTCTGGTGACAGATCCACTGGGGCCAGTTTCGCCATGACTTCGCGGGCATTAAGCCCTGACACTCGCAGGCTGGCCCGTGCATCCGAGACATCCACGGCCAGTGCATGCGCTTTGCCCAGCGCGGTATGCATCTTGGCCAGTGTGTCTGCAACTTGATCGTAAGGGCACAGCACTAGCAACTCATCCGTGCTCATCCAGCAGATGCCAGAGGCACCATCATAGTTGGCGTAGCCAAGTGCGGGCATCTTGACACCCGTGACCGACGTTGCCGCCTTTTTTACAGCGGCTTTGCTCAGATCGCCCCGAAGGGTGATCATGCCTTGCAGCCCGATCTCTTCGATCTTGGCAATACCGCTGTTGTCTGTGGCCTTGTCCAAGGCGCTGATCAAATTAGACATTTGGTTTTTCCCCTTCGGGATCATAGAAAACTGGGCTTACGATTTTGGCTTCATAGTCTTTGCCATCCGTGCCTGGGAAGTTGATGACCTCGCCCATGCGATCAGGCCCATGCAGAACCAATCCCATCGCAATACCACGTTCCAAGTTTGGTGAATGATAGCTAGACGTCACCCGCCCAATCATGACGCGTTGACCGTTGGCGTTGGTCCCCTCGCCCACGGCATAAGCACCGTCTGGCAAAGTAGATTTATCGACCGTTTCAAGACCCACCAGTTTCCAACGTTGATCGCTTACCATATGCTCGCGCTGTTGGGCGCGTTTGCCAAGGAAATCGGTTTTCTTCTTGGAAATGGCCCAGTTCAGACCCAGATCCTGTGGAATGACAGTCCCATCGGTTTCATCACCGATCATGATAAAGCCCTTCTCGGCCCGCAAGATGTGCAGGCATTCGGTCCCGTAGGGCATCACACCCAGATCGGCACCAACAGCCATCAAGGCATCCCAGAACGCCTGTCCTTGCGAGGCAGGCACTGCGATCTCATAAGACAATTCGCCCGAGAACGAGATACGATAGGCCCGCACGTCAAAGCCACCAAGCGAGCCATCTTGCCACTCCATAAATCCAAACGCATCTGCGCTCAAATCCATACCGCCCAGCGCTTCCAGCGCTTTACGGGCTTTAGGTCCAACAACGGCGACTTGGGCGTATTGTTCGGTCACGTTGGCCACGTAGACGTTCCAATCCCACCATTCTGTCTGAAGCCATTCTTCCATGTGACCATGGATGGTTTCCGCCCCGCCTGTGGTGGTGTGGCATAAAAAGGTTTCGTCATCGATGCGGGCAACGACGCCATCATCAATCAGGAAGCCATTTTCAGAACACATCAGGCCATAGCGGCATTTACCGACCTTCAGCGTACTCATCATGTTGGTGTAGAGCATGTCCAAGAACTTGCCCGCTTCAGGGCCTTTAACGATGATCTTACCAAGGGTAGATGCATCTAACAGACCAAGGTTTTCGCGTGTGTTCTTTGTCTCACGCATCACCGCGTCATGGACGGTTTCGCCGCTTTGCACATATGCGTAAGGGCGACGCCATTGGCCGACAGGTTCCCAGTCCGCGCCATTAGCCTCGTGCCAATCATACATCGGCGTGCGACGGATGGGTTGGAACACGTCACCGCGTGCCTCGCCACCGATCGATCCCATAGAGATCGGAGTATAGGGCGGACGGAATGTGGTGGTTCCGGTCTGTGGGATCGGCTGGTTCAGGCTATCAGACAGGATCGCAAGACCGTTGATATTGCTGAGCTTGCCCTGATCCGTGGCCATGCCAAGGGTCGTGTAGCGTTTCGCGTGTTCCACACTGGTAAAGCCTTCTTGGGCAGCCAGTTGTACATCGCTGACTTTCACGTCGTTCTGATAATCAAGCCATGCTTTGGACCGCAATTTGTACCCTGCCCCTTGTGGCATCAACCACACGGGCAGCATCGCGCGTTCAACAGCGTCTTGGGCCACTGGGGCCTTCGTGGCTTTGGCCTTAAAGCCCGCTGCCTCTGCTGCCGCTTTACCGCAGCCTGTGGCATCCGCCAAAATCGCGGTCAGGGTAGTTTCGCCGTTGGCGGCACCTGCAACACTTACAAAGCCTTGGCCCTTGTCCCCCAGTGGTGGGCGATTTGGATCGGGGCGGAAGCTGGCTTGGGATTCATCCCAAGTCAGTTTACCACCGCAATGGGACCATAGGTGGACCACAGGGGACCAGCCGCCAGACATGGCAACCGCGTCGCATGCGATCTCTTCCAATACCGCGCCTTCGCCAGCTTGGGCGCAGATTTCAACGCCAGTGACGCGCTTGCCGCCTTGGACGGTCGCAATGCCGTGGCCCATCATAACGCGAATGCCCAGCGCCTTGGCTCGCGCTATCAGATCGCTGTCATCCCCTGCGGGACGGGCATCGATGATTGCAGGTACATCAAGGCCTGCGTGTTTCAGCGCAATCGCAGTTCGATAGGCATCATCGTTGTTGGTGACCACAACCGTGCGATCGCCAGAGGACACGCCGTAGTTCACGACATAATCGCGGATCGCAGAGGCCAGCATAACGCCCGGAATATCGTTGCCAGCAAAGCTAAGGGGACGTTCAATCGCACCGGTCGCCGTAATGGTTTGCGCCGCACGAATGCGCCAAAGGCGGTGGCGTGGGCCAGCCGTTTCTGGGGTATGGTCAGTCAGGCGTTCGTAGCCCAAAATATAACCGTGATCGTAAACACCTGCGCCCATCATACGGGTGCGGATTGTGACGTTGTCCATCGCCTCAAGTTCAGCCGTGATCTCGGTGACGAAGTCCTCGGCAGACTCACCGTCAATCGTACCACCATCCACAACCGCGCGACCACCCAAGTGGGCGGTTTGCTCGGCCAAGATGACCTTGGCACCAGAGGCCGCTGCGGCTTTGGCCGCTTGAAGACCAGCGATACCGCCACCGATGACCAAGACGTCACAGAAGGCATAAAAGTGTTCGTATGTATCCGCGTCGCGATCCGTGGCTTTGGGGGCCGCGCCAAGGCCAGCGGCGTGGCGGATGATTGGCTCGTAGACGTGTTTCCAGAAAGAGCGCGGGTGAATGAACATTTTGTAATAAAAACCAGCGGGCATAAAGCGGCTTAGCTTCGCATTCAACGCACCCACATCATATTCAAGGCTGGGCCAATGGTTCTGACTTTTGGCTTTGAGACCCTCAAACAATTCAGTCGTGGTGACACGTTGATTTGGCTCAAACTTACTACCCTCGCCCGTTTGGACCAGTCCGTTTGGTTCCTCAGCCCCTGAAGCCACAACGCCGCGTGGGCGGTGATATTTGAACGAACGCCCCATCAGGACCTGATCATTGGCCAGCAAGGCAGAGGCAAGCGTGTCACCCTCAAACCCTTTGAGGGTTGTGCCGTTGAAGCTAAAGCTAAGCGCTTTGGTTTTGTTTAGCAGGCGGCCGCCTGTAGCAATACGTGTGCTCATGATATTTGGCCTTGGATTGTGCAGAGCGCTTGGGGGCCTCCGGCGGGGATATTTTCAGAAAAAAAGAAGGTCATGAGAATGCCCCCCATGACCAGCCTGGCCGTTTGGCCGAGATGAGGTCGCAGATCTCTTTTGGCGGCTCATAGGTTTGGGCGGAATATGTGCCGAATACTTCGAGGGTCATGGTGCAACGCGCGGCGTGGAACCATTTTCCGCAACCGTTGTTGTGACGCCAGCGTTCAAGGTGAACGCCCTTGGGGTTTTGACGCATGAACATGTAGTTCTCGAAATCCTCCTTTGAGGAGTCTGGGCCAAAGCGCTTTAGATGCGCCTCACCGCCTGCGTGGAATTCGGTTTCTTCTGCAGTGACGCCACAGCATGGGCAGTTTAGGATCAGCATGAATGCTCTCCTTTGAGTTTTCTCTTAATTAGGCACAAAGTTTGGCTTGTTAGGTTCATCAGTGTGCCACCCCTGCTGCTACGCTTTCATCGATAAAGCGGCCCTCGATGAAGCGTTCCATGCCGAACTCGTCAGTCAGGGGCGAATGTCCTTTGGCCATCAGTTCGGCCATGGCCCAGCCTGATCCAGGGATCGCTTTGAACCCGCCAGTCCCCCAACCGCAGTTGATGAACACGCCGTCCACAGGAGTTTTTGATAGGATCGGGGAGCGGTCCCCTGTGACGTCCACAATCCCGCCCCATTGGCGCAGCATTTTGAGGCGTGAGAGCATTGGGAAGGTTTCGTTCAATGCCCGTACCGTTTCCTCAACATGGTGGAACGATCCGCGTTGGGTGTAGTTGTTGTAGCCGTCTGTCCCCCCACCGATGACCATTTCGCCCTTGTCGGATTGGGACAGGTAGCCGTGCACGGTGTTGGCCATGATGACCACGTCCATTGCCGGTTTGATCGGCTCGGACACCAACGCCTGTAGGGCCACGGATTCTAAGGGCAAACGGAAGCCCGCCATATTGGCCAGATCGCCGGAATGTCCCGCAACCACGATGCCCAGTTTATCGCAATCAATTGCGCCTTTGGTGGTGTCGACGCCAACCACCTTGCCACCTTCGCGGCGGATGTTGGTGACTTCGCATTGCTGGATCACGTCCATACCCATGTCGGAACAGGCACGCGCGTAGCCCCATGCCACCGCATCATGACGGGCCGTGCCGCCGCGTGCTTGCCATAAGCCACCTAAAACGGGGTAACGAGGCCCCTCAAGGTTGATAATCGGGCAGAGTTCTTTAACTCGTTGTGGGTTGATCCATTCTGTTGGAACCCCCTGCAAGGCATTTGCGTGTGCTGTGCGCTGATAGCCACGGACTTCGTGATGGGTCTGGGCCAGCATGATCACGCCGCGCGGGCTGAACATCACGTTGTAGTTCAGGTCTTGGGACATCGTCTCATATAAGGAGCGCGATTTCTCATAGATCGCCGCAGACGGGTCTTGAAGGTAGTTTGAGCGAATGATGGTCGTATTGCGCCCTGTGTTACCCCCACCAAGCCAGCCTTTTTCGATTATGGCGACATTGGTGATGCCAAAATTTTTGCCCAGATAATAGGCCGTGGCAAGGCCGTGGCCACCTGCCCCAATGATGATCGCATCGTATTTCGTCTTTGGCTCGGGTGCCCGCCACGCGCGTTCCCAGCCTGAATGGTAGCGGGTTGCTTCACGGGCAATGGCAAAGGCTGAATAGCGTTTCATGGGCGTGGCTTTCGAATAAGGATCAAAGTTGCATCTGGCGGGATTCGCAGGTGTGGCTTACCTTGAACTTGTTTTGGGTGACATACAAAAAAAGAGGATACTCTGCGCGGCACTTTTTTGCAATTTTGCGACACCGCGACATTAGGCTACAACACACGCCGATCAAATGACTGTGGGTTGCTGCAACACGCGTCCAATTGCCCCTTTTTTTTAAACCTCTACGCAGTTACACCACGAATAACCACAAAAGGGCGACCACATGGCGTTTTGGATTACTACGGTTTTATTGGCTTTGGTCGTTGCAGCGCTGTTTGCCATTGCGCTGATGCGTCGCGCGGACCAATCCACTGGGGCTGGTGATTATGATATGCGGGTGTACCGTGATCAGTTGGCCGAAGTGGATCGCGATCTGGAACGAGGTGTTTTGACGCAAGACGATGCCAAACGTGTGCGCACCGAAGTGTCGCGTCGTATCTTGGCTGCTGATGCCGAACGCACCGTCGATACGGACTTCACACGCGGCGCACCTAAACTTGTCGCTGCTGTCGTTGCACTTGTTTTAGTTGGTGGCAGTTTGGCCCTTTATAAAGGCATTGGGCCGCTTAAAGGTCTAGGCGCACCCGGCTATAGCGACTTGGCTTTGGCCGATCGCATCGCATTCGCAGACTCTTTGCGCGAAACCCGCCCATCTCAAGCACGCGCCGAAGCCAGCCTAACTGATTTACCCCCAGTTGCTGAGTTTAATGCGGATTATCTGCAGCTTGTCCAAACCTTACGGGACACTGTTGCTGAACGCCCTGATGACATACAAGGCCTTGCTTTGCTTGTGCAAAACGAATCCAACTTAGGCCATTTTATAAGTGCCTATCAGTCACAGGGGCGCATTATTGAGCTGAAAGGTGAAACCGCGACCGTTGAAGATTTTACTGGTTATGCTGATCTGTTAGTTCTTGCGGCGGGTGGATATGTGTCCCCAGAAGCAGAACAAGCCGCCCGCGCTGTTCTAACCCGCGATCCTAACAATGGCATTGCGCGTTACTATGTCGGCCTGATGTTGGCACAAACTGGGCGGCCTGACATAGCATTTCGCATTTGGGATCGCCTTTTGCAGATTGGCCCCGAAAGCGCGGTATGGATTGCGCCCATCCTAGAGCAGATCCCCGAAATGGCGCAACGTGCTGGTGAAAACTATCAAATTCCAACAATCGGCAATGGCCGCCCGGACCCTCCTACCAATGGCCCAACAGCTGCGGACATCGAAGCTGCAGCTGAAATGTCGGGGACTGAACGCCTTCAAATGATCGAAGGTATGGTATCGGGATTGTCTGATCGCCTTGCCACAGACGGCGGTCCCGCGGAAGATTGGGCGCAGTTGATTGGTGCATTGGGTGTACTTGGGCGCACGGATCAGGCATTTTCTATCTACAAGAATGCTGAAACCGTGTTTGCCGATGATCCGTCCAGTTTGGACCTGATCACACGAGCTGCACAACGCGCTGGAGTGGCCGAATGATACTGGAAGACGTCACAGAGTTCAGCGCAGCACTTAAGCCGATGCGCCCGATCATTGGATTGGATTTGGGAACCGTTACCATTGGGTTGGCCGTCTCTGATACCTTTCTCGGAGTTGCTTCTCCTTTGGAAACAATCAAGCGTAAGAAATTCGGACTAGATGCCGCACGCCTGATTGAAGTCATTGAAAAGCGAGAGATCTGCGGTTTAGTCCTTGGACTTCCGCGCAACATGGATGGATCAGAAGGGGCGCGGTGCCAATCCACCCGTTCCTTTGCGCGCAACCTTGAAAAGCTATGGCCAGGTCCGATCACATTTTGGGATGAGCGACTGAGCACAGTGGCAGCTGAGCGTGCTTTGCTCGAGGCCGATACATCCCGCAAACGCCGCTCTGAGGTCATTGACCACGTCGCAGCGGGCTTTATCCTGCAAGGACTGTTAGACCGCTTACAAGTCCTGAGGAGGGCATCATGACGACCCCTCCACCTCCAGTTTGGCGGCGCAACGAAATTGAAAGCCCGTGCATTCAAATCTGTGTAGTGCACCCCGAAACACGGCTGTGTACTGGCTGCAATCGTTCCATAGATGAAATTGGCCGCTGGTCGAAAATGCACCCTGATGAGCGTTCTGAGATCATGGCAGAGCTGCCGACCCGCCAATCCACCCCCAAAGGGCGGCGCGGTGGTCGAGCCGCGCGACTAAAACGTTAGTTACCCCATCAACGCTTTTCGCAACATGTTTACCGCGACCAGTACGAGGAACACACCAAACGCGCGCTTCAAGGGTTTAGCGTCCATCGAATGCGCCAATTTCACGCCCCACGGGGCAGTGACCAACGTCATGGCAATGATGATCACGAACGCGATCAGATTGACCGCCCCAATGGTAAGTGGCGGTACATCCATATTCATATCGACGAAAAGAAAGCCAATTACTGCAGGCACGGCAATAACAACGCCGAACCCTGCAGCCGTAGCGACTGCGCGGTGAATAGCCGTGTTGAACAGGCTCATCAACGGCACGCCAAAGCTGCCCCCACCTATGCCCATCAATACAGACATAAACCCAACCAATGGCGATAAAACGATCCGCAGCGGCCCTTTTGGCATCGCCTGTCCCAGACGCCACTCTGCACGTCCAAAGCTCATGTAAACACCGACGGTCAGCGCCAGAACGCCAAAGATCGCTTGCAGAGTGGTGGAATGCAGGTGCGAAACAACCAACATGCCGACAACAGCGCCCAAAGCAATACCAGGAGCCCAGCCGCGCAAAATATCCCAATCAACAGCACCCTTTTTATGGTGGCTGTGAACTGAGCGCATGGATGTTACGATTATCGTCGCCAATGAGGTTGCCAGACACATCTGCATCAATTGCGAACCATCATAACCAAGCGTCTGAAATGCATAGAAGAATGCAGGCACAAGAACGATACCACCGCCGACCCCTAAGAGCCCAGCAAGGACGCCAGCAAAGGCACCAATGACCAAAAGAACAACAAGCATTTGGATCAACAACATCGTCTCTGGCATGATATTTCCTTTGAGTTAGCCCGCTTGTGCGGCTTCGACTTCTAGAGCAGTCTGCGCCATTTGCGCGAGCGCCGCCAGAACCAGTTCGGGCCCTGCACCCGGTTTATTGCCATCATCAGACAGCATACGTCGCCACCCACGTGCCCCAGGGCGCCCCGCAAACAAGCCCAACATATGACGGGTCACTTGGTTCAGACGGCCACCTGCCGTCAAATGGGCTTCGATATAGGGTAACATTTTGTGTACGGCTTGTTCTGCGGTTGTTACCTCGCCGACACCAAAGATGATCGGATCCGCTGCGCTTAGGATGTCACTGGCCTGATGATATGCAGCACGGCCAACCATGACACCGTCCAATCCATTTTCTAAGAAATCAAATGCCTGTTCGAGCGATGTCACACCACCGTTCACAGAAATATGCAAATTGGGGAAATACCCCTTCATCTTGTGGACCAATTCATAATCCAAAGGTGGCACTTCACGGTTTTCCTTCGGGCTCAGGCCTTTTAGCCACGCCTTGCGCGCATGAATTGTCACACGTTCGCACCCTGCCCCTACGATCCGCGCTAGAAACTCAGGAAGGACCTCCTCAGGATCTTGATCGTCAACACCAATGCGGCACTTAACAGTCACCTCAACGTCTACTTCGGCGCGCATAGCCGCCACGCATTCGGCAACCAATGCCGGGTGTTTCATTAACACAGCACCAAACGTCCCCGATTGAACACGATCAGACGGGCAACCAACATTCAGGTTAATCTCGTCATACCCAACATCTGCCCCCATGCGCGCAGCCTTGGCCAATTCAACCGGATCAGAACCGCCAAGTTGCAACGCGACAGGGTGTTCAGCCACGTCATGGTCCAACAAATGCATTGCTCCACCACGTACAAGTGCGGGGGATGTGACCATCTCAGTATACAGCAAAGCTTGCCCACTTAATTGACGATGCAGATAGCGGCAGTGCCGATCCGTCCAATCCATCATGGGCGCAACGGATAGGCGTGCAGAGCGCGAGACGCTGGATTTATTTGTTTTCATCAGCTTTTCCGGTGCCTGAAGCAAATTGTTTTATCCGCCGCACTGAGGTCGCGACCCGACTGCGTTGGTTCAAAAGTGCAACTATCAGAAAATTGGTTCTAGACAAATGGAAACCAAGCGAACAATCTTTCGAGTTGGATCGATATAGCTTTGCATTAAAATGCGAAGATAAAGTATTTGTCTTTAACTCCCCCTCGCGAACGCCACCGCACCAAAGTTAATAACATCTTTCCAAAGGAATATAACGATGGTTTCACTAACCCTAGGAATGATTGCGGCCTGTGCATGGGGTATCCACGATATTTGCATCCGCTTTGTGTCTCAACGTGGCGGTATTCTCCCTGCGATTGCGACAGTTATGTTGGCTGGATCGCTAGTCTTGTTCCCAATTTCAGGTGCCCTTGGGGATTGGGAGGCGATGACGCCTACTAGCTTTGGGTTCAGTGCCCTAAGCGGCTCAATTTACCTTTTAGGCTGCATCGGCCTTTATAAGGCTTTCGGAATTGGTCCTGTACGTTTGGTTGCACCAATTGTTGGCTCATACCCAATTCTGTCGATCGGTTGGGCCGCTCTGATGGGACAGCCTGTGATTTGGGATCAGTGGCTAGCCGTTGGCGGCGTGATAACAGGTGTCGCTATTGTCAGCATGTTGTCCGACCATTCCGAAAGCGAAGGTTCCCAAAAGGCTGCCATTGGCTGGTCCTTGGTTGGTGCAGGGGGATTTGCGATGGCATTCTCTGTTGGGCACCTCGCGACCCAAGCAGGCAGTGAACTGCCTGTAATTCTTGTGACGCGGTTGACAGCGGCCACCGGTGCTGTTGCCTTGTTGGCTCTTTCGGCAGGTGCCAATTTACCTGATCGAAGCGCATGGCCTATCTTGGCGCTTATGAGCCTTCTG
>JABITU010000103.1 GCA_018668195.1 Tateyamaria sp. | reverse complement strand
TGCCGCGGTCTTTTTCCATTGCCATGAAGTCCGAGCGTGTGCGCCGCGCTTCGCCCTTGGCGCGGACTTGGCCGGCCATTTGGATCGCGCCGCCAAAAAGCAGGAATTTTTCGGTCAACGTGGTCTTGCCGGCATCGGGATGCGAGATGATCGCAAAGGTTCTTCGCCGCGCGATTTCAAAAGGGAGTTCGGGGCGGTTTTGCGAGGAATTCAACATAGCGCCGCATATAGAGCCCCCCCCGCGATGGCGCAAGGCGCGGTCGCCGTGTGCTAGTGTAGGCCTGATCCGATGACTGGCATTATCTGTCCTACATGCGCGGTAACGTTAGGCATGCAACCACGCGGGCAGTTCAATTTATCAAAGTTTGAAACGTTTGCGTGCTCATGCTTGTGTATATCGCAGTGCGGTTGTGCAATCTCGGGGGATCGTACCGATCGTATAGTGTTAGTGCGGTATTCGTGACCACTAGGCATGTGGTGCGATGAACTGCCAGACGATTTTTTAAGGCACCAGTCGTTATGAATGATCTGGCTAAAGTGCGTCGTTCAGGGGCGAAGGGTGTCAAGGCTGGCGCTTGTCATGGTTTGTCAAAATGAAAGTCGCCTGAATCTGGTAAAAATGTTTCACCTGTTCGGCTATGGTTCAGCCTTTTGCTGGCACATTCCGGAACAGGCCGCTAGGTCTTGATGTGAGAAAACGCAGGAGTTGCAAAATGGATCTTGGAATTACAGGTAAACGAGCGGTTGTGTGTGCATCATCCAAAGGGCTCGGTTTGGGCTGTGCGGAAGCGTTGGCCGCAGAGGGCTGTGATCTGGTGATGAACGCGCGCGGCGCCGAGGCGCTTGAGGCTGCGGCGGATGCGATTCGAGCAGCCTACGGTGTGGATGTGGTCACAGTGGTTGCAGATGTTTCCACGACCGAAGGACAGGCAAAGCTGATCGCGGCTGCGGATGATTCTGATATCCTCGTGAACAACGCGGGTGGCCCGCCTCCGGGAATGTGGACGGATTGGGATCGCGACGATTTCATCAAGGCGTTGGATGCCAACATGCTGGCGCCGATTGCTCTGATCACGGCTTTGGTTCCTGGTATGATGGAGAGGGGTTGGGGCCGAGTGGTGAACATCACGTCACAATCGGTCAAGGCGCCAATCCCGGTTTTAGGGCTGTCGAATTCTGCACGTACGGGTCTGACAGGATATGTGGCTGGCACATCGCGCCAGGTCGCAGGATCAGGTGTGACTATCAACAACCTTTTGCCGGGTATTCATGCGACCGACCGCGCAAATGCGCTGGACGGCAATGTGGTAAAGGCTCAGGGCATTACACTGGACGAGGCGCGGGCGCGACGGGCTGCGACAATCCCCGCAGGTCGTTATGGGACACGTGAAGAATTCGGTGCGGCTTGTGCGTTCTTGTGTTCGCGACATGCGGGCTTTATCGTAGGCCAAAATCTTTTGCTGGACGGCGGGGCAACGGTCGCAACCATCTAATGGCGCTTGTGATGTGTCTCACGATTTGGACTGATTATGTTTCAAAGACGTTTCGATGTGGTTGAAATGGTTTTTAAGATCATTTTTTGATCCGGCGGCTGGTTATTTCCAAAGCATTTGGTCGTTGGTTGGGACTGTTTTGGCCCTCGTGGTCCAAAAGGCGCCCGCCCACCGACCCAAACTGTGCGCGTATTCTAAAATTTGATGCGCGACACTTTGATTGCCTCAGATAAAGCATCATGTGAAATACTTGAAATATTGCGCATCATCTAACGCTTTGAAATCTTTGACTTCAGGCAGCGTAAGACGATTCGGTTTTTTCGCATTGTGCTCTAGGTGGTGCTTGCGGCTTGTTCTCTGGCCTGATAACTGCCGACTGTTTTAATCGGGAATGGGCGCGGTGACGGCACCTCGGCTGGAAATTCGAAATCTTGTGCGCAGCTTTGACGGCCGGACGGTCGTGGATTGCGTAAGCTTGAGCATTTTGCCCGGGCAGGTCACCTGTTTGCTTGGGCCATCTGGTTGTGGCAAATCCACGACGCTGCGAATGATCGCGGGCGTAGAAATGCAAGACTCCGGGGAAATCTATGTGGACGGTGCGCTTATTTGCGACACCGTGTTTCGAGTGCCGCCAGAGCGACGCGAGATTGGTCTGATGTTTCAGGATTTCGCGCTTTTTCCGCATTTGAGCGTTGCAGGCAATGTGGCGTATGGTTTGTCCGGGTCTCGTGATGCAAAGCGCATGCGTGTCGAGGAAATGCTTGATCGGGTACATATGGGACTCTTCATCGATATGTATCCGCATCAATTGTCAGGTGGTGAACAGCAGCGTGTTGCTTTGGCGCGTGCACTTGCGCCGCGACCGCGCATCATGCTTATGGACGAGCCATTTTCGGGTCTGGACAATCGGTTGCGTGATGGGATCCGGGACGAGACGCTGTCGATCCTCAAGCAGGAGGACACTGCGGTCTTGCTGGTGACCCATGAGCCGGACGAAGCGATGCGCATGGCAGATGAAATAGCGCTGATGCGCGATGGTAAGATCGTGCAACGCGGCGCGCCCTACAATGTTTATACGCGGCCCTTGGATCGCGATGCCGTTGCGTTTTTCAGCGATGCCAATCGGTTGCGGACAACTGTAGAAGGGGCTTTGGCGATGACGCCTTTTGGTCGGTTCCTTGCGCCGGGGGTACAGGATGGCACGCCCGTTGAAATTGTGTTCCGCCCTCAGCATGTGCGTATCGATTTTGATCGGGCGGGTGTGGGGCCGGGGCCTACGGCGGCTGAGGGCACTGCGGCGCGCGCCCAGGTGGTGCGGTCACGTTTTATGGGAAGGGAGAGCCTCTTGGATTATCGCTTGGACGGTGATGGATCTGTGATGAAGGTAACGGTGCCTGGCGTATTTCTGCCGCAACCCGAAACGGTGATGTGGCTTCGCATTCGGCGCGATAAGTGTTTTGTTTTTCCAGCGGGAGCGAACCCATGAGCGGACCGATGATTGTAGAGTTCGGCATGGGTACGTCGCTGCGTCGAGGTGATTATACCGAAGCTGCCGCGCGTGCAGTTCGGGCGGCTCTTTGGCGTAATTCAATCAATCTGGCCGAATATATGGGCGTTGAAAAGGGTGATATGCGCATTGAGGTCCGCATTGCTTGTGCCAAGCCGGAGGCTGTGGATGTCGCAGAACTAGCGGGCATTTTTCCCTACGGCCAAATTACATTTGCAGTCGAAAAGGGTGGACTTGACGTTGAACGCCCCGAAGGTGTGGGTAAGCCAATGGTAATGGCGCAGGCTGCTCTGATCGTTTCCTTGGAGGTGCTTCAATGACCGAACAGCGGCTGATCATCGAGATGGCGCAGGGTGTTGATCTGCATGGGCGAGACGATACTAAGGCGGCGCGCCGCGCGGTTGAGCAGGCATTGCAAGGGGTGTCATTGCCGATCTTCGGGACGCTGGGTTTGCACCGTGACGAGATGCGGGTCGTGGTCCATATTGGTGTGCCTCGGCCTGACGCCGTGGATGTGGCTGTGATCGCGGGCTTGCTGCCTTATGGATCTGTGGAGGTATCGGTAGAGCGTGGTGGGATGGATGTGCCGGTGGACGATGAGGTACATGTTATGGCGGTAGCTGCGCTGGAGGTTTTTCTGAGCAAGCGATAGTCGCCTGTCGGCTCTGTTTGCTGCGCAAATGCGCCCGCCCGCCGACCCTCGCGCTGATCTGGTTATAGGTTGGGGTCGTAGTCGGACAGCTGCTTGCCAGGCTCGTCAACGAACATTTCAGGCAATGCTTCGGCGGATTGGATCAGGTCCATGCGGAAGCATCGGAACGCGCCGCGCAGTTCACACCACGCAGTAAGTGTCCAAATACGGCCCCAATACTCCATATGAAGTGGCCTTATTTTGCGGGTTGTTATCCGGTCTCCTTTGGAGTGGTAGGTCAACCGCAATTTTTGTCGTGCTTTGATTGCTGCGCGCAAAGTGGGCATCTGGGCAAAGCCGCGCACTGTGTCGGCAAAGGGGTAGGTTGCAAATTTCCACGTATCGGCGTCGACAATTGTGCGTTCTGAAAGGACTGCGTCGATTTTTTTGGCAAGGCTTTGTGCTGCAAATTTCAAGGTCTCGTCTGCGGCTTCGGCGACGATGGCTATGCCAAGGTTCAGCGCTTCAAGTTCAGTATCGCTGAGAGTGAGTGGGGGCAGGCTGATCTGTTGAGTCATTATGTAGCCCACACCGC
>JABITU010000014.1 GCA_018668195.1 Tateyamaria sp. | reverse complement strand
GAAGACATGGCCGCACAGCGCGACCGCGAAATAGTAGGCGTGCTGAATGCCCTGCGTCAGACGCGCACCACCTGAGTTTTGTCTGACTTGCCATTGAGCGTGTTGAGGAAATCTGAAAGCGAGCCGGGCCAGCTTGGTGCAGGTTCGTTTTCTGGCCAAGCCTCACGGTAGTCGGACGGGCGGCGGTCAAAGAATTTACCGAAGGAATAGGCAAAATGTGATAGGGTGTTAAAACCTGAAGCCGTTGCGATCTGGCGGATGCTCAGCTGAGTTGAGATCAGCAAAAGCCGCGCATTTTGCAGCCTCCTGAGCAATCCGAATTGCACAACCGTACACCCTACATGTTTTTTGAACTGCCGCTCCAACTGGCGCTGCGACACATCAAGCAGGTTCGCGATTTCTGGCACGGTCAGCGGTTCTTCGATGTTGTTCTCGATCAATGTCATCGCTTCGCGCACCAGCGGCAACATTGTTTCTGTGCTGCGCCCCATTGTACTGCGTTGCGGCGTTGTGGCATTGCGGATCGGGTGGTGTAACATCTGGTCGGCAATCTCACCGGAAAAACTGCTGCCCTGAAGTTCCTCAATCAAGCGCAACATCAGATCCACACCGGCCAATCCACCCGCGCAGGTCATAACTTTGCTATCAAGCGTAAACAACCCCTCGCGCACATCGACACGGTCGAATGTCTCGCGGAACCCGTTCAGCCATGACCAATGGATCGTCGCAGGCTTGCCGTCCAGCAAACCGGCACGGGCAACGATGTAGCAACCCAACTCGACCCCGCAGATGCGGGTGCCAGCACGGGTACGTTTGCGCAGCCATGCGATCAGATATTTGTTTGAATAATGTTCGGTACCCCAACTACCCAGAACAAAGGCGAATTCGGCGGGCCGCAAGGTGTCATCCGCGACCTCTACGGTGGTTGTCATCCCGTTGCTGGCGGTGATTTTTTTGCCATCAAAGGAGGCGATTTCCCACGAGAATATTGGCGCAGGCGCGAGGTAATTTGCAATTCTCATCGCCTCGATCATGGTGATCAGGGTTGTGATATTAAACCTTGGCACAATGATAAAAACTGCGTGAACCTGCGCTGGTGTCATTTTGGGAGAGATATCAATTTCCACGGTCATTAGCCTTCTGGTTTTGGTGCGATTTTTCGCCATTATAAGCAAAAATATGGCGAATAGTCGACACAATTCTTATCTCTCTGAGCGCCAAATTAAAGAAAAGGGGAGCCTGTCTGAATGAATTACGACGTCGTCCTGACCTGTGCGGTCACCGGGGCCGGGGATACCACCGGTAAAAGTCCGCATGTACCTGTAAAGCCAAAGGAGGTCGCAGATGCAGCGATTGAAGCGGCAAAAGCGGGTGCCTCCATCGCGCATATCCATGCGCGTGATCCTGAAACAGGGCAGGGATCACGTGACCCCAAGTTGTTCAAGGAAATCGTTGACCGGATACGCGATAGCGAAACTGATATTGTGATCAACATCACCGCTGGCATGGGCGGCGATTGGATTTCTGATGCCGATAATCCTGCTATGCCCGGCCTCGGAACCGACATGATTGGCCCCGAAGAACGGCTGGCCCATGTCAAAGAATGTATGCCAGAGATTTGTTCGCTTGACTGCGGTACGCTGAATTTTTCCGATACTGATATGATCTATATCTCGACCCCGCCCAGCCTGCGTAAAATGGCGGCAATGGTGCAGGAATGGGGTGTTAAACCCGAGCTGGAAGTCTTCGATCTGGGCCATATCCGCTTTGCCAAGGCAATGGTGAAAGAAGGGCTGATCAACGCGCCGCCCATGTTTCAATTGTGCCTTGGCATCCCATGGGGCGCTGATCAAACTGTTGAGACGATGGCGGCGATGAAAGCGCAACTGCCAACGGGTGCAAGCTGGGCCAGTTTCGGGATCAGCCGAGGTCAAATGCCAATGATGGCCGCCGCCGTCGCCTTAGGTGGTAATGTGCGGGTTGGCCTTGAGGATAACATCTATCTTGATCGCGGCGTGCTGGCGACCAACGGGCAGCTTGTCACCCGTGCGCGCGAGATTATCGAACGGATGGGTGCACGGATCATCACACCGCAAGAAGCACGCAACAAACTGGGTCTGCGGGGCGCAGATGGCTGATCTTACCAGTACCGGCAGTCTGCAAATCCGCGACGTGTCGAAAATGTTCGGGACTTTTAGGGCAGTGGAGGGTGTGACTCTTGACATTAAAAAGGGCGAATTTCTGACACTCCTCGGTCCCTCGGGGTCGGGTAAGACGACGTTGTTGATGATGATCGCGGGTTTTTTGGATATCACGCAGGGCGACATCGCGCTGGACGGTGCCTCCATCACCGATGTGCCCGCCGAAAAACGCAATTTTGGTATGGTGTTTCAAGGCTATGCATTGTTCCCGCATATGTCGGTGCGCGACAATATCGGCTATGCACTGAGCGTGCGGAAACGCTCGGCGTCCGAGATCAAGGCCCGCGTGGATGAGATGTTAGACCTGGTCCAGTTGCAGGAATTTGCAGATCGTAAGCCTACCCAATTGTCGGGGGGGCAGCAGCAACGGGTCGCTTTGGCGCGTGCCTTGTGTTTTGCACCGCCTGTCTTGCTCTTGGACGAACCGCTTGGGGCGTTAGACAAAAAACTGCGGGTTGAGGTGCAGGAGCAACTCAAAGACATCCACCGGCGTGTCGGCACGACATTCATCTATGTTACCCATGATCAAGAAGAAGCTTTGTCGATGTCGGACCGCATCGTGATCATGCGCGACGGAGCGATCGAACAGGTGGGTACGCCGGTTGAATTATACGAGCGTCCCGCGACCAAGTTTGCGGCCAGCTTTCTGGGTAAATCAAATTTCATCACGCAAGGCGACAAGACGTACGCCCTGCGGCCCGAAAAGATTGACCTGCGTTTACAGCAAGGTGGGAGCAATTCCCGCATCAGCGGCGCCATCCGCTCCATCACCTATTTTGGCTCAATGCAGCGGATCATCGTCGACACTGTGCAGGGGGACGAGATCGAGGTTGATATCGATGTTTGGCGCAATAAAGAGGCGCTTACCGAGGGCGCCGAAGTTGATCTGCTCTGGCAGGAGGCAGCTGCAGTCGAATTACACGACACCTAGATTTTACAAAAGAGTGCCGCAAAGGCGCCTCACCAAACCAGCCGGGCAAACGCCGGCGCATCAATAGGAGAACTAAAAAATGCAAGACAAACAGTTCATGAAAGAAATGCTCACCGACGGAGCGCATGCTTACAAAGAAGGGCGTATGGATCGCCGTACATTCCTCGCACTTTG
>JABITU010000013.1 GCA_018668195.1 Tateyamaria sp. | reverse complement strand
GGACAAAGCGACCGTTGTATATCGGATCACCAATGGCCGCTTTAAATTGGCGATAGGTGGCATTAGGGCAAACCGTTCCTCCGCCACATATTTGAATATCATAGTCAGACACCGCAAAACCGGACTAGATAGATCCTTCGGAACATTTCATCGCACGTCGTATAAACATGTTTACGTTTTGATGAACGGCGATCATCTTAGGTGGATGAACACTGATAAGACCAAGCCTTTCTTACTTCGTGTACGCGATGCATTGCCCGAGCTTAATCCGAGTGAATATAAGCTTGGCGAGTTTGTTTTGGATTTCCCTGGCGAGATGGCAGGATACACAGCGTCAGAAATTGCGGAACTGGCTAATGTGTCAAATGCCACTGTGTCCCGATTTGTGCGGCGAATCGGCTATGGTTCGTTTGACGAGGCGCGCCGCGCAGTGCGCGACGAGCAACGAGCAGGCACCGCATTATTGCGTTTCTCCTCAGAAACGCCCACAACTGGCGGCGCGGTTGCGGCGCATTTCGAAGCGTCGCAACAGAACATGGATCTGACCTATGGCGCGCTAGATGATACCGTGATTGACAGCCTCTCAGAGGCAATGAACGCAGCACCACGCGTTTGGTTCGTGGGCTTTCGGGCGGGTCAGTCTTTTGCGCAATATCTCGGATGGCAAACCTCTCAGGTCTTAAGCAACGTGAGTGTCTTGCCTCGTGCCGGAGAGACTTTGGCCGAAAGCCTTGTATCGCTTTCCCCACAGGACATCGTCGTGCTCATCGCTTTGCGCCGCAATTCAAAGCTCGCTGGCGCTGTGGCCAAGGCGGCGGCTGCGGCTAAAGCAGGTCTGGCGGTGATCGAAGATCGCTCTAGCCCCGAAACCGCCGATGCCCGTTGGCGTCTGTCTTGTGTGACTTCGGCGAACGGCCCGTTGATGAACCATGTGGGTGCCATGGCCGTCTGCAACTTGGTTGCGGCGCGCACGATCGCGGTGTCCGGCGCGGCAGGGCGCAGCCGAATGGCCTCAATCGAGGACGGGCACCGCCGTTTCGACGAGCTTTAGATACAGGTCTTTTGAAGGCGCGTCTGCGTGTCGCGCGCGCTCAGTTCCTGACCATTACCTAAAATTATGCGGAGAATCTGCCATTTAATTAGGCAGTGATGGAAAGTCCGGATTTCCGGTTTGAAAAAAAGTTTTCATAATGTGAAAATTGGGAAATAGTTTTTCCTTAAGTAACTGCCGACTCTTTTTCCTCCCAACCTGTTACAAAGGAACGACACATGAAGTTTACTCGCAAAAGCCTGATCGCCGCGGCCAGTGCGGCTATATTCCCCGCTGCCGCCAGTGCGGAAGCCATCATGCAGATCAACTCTTCCCTGCCAGAAGGCTCTTTCGCCCATGTTTTTCTGCTCGAATACGAAACCCGCCTTGAAGCCGCCGCACCCGGCGAAATCGACGTTCAGATTTTCATGTCTAACACATTGGGCAAAGAAGAGGACGTGCTGCAGGGCCTCGGCTTTGGGACGCACCAAGCCTCTCTTTCTGCGTCTGCGGTGTCCCAGATCAACACCCGCACCTCCATTTTTGACCTGCCTTACCTGTTTGAAGACCGCGCAGCGGTCCAGACTTTTATCGGCAGTCCGGCGGGCGAAATGCTGGCAGACGGCTTTGACGGCACTGGCATGGTTCTTGCGGCTATGTGGGACAACGGTTTTCGCCAGATCACCAATAACGTGCGTCCGATCGTGACACCAGCAGACCTCGATGGGCTCAAAATCCGAACACCTACCAATCGTCAGCGGGTTGAAATGTTCAACACCCTGGGTGCCAACGCCACGCCACTGTCCTTTGGCGAGGTCTATTCCGCCTTGGATCAAGGCACCATTGATGGCCAGGAAAACCCGGCAAACGTGGTCGACACGGCCAAACTATTCGAGGTGCAGGGCTATATGTCCTTATCAAACCACGTCTATTTGCCAACTTTCCTCGTGATTGGTGAACCCTTCCTTGCATCACTTGATGAAGAGCTGCGCGCGACGGTAATTTCTGTAGCCCAAGAGGTGGCCCCTTGGTCATTTGAGTGGGGTGAAACAACCGACACGGAAACCATCGCAGCACTGGCAAACAAAATTGAAGTCAATGAGATTGATTTTGCTGCGTTTCAGTCGGCCGCTGCCCCGCTTTATGAAAGCCCAACATTTGTTGATGTCATCGGCGAAGACATGATCGCTGCAACGAAGACTGCGCTCGGGATCGAATAGGCACAAATAGGACAAAGCAAATGGATGAATTTGACAGCCTAGTTTCGCGTCTGGACCACTGGCTTGGCGTGATGCTGGATGTCTTGGTCATATCCCTTGCCGGTCTCCTCTTATTGCTCATGAACTGGGCGGTTTTCGCCCGGTTCGTTTTGAATGACAGCGTGTCATGGGGCGAGGAACTCCCCGCCCATCTACTGGCCATGCTGACCTTTATCGGCGCAGCATATCTGACTCGCACCAACGAACACCTTGGCTTTGATGCGGTGCTGCGCGTGATGCCCGCAGGCATGATGCGTGTCGTTACTGCGTTAAACCTCGTCCTGATGGGTGTCTTTGGCGCAATGCTTGCGTGGTACGGCGGGATCGCAGCGGCCAGCTTCGGGGCGCGTTCGTTGATCTCGGTTGATGCACCGATGATGCTCTTTCGCGGCGCGATGCCGCTGGGGGGCGCGCTGATTACTCTGTTTTGTGCTGTGCGTTTTATCGGCATCGTGACATTCCGTATCGACCCCTTGGATCTTTTGCCTGAAAGTGACGCGTAATGTTTCTTGATCCCGGATGGATGATCCTGATCCTTTTGGTTACTTTGCTGATTGCAGGCCTGCCGATTGCCTTTGTTCTGGGCGTCACCGCCGCCACCATGATCGTGCTCGACCCCGCGGTTGTACCACAAATAATTGGGCTGATCCCCTTTGGTGGAGCTAACAACTATCTGCTTGTTGCGGCTTTGTTGTTCATGATCGCAGGCGAAATCATGAACCAAGGTAAGATTGCGGAGAAGCTCATCGCGTTTGCTTCATCTCTTGTTGGGCATATCCGCGGCGGGCTGGCCCATGTCAACATTCTGACATCGCTATTTTTTTCGGAAATCTCGGGCACCGCCACTTCGGACGCAGCTGCTATCGGCTCGGTTATGATCCCGCAGATGAAAAAGCGTGGCTACCCGGTGGCTTTCGCGGCTGCTGTCACGTCAACCTCGGCTACAATGGCGATCATCGTGCCGCCCAGCCTCAACTTGATCCTTTATGCTTATGTGGCCAATGCATCTATTGCCGAGTTATTCGCCGCTGGCATTGTGCCTGGATTTCTGGTTTGTGGCCTGTTGATGGGCACAGCCTATGCGATCTCTGTTAAGCGCGGCTATCCCACGGAAGGAGCGTTCTCATGGGCTCGTGTCGCCGAAACCGGTAAGGACGCAGCCATCCCACTGACGCTTCCAATTCTTGTGTTGGCGGGTATTCTTGGCGGTATCTTTACCGCCACCGAGGCAGGTGCCATTGCAGCCTTCTGGTCCATTGTGCTTGCCACCGTCGTTTACCGTACGGTGCGCCTTGGCACGTTAATCGACACATTGCGCATAGCGGGCAAACGCTCAGCCATGTTGATGTTTATCGTGGCAACCTCGACCCTTTTGGGATGGTACATGACGAACCAACGCATTCCGCAGGAAATTGCGCAGGGCATCCTGGGGCTGTCGGACAATTACTGGGTTGTTTTGGTCGTCATCAACATCTTCTTCCTACTGGCAGGCACGATCATTCACGGGACTCCTGCGATCCTGATGCTCGTGCCGATCTTTTTGCCGCTGGCCGATCAGCTTGGGATCGACCGTGTCCATTTTGGCCTGATTTTGACCATTAACCTCGGGATCGGGCAACAGACACCGCCTGTGGCCTCAGTCGTCTTGATCACTTGCGCTATCGCGAAGATATCCATCGCCAAGATCATCCCATCAATGATGATGTTTATCGGCGCAATGTTGGTGGCCTTAGTCTTGATCAACCTCTTTCCAGCAATTTCCCTCTGGCTACCGTCGGTCATCCTCTAATGCGGTTACTGATCATCAACCCTAACACGTCCAAGGGCGCGACGGCCCGCATAAAAGAGGCCGCCGATGGTGTAGCCTATCCAGGAGATGAATTTACAACGCTCTGCCCAGCCTTTGGCCCGGAGCTAATCGTGACACAAGCCGATGCCGATCATGCAAGCATAGCCGTCGTAGAGACAGTTAAAGCCTATGATGCCCCGTGCGACGGGATAATCTTAGCGTCATTTGGCAATACCGGGGCTGAGGCCGTTCAGTTGCTGCGACCGGATATCCCGGTGGTCGGCATTGCGGCGGCCGCCTTTTCCATAGCCCAAGCACTTGGCGGGCCTTTCGGCATCGTAACATTTGGTCCAAGCCTCGTACCGGCATTGAAAGCCAAGGCTGAGGAGGCAGGGTTGGGCTCAAAACTTCTGGCGACACTAGCGGTGAATACGACTGACTTTGGTGATCCAGGCACGGTTCAAACCCGCTACATGGACGAAATGGGCGAACTGTGCAGGGAAATGCACCAGCGCGGCGCACGTTGTGTCGTTATGGGAGGCGGCCCATTGGCAGGGCTGGCGTCTAAACTTGCGCCAAACAGCCCTGTACCGCTGATTGACGGCACCCAAGGCGCGATCAATATTTTGCGAACCCTTGTCGCGCATCGCGTTGTTGAAAACGACTTGTGAACGAACCCACAAAAGTTTCGAAGTTAGCGCTGACGTCCAATAAATCGGGCCTCACAAGAGCATGACAGGGGTTGTTTGCTTTGAACCGAACACTTATCGGCAGGCCCATTAGTGTCCCCATACCAGACCTTCGCCGCATTGCAGAAAATCGGTAATATGGGCTCGCAACTGCCGTTAGCTGCGTCCTGCACCAACGACCGCTTTGCGAAAGTCTCAGTAGTAACCTTCTAAGGCATACCTCTCAGCCTGACGGTCAATGGAATTTCGCAGTACTTCGTTACGACGCTTTTCGCATTAAAAACGCTCAAAACACCGCGTACAGCCCCAACCCACGCTGAACGCCGCGAGATGCTGATACGGACAGGTCGCCGCCAACACGACGCTTATACGCACTGTACGACGCCAGCTGTTTACGATGTTGAGATTGGCCCCTGCGCACCCTGCGGCTTGAGCCTGTCGTAGTCAGCCTGCGATGTTGAGCTCGATACAGCGGAAGGCATGCCGCTAGCTGTGGAGTTCGAAGTGGCCTGTTGCTGCGGAACATTACGCTTAGGAATAGGCGGTGCAATTGCTTTGCCAATACGTGACTTGGGTTTGGTCTTTAAATTACCACCCTTAATCCTGGCATCCAGTTTGTTAGCTAAAAAGCTAACTGTGTTGGCAAAGGTCTTGATGTCATGGACAGCCTGCTCGACGCTGCCACTGCCGGAGGCCTTCTCAATTACATCAATCAATCGGCGGAGTTCGTCCCGGTCAGTCATGTACCGCTCCTAGCTGGGGGAGTGGGGTACGCAAAAGACCACCCCAAAAGCGTAAGTACTGGTCTACAAAAAACCGCAGCGCAGATTTTTGCAGTCGCAGAACCCATTTCGGACCAGCGGCTCATACTGCCATCCGTTCTGGCGCACGCCACACTGCCTCTGCCTGCCGCCCAATTGCACTGTCACACTGCATCTTTAGGTCTGATAGACGTTTGGCCCAGATTTGATGCTCGTGTAACTCACTGTTTGCCAGCCTTGCCCCGTAGTATCCAAGCTTGCTTGCACAAATACTCAGCGTTTCTACACTTGGTTCTGTGTTGTGATAGCGCAGCACGCGGATATAGCCCTCACTGCGCCCTAGCCAGCTGCGACAAAACTCTGGTGTGTTCTGCACGATACCCGTTGCGATCAATTCATCGCGCATGTGTTCTAATAGTCTTATGCTCATCCAATTCTCCAGTGTTTTGGTCTCACAAGTATTTATCAAAACACAGTGGTGCTGAAGCAAACACGAGGGCAGATATTGTCCCTCAGCACATGAGTCGGAAACTGTGGTGCGAAAACTTCTTGCGACACTTTGGTGCGGGACTGTGTTACGGAAATTTCTTACGACGCTGCGGGGCAACCACTGTGTTCTAAAGACTATGTTGCAACCACAAACCTATAACACAGTGGTTCCAACACAATTGTTGCAACACAGTATTGCCGTTTTTGTCGCCTTTTCCTCCTTCGTTGATAAATACATGCGGAGAACCGCAATGGGATTTGAACAGCGCAAACAAGAACGACGAGCTTTGGTGCAGCATCTGATGGCACAAGACTGGGATGTGTTTGGCACGCTCAAGTTTGTGAACGGTCGCACCATCGGGCGCAAAACTGCAAATAAGCTACTGCGCAGCTACTGGAACAAGATAGACCGAGTGTTTTTTGGCAAAGCTGCTGAGCGTCAGGATATGCGGATGCCAAGATGGTGCTTCGCCCACGAAGGCGCTGACAGTGAGAACTTTCATGTTCACTTCGTAATGCCGAGCCCACTGCAGGACACAGAACACATGTGTTGTTTGCTCAATGCAGTTTGGGCGCAGCATCATGCTCAAACAGCTCTGTTGGCTAAGAACTGGGTCATGCCAGCCCAAGACCGCGCCGCAGTGGCCAGTTACGTCACCCACGAGTATTGGCGCATGGGCAGTGATACCATTTTGGACAATCTTTGTTGGGGTGCTGAGCAGTCTAATCTGCTGACACAGCACTCATTGAGTGAGCACTACGCCCAACAGCAGGCCCATCGCATTCAAAGGGCAGCCAGCCCACTCTGGCTTAGGCAGGCACAACAGGCATTACACACACAACAGGCAACATATGAGGCATGCGGTGATTTGCAGATGATGGAGCGTGGCTAAGCCCCTTCGCGCAGCAAACACTTGAGCAGTTTGAACG
>JABITU010000102.1 GCA_018668195.1 Tateyamaria sp. | reverse complement strand
TTTTGCGCCAATATGATGGTATTTTGCGTCAATGTTCATTTGGCGACTTATGAAAGCTCGCGCATTGCATATACAAAATAAAAATCAAACTAGGGTATAAGCAATGCAAGAAGAGCGCCGTTATGAGCCTGCTAGGATCCTTGAGCCCGCCGCAAAAAGGATGGGCGTCTCGATCGAGAGCGCACTGAAACGCGCAGGTTTGCCAGAGCGGTTCTTTGAGCAAGATGATCCAAGTGTAGACGCAAAAACGTATTTTGACATATCGCGTGCATTCGCAGCGGAACTTGGCGGACCAGACGCTTGGTTGGCTATGGCACTCAAGTTCCAAGCGGTTCCGCTGGTGCCCCCCCTTATGTCCTTAGCTGCAAGCAAAGATGTGATTTCGGGCCTAGAGCGCGTTGCCCTGTTCAAACCTTTGTGTTCACCAGTGAAACTGGTGCTATCTGAGACGAAAACATCCCTGACAGTAAGCCTCGAAGCGCTTGGAGTTGGGGACACGTCCCTCCCATTTTTTTATTCCTATTATGAAATAGCCGTTTATTTACAAATAATTCGCACGTTAACTGGTCAACATGTAAGACCGTTGAAGGTACTTTTGCCGGACCTGACGAGCATTACCCCTCAATACCGTAAGTTTATCGACGGGCCCATTCATGTTGCCCCAAGGTCTGCTCTCGTCATTAGCAAACAAGATTCTCAGTTGCCGATGTTAAGTCGTGACGCTGAGATTTGTAAACTTATCGAGGCGGAGCTCACCAGTCGGTTAAGGCGAATGGACCAGAACGCGCGCACGGCTCAACAAGCACGCGCGATGATAGTAGACTCGTTACCGGCTGGGGCCATTTCGATTAAAGAGATCAGCTCGCGGCTGTCACTGAGCGTCCGCAGCCTCCAACGAAAGCTAAGCGCCGAGGGTACAACATTTCAAGCCATATTGGACGATACACGAGAAAATCTTGCACAAGTGTATTTGAATGATGGACTAAGTGCCGAGGAAATCAGCTATTTGCTTGCATACCGAGATCCCGGGTCCTTCTATCGCGCTTTCCATGAATGGACTGGCATGTCTGTTGTTGACGCACGCGCATTGACGCTTAAGAAAAAGACCGCCTGACTTTCCGTCCCCATATTTGTCAATCTGGACCTGTCGCGCTTTCGTGCTGCCCCCTGTGCTCGTTTCAGCCACTTTCTTTTCGAAAACGACGGGACTTTTGCAGCCCAGTGCTGAGTATCGGCGGCGCGGATTGTAGAAGCCGTTGATGTATTTGAGGATTGCCATCTAATCCTTCCACCGCGTCTCCAAAGGATACTGCCAGATCAGACAGTGCCACCACGGTCCTTGGCAAAGCCGCCTTGATCATCAGAACCAAAAAGTTCGATTGCCAAAGTGGCACCGCCACGGTTTATGATATCCTCAGTTTTGGTCACGTGCGTGTGCATCGACGACATTTGATCCTGCTTTGAAATCAGCAGTTTTTCAGCGTAGCACATGCCGCCCCCGCTTTGCAGATCGGCCAACCGACCATTACGCAAAGTGAACAGGAATAGCCCCATTTCGTCATAGCGCCCTGCCCCATAATCGGTGATGTCCCATCCACATCGGGCGTCGATCACGTGACGCGCACTATCTTTGTGCGCTTTGAACCTGTCTGGCGTCCAATGGGCAAACGGTGGCAGGACAAAGCCGTAGCCTCTGATCATGTCTTCGGCTTCGGCCATGATCTGATTGATGCGCGGACGTTTCATAGCACGCCTTTTTGGTGCGGGGTTATGTGATATTTGTGGCTGCCCCGGTGGAAAAATACGCCCTTGCACAATTCACCTGTGAAAAAATTACGGTATTGCCCCAACGCCATCCGGATTACCCATCCAAGGCAAAGCGCTGGACCAACTCAAACCGTCCGTCCTGCGAACGTTCACCGACCAACGCGACAGCATCAATAACAAAAGGTGCGGGCAAGGCTGGCAGATGCGCTGCAGCATGCGCCTTCCACTCAGGCATTGCAAGCTTTGGCATACGCTCTGTCAGTGTCAGGTGAAAGCGGAATTGGTCCATCACATAAGGATGGCCCCACGCACGCAACATCGTCTGTTGCCGATCACTGAGCCGCGTCTTGCTACGGCGCTTCAGCTCTGCGGCATCAGGGGCGGCACGGAATTGGTCGATCTCTTGCACACACGTTTCAGCGATCCGGCCGATGCCGGAAACATCCCCTTGTGGCGTTAGGGCAAGAAACCGACCCATGGCCGTCAACGCCAGACCGTCACATTGCGTAGCCGCGCACCCTGCGGCCATCATCGAAACAGCGGTTGTCAGTTGCGCCTCTGTGCGGCTCTCAGCCAGCCGAAAGGGGGGCTTCAGCGTAGCATGAAACCCATATTTGCGGGGCGTTTCAGTCACATCCGTCAGTCCAGCGATATCTGGCTGGACCACAGCGCAGCCTCGCGCCACGTCCCATCCCAACCACTTGGTGCCAAATTTCGCCAGCGGACCATCAGCGGGGATGTAATAAACAGCAAATCGGGTGTAAGACATTCAGGAGCCCCTAGTTTCTAACGACATAGCAAACATTGGTAACATCTTCATGTCAGAGACACTTGCCCTCGCCAATGCAAACCTTGTTTTGCCAGATCGGGTTCTTCACGGACAGGTGACCATTTCAAACGGCATGATCACACAGATATCCGAAGGCGACCATATCCCGGCTGGCGCGTTGGATTGCCGCGGTGGCCTCGTTCTGCCCGGCCTGATCGAGTTGCATACCGACAACCTTGAACGTCATATCGAGCCGCGACCAGCGGTTAGATGGCCGCATTTTCCTGCGCTGCTGGCGCATGATGCCGAACTGGCCTCGACCGGCATAACCACCGTGTTTGATGCGTTGCGAGTGGGATCTCTCAAAACCGGAAATGGTGCCTATTCGGAATATGCCCGTGGTCTGGCAGATGATCTGCTGGCCGTGCGTGCCGCAGGGCATTTTCGGATCAGCCACTTCCTTCACCTGCGAGCCGAGATCTGTTCGGCGACGCTGCTTGATGAAATGGCCAAGTTCGGCCCAGAGGACCGAGTCGGCATAGTCAGCCTGATGGATCACACGCCGGGCCAACGCCAATTCCGCGATCTTGATTTGTTCAAGACCTATGTCACCAAAAAGCGCAACTTCAGCGATGCGGAATTCAGAGCACATGTTTCGCAACGAATGGAGCTGCGCGAAAAATATGGCGCAGTCCACGAACGAGGCGCGGTCGCCGAAGCCGTCCGTTATGGCGCAGTTTTGGCCAGCCATGATGACACAACGACCAAGCATGTCGCAGCCTCATGCGCCAGTGGCGTCAGCTTTGCTGAATTTCCAACCACCCGCGAGGCCGCCCAGACATGTCGCGACAGCGGGATTGCCGTGATGATGGGAGCACCCAATCTTGTGCGCGGCGCATCCCACTCTGGAAATGTTGCAGCGGAAGAGTTGGCCAAGGCGGGGCTGCTAGATATTCTATCTTCTGATTATGTACCGTCCGCGCTACTGCTCGCTGCCTTTCGCCTCGCAGATCTTTGGGATGACCTGCCCCGCGCCGTGGCCTGTGTAACCGGTACGCCCGCCCGTGTTGCAGGCCTGACAGATCGCGGATCAATCACCGTTGGGCAACGTGGTGACGTGATCCTTGTCCGCAAGACAGATGATACACCTGTGCTGCGTGGCGTATGGAGCCGGGGCATTCGGGTCGGCTAAGGCCTCATGTGAAAACCAAAGCGCCGCCATCGCTATAACTCCCTCTGCGAACAGCGGCTTTTGTTCTGTGCAGCACAGAGTGCATCTGTAACGGTCACCTGTGCAAAGACGTATCAGGGTCATTGCGATGCACACCGTCTGCGGGTTAGTGTGCTGTCGGAACCGGCGTATTCTGCTCAAGCGCACAATTTTCAAAACGTCCTGCGAACTTTGTTTGGGTGCGGGGTGCCGATGGATACGCCTGAACACGACCCAAGAAAGTTAAAACGATGTTAGACCAGACGACCAACCTCCGCGATCTGCTCAAGGACCCTACCCTTCTGGCCACCAAAGCCTATGTGGCAGGCGAATGGCTGGATGCTGATGACGGAGCGACATTTGCAGTGACAAATCCTGCGCGCGGCGACACCATCGCTCAGGTGGCCGACCTTAGCCGAGCAGAAACCGCCCGTGCGATTGCAGCCGCTGGAAGCGCCCAAAAAGATTGGGCGGCTTGGACTGGCAAAGAGCGCGCTGCTGTGCTGCGCAAATGGTTCGATCTGATGGTCGAGAACGCCGACGATCTCGGCACTATTTTGACCGCAGAACAGGGCAAGCCACACGCCGAGGCAAAGGGCGAAATCCTGTATGGCGCGTCTTTCATCGAATGGTTCGCCGAAGAGGCCAAGCGCGTCTATGGTGAGACTGTGCCCGGTCATCAACGTGACAAGCGGATTACTGTCATCAGCCAGCCCATTGGTGTGGCGGCCTCAATCACGCCATGGAACTTTCCCAACGCGATGATCACCCGCAAGGTCGGCCCGGCACTTGCCGCAGGCTGTGGCTTTGTTGCCCGTCCCGCAGCGGAAACACCCTTGTCGGCACTGGCACTTGGTGTTCTGGCGGACCGTGCAGGACTGCCCAAGGGCATATTGTCGATCATCCCCTCTTCGCGATCGTCAGACATCGGCAAGGAATTTTGCGAAAACCCTGCCGTGCGCAAACTGACATTCACAGGCAGCACCGAAGTCGGGCGTATCCTGCTGAAACAAGCCGCCGATCAGGTTATGAAATGTTCGATGGAACTGGGCGGAAATGCACCGTTCATCGTGTTCGACGATGCCGATCTGGATGCCGCTATCGAAGGCGCAATGATTTCCAAGTACCGCAATAACGGACAAACTTGCGTCTGCGCCAATCGGATCTATGTGCAAGCCGGGGTCTATGATGAATTTGCCACGAAACTTGCGGCAGCGGTAAACAATATGAAAGTGGGCGACGGGCTATCCGGCCCGGTTCAGCTTGGCCCACTGATCAATGCGGGCGCTGTCGACAAGGTGACAGAGCACATCGAAGATGCTGTGGCTAAGGGTGGCACCGTTCTGGCCGGGGGCAAGCCGCACGCGCTTGGTGGGACGTTCTTTGAACCGACGATCATCACAGGCGCGACGCAAGATATGGCCTTTGCCCAGGACGAAACCTTTGGCCCGCTGGCGCCGCTTTTCAAGTTCGACACGGTCGACGAGGTCATCGCCATGGCCAACGATACGATTTTTGGGTTGGCCGCGTATTTCTATGCCAACGACCTGAGCCGCGTAACCAAAGTTGCCGAGGCGTTGGAATACGGCATGGTGGGTATTAACACGGGTCTAATCTCGACTGAGGTTGCGCCATTTGGCGGGGTCAAGCAATCTGGCCTTGGCCGCGAAGGCAGCCGTCACGGCATGGACGAATTCATGGAATTGAAATACCTTTGCATGTCTGTCGGTACATAATCCAGGACACACGCGGCGGCGCTTTCGGGCATCGCCGCGTAATCGGGCCACTGTAACTGGAAAGTACACGTCAACCAGCGCACCGTGCGTCAGGATCCTGCCACAGCGCAGTTTTAAAGATCGACGCGCGCTGCAAGGCCTTTTTCTTTCCAGAGCAACTTTGGTTGCAACCGACGCTACTGCGATGTCCTGCAAACCAACGCCTGTTCCATCAAAAATCGTGACTTCTTTGAAACTTGTGCACCCTGCATGCCTGCCATTTATCACATCACCGATACTTCCGGATCGTATTCCGGGACAGTCCTGTCTCCCGGCCCACTGACCTTATACTGCGCCCATCACGCAAAACCATGCGCCGGATCTTCGCTGCACTTTCCATCAATAACACCTGATCTTTCTCCGCACTAATACGTGCGGATGTTAACGAAACAGGCGGGTCAGTTTTAAATGATCATTGATATGCTGACGGCCATAGACCGGTTTGGGCGCACAACGCTATCTGATCTGGCGCTCATCCTTGATATTCCGACCGCGACGGCACACCGCGTTCTCAAAACTCTGGAAAAGCTCGAATTTGTCAGCTTCGACAAAGACACCCAGGACTGGATGGTCGGCATTGAAGCTTACCGAACCGGCACCGCCTTTCTCAATCAGAGCAATCTGACAGCAGTCGGTCTGTCCTTGATACCCGGTATCATGCGTGAAACCGGCGAAACCGCCAACCATGCCATTCCCGACAAATTTGAAGTTGTCTTTGTAGGCCAGTTTGAAACGCAAAACCCAATCCGCACGATTTTTCCTGCAGGAACCCGGTCATCTATGCATGCCTCGGGCGCGGGCAAGGCGATCTTGTCTGCGCTTTTGCCGCAACAGGTGGCGAAATTGCAGGTGAGTGCTGGGCTGCAGCAGTTCACGGCGCGTACTTTGACTACACCCCGTGCGCTAAAAGCGGAACTGGAACAAATCCGCACGCGCGGATGGTCCTTTGACCGAGAAGAACGGTATCTGGGCATGTCCTGCATCGGATCGGCCATCTATGATCCGAATGGTCAACCCATTGAGGCGGTCTCAATCTCGGGTCCGAGCACCCGTTTTATTGAGGACCGGATCGCTACCTTTGGCGCAGCCGTAGCTCAGGCAGCCGCAGAGATCACCCGCAAAACCGGAGGGCGCGCGCCCAACACTTAAAGCGTTTCCACGTTCGACTGATTTCAAATTTCCAGCCTCCCCCTTCGGTCGAACGGGATTTTGAACGCTCAATTGTGTCATTACATCATGAAGGCGTTCTAGACTGCGCAGCAGGCTTGCCCGACGCCATTGCCGTCAGTACGCTGCAAAGAGGTGTATCAGAATTCAGGAGAAAATTGTGCCGATCAGAAATCGATTTGCCGAATTGCATTCAGACATCACCGCCTGGCGGCACGATCTACACAGCCATCCAGAACTACTTTATGACACGCATCGCACAGCCGATCTGGTTGCGGGCAAACTGCGGGACTTTGGATGCGATGTGGTCACGACAGGGGTCGGGCGCGCGGGTGTCGTGGGCCTCATTCACGGCAAAACCAACCACAGTGGCAAAACAATTGGTTTGCGCGCCGACATGGATGCCCTGCCAATCCTTGAGGCGACTGGCAAGCCTTACGCCTCGACAATCCCGGGCAAAATGCACGCTTGTGGCCATGACGGGCACACCGCGATGTTGCTGGGTGCTGCGCAGTATCTCTCTGAAACACGAAATTTTGACGGGACAGTTGCCGTGGTGTTCCAACCTGCCGAAGAGGGGGGCGCGGGGGCCGAAGCAATGGTCAAGGACGGACTTTTTGAGCGTTTTGTCATCCATGAAATATACGGCATGCACAACTCACCGCTGTTACCACTTGGCCAGTTCGCCATACGACCCGGCGCCTTTTATGCAGCCGTTGACAGCTTTTCCATCCAAGTGACGGGCAAG
>JABITU010000101.1 GCA_018668195.1 Tateyamaria sp. | reverse complement strand
TGGTCAGCAGCAGCGTGTTGCGATTGCCCGTTCGCTCTGCATGCGTCCACGGATCATGCTTTTTGATGAACCCACGTCGGCGCTTGACCCTGAGATGATCAAGGAAGTTCTGGATACGATGGTCGAACTTGCCGAAGAAGGAATGACCATGCTTTGCGTGACGCACGAGATGGGCTTTGCCCGTCAGGTTGCAAACCGCGTTATCTTTATGGACGAAGGTCAGATCGTTGAGCAGAATGAACCTGAAGAGTTCTTTAACAACCCTCAAAGTCCACGCACGCAGCTGTTCCTGAGCCAGATCTTGGGTCACTGAACCGGCTGGGCGGCGTGTCGCCTGCCCTGTACCTGATATTGCGAAATCTATCGGCTGGCCTGTGTGCCAGCCGATATCGTTTTAGCGCTTAGCCACGAAACTGATGATGCATGTGCTGTAACTTGGATCGTTTACACGTATGATGTCATTCTATGGCGCTAGATCAAATACCTGAAACATCGCGCATAACCTTACACGTTGAGATGTTTTGTTTCAGGGCGTGTTTGGTGTTTCGCCTCTGTTGAATGGCGCTTTGACTGGATTTCGGATGACGCAACAGCGGCAGCGCCCGGATCATCTGCGAAAGGCTTTCATGTGGAATTCTGATTGTGCACTGGGTCGGCCAAAGGCCTGACTGACAGGGCATGCCTGTCGTACCAGACAGCCACCGCTCATGCAGGCCTGTCCGTTTTCCGTATCTAGGAATGCTTTGCATGCTGGAACATCATATGGCTGCGTGCCGCTTAGCGCGCCAACGGGACAGGCCGCGATACAAGGCTTATCTGAGCAGCCCTCGCAGGGGTTTGTCGTGCAGGCTATGTCCCCGACAGGGTGGGAAAACTCTAACGCACCCCGGATCGAAATCATGAGTCCGGCAGTGTCGTGGATAAGCATGCCTGTAGGGCTTTGCCAGAACCGCCCCGTTTCCTTGGCCCATGCGATAAACGGGGCATAAGGCGGCCCATCGGACGGGAAATATGCCCGTGCGCCCGCCCGTTCAGCTAGATCATTCAAAATGCGCTTGGACCAGCGATCAACGGGGTCATGTTGGCTGTCGTTATATTCTGGAGTTTGAGAAAAATGGTCCCACCAGTCCCTGTTGGTGCCAATCAAGACTCTGTTGGCGCTGTGCCCCATGATCAGCAAGCCATGCAGTGCAATGGCGGTAGTGATGTCGTTCAGGGTCATTTGCGGGTAAAGGGCAGGGACATACTCCACCCTATGCGCGAGGGGCGATCATCCTGCCAGTCCAGCCCAACGGTCATTGCGTCATGCCCGGCGTTGGGTTGAGAAATATATGTTCCGAACAGTCGGTCCCATATAGAAAGCGCAAAGCCATAGTTGCTGTCGTGTTCATGTCGGTGCACAGAGTGGTGCACGCGGTGCATATCCGGCGTAACCAGAACCTGGCGCACGACCCCATCCAGCCACAGCGGCAGGCGAACATTGGCGTGGTTAAACATGGCGGTGCCGTTTAAAATGATCTCAAACAAGACTACAGTGATCGCAGCAGGGCCAAGCAGGTACACAAGCCCGATCTTGAGCAGCATCGATAAGCCAATCTCGATCGGATGAAAGCGGATGGCGGTCGTCACATCCATATCAACATCTGCGTGATGCACGCGGTGCAAGCGCCATAGAACCGGCACTTTATGTGTGATCAGGTGTTGTAGCCAAATAGAAAAATCAAGGATCAGGATCGCAGCTGCTACCTCTATCCAAACAGGAAGGGCGGTGGTGTTGAAGAGGCCCCAGCCTTCGGCTTCTGCGTCAACAGCTGCGCCTACTGCCAGAAATGGCAAGGCTATGGCTAACAAACGCAGCATCAACATGTTCGCAATGGTAAATGCCCAGTTTGTCAGCCAACGCTCACGCCGAGCTTGTTTTCGCACGCGCCGTGGTGCCATGGTTTCTGCCAATGCGAGCGCGGCAAAGAGGCCCAGAAAGATGCCAAGGCGTACGAGTTGTTCATTTTCCATGTACCAATGTTAGTGCGTCGCGCCTAAGGTGCAATGGGCCCAAGCAACACGTTTGTGTCACCGCGGCCGGATGATTGAGCCCGCACCGTGATCGGTAAATAGTTCGAGCAAACAGGCGTTGGGCGCGCGTCCATCAAGGATCACTACCGCGCGAACACCGCTGATGATGGCATCAAGCGCAGTTTCTGTCTTCGGGATCATGCCGCCTGCAATGGTACCGTCAGATGTCATGGTGCGGATCTGTTCTGCGGTCAGGTCGGTGACAACGTTACCTTCCGCGTTGTTGACACCTGCCACGTCGGTTAACAGCAGCAGGCGATCTGCCTTGAGCGCGCCAGCGATGGCACCGGCTGCCGTGTCACCGTTTATATTGAACGTCTCGCCGCAGCGGCCTGCGCCCAACGGTGCAATCACGGGAATCATGGACTGCTCGAATAGCGTATACAGCAAAGCTGGATCCATTTCAGCAGGCGTGCCGACCAGTCCAAGCTTTGGGTCTGTCTGGTCGCAGATCATCAAGTTGGCATCCTTGCCCGATAGGCCAACGGCACGCCCGCCGGCGCGGTTAATGGCCTGCACAATCTTCTTGTTCACGACGCCTGATAACACCATCTCGACCACTTCCATGGTGGCCGCATCGGTTACTCGCTTGCCGTTCACAAAATCTGAGGAGATATTCAGGCGGTCCAACAGGTCGTTTATCATTGGCCCGCCGCCATGCACGATCACTGGGTTCACGCCAACCTGGCGCATCAGCACCACATCATTGGCAAAGCTTGCCATCGCTTCATCGCTGCCCATTGCATGGCCACCAAGCTTGATGACAACCGTGGCTCCTGCATAGCGCTGCATATAAGGCAAAGCCTGACTGAGAGTGCGTGCGGTGGCGATCCAATCGCGGTTCATGTCCTGAGTCTTCATCTTGATATCACTAGGGGTTGCTGACTTCACTTGTGCCTGACCTGCGGTCGAAGGCCAAGAAATTTCGTAGTGAAAACCGAGTGACGCTAAGCAAGGGTTGCAATAATAGTGCGCAAAGTTGCGATGCCGTCGCCTTTTTCGCTGGATGTCAGTACGATCTCGGGGAATGCAGCGGGGTGCTTGGACAAAGCTGCGCGCGTTTGTGCCAGAACAACTTCGCGGTCCTTTGCTTTGACTTTGTCCGCCTTTGTTAAAACGCATTGGAATGTGACCGCAGCGCTGTCGAGAAGGCTCATTATCTCGTTATCGACGGCCTTTACGCCGTGACGCGCATCAATCAGTACAAAAGCACGGCGCAATGTCTGCCGCCCTGAAAGATACTGCTTTAGCAGCTTTTGCCATTTTTCGACCACAGGCAACGGCGCATTTGCATAGCCATATCCGGGCAGATCGACGAGGTAATGCGCCTCTCCCGCTGTGAAAAAGTTGATCTCTTGCGTGCGACCGGGCGTGTTAGAGGCGCGCGCCAACCCTTTACGGCCAGTTAGCGCATTGATAAGGCTAGATTTCCCGACATTTGAACGTCCGGCGAAACATACTTCGATCCGGTCAGCCGGGGGTAGGCCGGACATGGCCACCACCCCTTTGACGAAGTCCGTTTCGCCTGCAAATAGCAGGCGACCGCGCTCTTCTGTATGAGAGTCGGGTGTTTCAGCAATGGGAAAAGGTAGCCGTGTCATAGCAGTTTAACCGTATCTCCGAATTGGATATCACCAGATTTCACAACCTCGCACCGCACAGAGAAATCTTGGTGTCCAAAGCTATCGAGGGCCGCCAGAGTGTCGACATCGCGTCGGCCATTCTCTGGGTTGGTCGTGGTTGCCAAACACCTGTCTGTGCGTTCGCGCGGGCGCAGTATTGCGCCGCCCACTTGCACCTCTTGGCCCAACCAATCGAATTCGATCCAAGGTGTATCACTGTCAAACCACAGGTTGCCACGCCAGCGATGGATTGAAAGATCTGTGCCGATTTCGCTTTCCACAGCACGGTGAGACGCCCGGTTGCACAGCGTTACTGACGGAAAATCGCTGTCCGTATAGCCGTGCCCATCCAGGCGCATAATGGTACTGGGCAGGGAACGGTCCTGAGGAACCAGCGGCGCCGTCCAGCCAATCAGCGCGTCGGGGTTGGTATCCGGATCAAAGGTTAAATCTGGGCGGTCCGGGTGTGAGAGCGTCACAATGCCCGTAGCCTCGTTCAATTTTGCGGTAATAGCCATTAGCGCAGGTGCCTTTGACACGCGGCTGAAGTTGACACATTTCGCCCAAACGCCCGGCTGCGCCGTGGCGGCCTCGTGTGCTACTGCCCATACCCTGTCCCATGGCATTGATGCGCCTGCACGCAACGTAATCATGTCCAGCGCTTGGCGCCCATGGCTTTTGATCGGATGTCTCCAGATCCCGTCGATTTGCATCACTTGTTATCCGATTGCGTCCGCTTTTTGAAGCTGGACGTGATGTTGCCCATCAGGTCAGGCTTGTAGCCTTGGCTGCGCATGATCAGGTATTGCTGGGTGAAGGTGATCGTATTGTTGGCGATCCAATACACGACAAGCCCACTGGCAAAGCTGCCCAGCATGAACATGAAAACCCACGGCATCCAAGCAAAGATCATCTGTTGGGTTGGGTCGGTCGGGGCTGGATTTAGCTTTTGTTGCAGCCACATCGAAATACCCAATAGAAGAGGCAAAATGCCAATAAAAATCAAAGCAAGGATCGAATTGGGGTCGGGCGCATCGATTGGCAGCAAGCCAAACATATTCATGATCGTGGTTGGGTCAGGCGCGCTGAGGTCTTGGAACGGACCAAAGAAAGGTGCATGCCGCAGCTCGATCGTGACAAAAATTACCTTATAGAGCGAGAAAAATATTGGAATTTGCAACAAGATGGGTAGACAACCCGCCGCAGGGTTTACTTTTTCCTTCTTGTAAAGCTCCATCATGCCCTGTTGCACTTTTTGCCGGTCGTCGCCTGCAGCTTCTTTGAGCTTTTCCATTTGGGGCTGAAGCTCTTTCATCTTGGCCATCGAGACATAGGATTTGTAAGCAAGAGGGAACAAGATAGCCTTGATCACAAGGGTCAGCCCAATGATGGACCAACCCATGTTGCCGATCATTTTGTTCATTTCGTGCAACAGCCAGAAAATGGGCTTGGTCAGTAAAAAGAACCAGCCCCAGTCAATAGAATCGATGAATCCTTCGACGCCGGCGGTCTGATAGGTGCGAATGGCTGCCCATTCCTTTGCGCCGGCAAACAATTGCGTGGTGACAGCGACCGTTTCACCGGGTGCCACAGAGCGCGTGGGCAACACTGCCTCGGTCTGATAGATATCGCGGCGCTCATCATATTTGATCACCTGACGGAACGCAGAGCCGGGTTCCGGGACTAGTGTGCTCATCCAGTAGTGATCGGTAAAGCCGATCCAGCCATTCTCCTGAACAGCGATAGTTTTGGCGCGGGCACCCTGGCGCGGATCGATTTCATAGTCAGGAATGTCTGACCAGTCGATTTCGCTCAGTTCGCCATCCGCCATGGCGACGACACCTTCGTGCAGAATAAAGAAATTCTTGAGATCCTCGGGTTCG
>JABITU010000012.1 GCA_018668195.1 Tateyamaria sp. | reverse complement strand
CTGCCACCAAGTTTCAGTTTCGCGATCATACATTAACATATCTGAATTGCGCAGCTTGCCAGACACACCAAACGTCAGCGTGCCTTGCTTTACGCGCCGATCAAAAGTGATACCGGAATTACACAACGGACAGAAAGTTACCGCAACAGGCACGCCACCGACCACATCATTGGCGATCTCATGCCATGTCAGATATCGTACAGGGTAGGCACGCGCATCACCGTTGATCTCAACGGTGATCACAGGTTCTGTCCCACCGATGCGCGTCTCTGTGATGGCTTTGCGAAACTTGGGATTGCTCAGCGCAGGGATGCCATCCTTGGGCGGACCGCCAGACATGATCTCAACCCAGTTTTCAACTGTGGTTTTCTCAAAATCGGTTTTCGGCCATTCATGTTGCCAAAACTCAGGGCTGGCCGACGCCGTCCCCATCACCAGCGACAGACCCAAGGCCAAAGCGATCCGTTTCAACATAAAAGCACCCTTCAGAGGTTTCCTCCAAAAGGTGCTTCAAAAAGCTTTGTTCGTATAGACCCACACACGCAATTGTGCGTTCGGCTTTACTCGGTGACGGTCACAGTCTTCATCATATCAGGCGTGCCCACGACGGCGCCGTTGCCACCTGTGCCCAGCTTGATTTGATCAACCACATCCATGCCAGCTGTCACGCGGCCAACAACCGTGTACTGACCGTTCAGAAAATCGCCATCATCGAACATAATGAAAAACTGGCTGTTCGCTGAATTCGGGTTCTGGCTTCGCGCCATGCCGACGATACCGCGTTTGAACGGCTCGGACGAAAACTCTGCCTGAATGTCAGGCATATCAGAGCCGCCCATGCCAGCACGGGACGTATTGCCACTGGATTGACCAAACTGAACATCGCCCGTTTGCGCCATGAAGCCATCAATCACACGGTGGAAAACAACGCCATTGTACGCGCCGCTTTCTGCAATCGCAGTGATCTGCGCGACATGTTTCGGGGCCAAATCCTCAAGTAAGTCGATGGTGATTGTACCATTGGCACCTTCACCAGCGACTTCGACCTGAAGGCCCGTCGCAAGCGCAGGGCTTGCGAACAGGCACAGGGCAAACGCGAGCTTACGCATCTGCAGCAACTTTCATGGACACCATGCGATCCGGCTCCACAGGTGGCTCGCCACGTGTGATTGCATCAACCAAATCCATGCCCGACGTCACACGGCCATAAACCGTGTACTGACCGTTGAGAAAGTTGTTGTCGGAAAAGTTGATGAAGAACTGGCTGTTTGCGGAATCAGGGTTCTGGCTGCGCGCCGCACCGATTGTACCACGATCATGGGGCAGCTTGGAGAACTCAGCTGGCAAATCAGGCATGTCAGAGCCGCCCGTGCCAGCCATGCGGATGTTAAAATCCTTTTCCATGTTGCCATTCGCAACGTCACCGGTTTGCGCCATGAAACCCTCAATCACACGGTGGAACGCCACGTTGTCGTATGCGCCTGAGCGTGCAAGCTCTTTCATACGTTCACAGTGCTTCGGTGCCACATCAGGCAGCAATTCAATTGTGACTGTGCCGTCTTTGAGTTCCAACAGGATTGTGTTTTCGAGATCTTTTGTATCGGCCATTCGGGCGCTCCTTTGATATCTGTTGGCGCAGTATCTAAGGCCCATTGCCGCAATGGACAAGGCAAGCATTGACGATAACCGCTTTGAGCGGCAAAGACAGACCAAACCTGGCAGGAGAAATATAATGAGCTGGACAACTTTGGATCAAATGGACCTTGCAGGAAAGCGCGTGCTGACGCGCGTGGATATCAACGTTCCGATGGAAAACGGTGTGGTCACAGATACCACGCGGATCGAACGGCTTGTTCCGACTGTGCGCGATATCCTAGCCGCTGGCGGCCTGCCAATCCTGCTTGCACACTTCGGGCGCCCAAAAGGTCAGCGCGTGCCAGAGATGAGCTTGCAGCCCCTGGTACCAGCCTTGGAAACCGCATTCGGGTGTGATGTCATGTTCTCTGCCGATTGTATTGGCGCGGGCGCAAATGCTGCCGCCTGCGCATTGCAAGCAGGTCAGGTTCTTGTGCTGGAAAACACACGCTATCACGCTGAGGAACCTGCGAACGATCCCACCTTCGCGGCTGAAATCGCCAAACTTGGTGATATCTATTGCAACGACGCCTTCTCCGCCGCCCACCGCGCGCATGCAAGCACGGAAGGTCTCGCGCATCTACTGCCGTCCTGCGCGGGTCGCTTGATGCAAGCGGAACTGAGTGCCTTGGAGGGTGCATTAAGCGCGCCGAAGCGTCCTGTGGTTGCGGTGGTTGGCGGTGCGAAAGTGTCGAGCAAATTGGAACTGCTAGGCAATCTCGTGGAAAAGGTCGATCATCTGGTGATTGGCGGCGGCATGGCGAACACCTTCTTAGCGGCACAAGGGATTGATGTAGGTAAGTCGCTGGCAGAGCATGATATGACCAACACCGCGCTTGAGATCCTCGGCAAAGCCAAAAGCGCAAGATGCGAAATTGTGCTTCCCTCTGACATCGTTGTCGCGCGGGAATTCAAAGCAGGCGCAGATAG
>JABITU010000011.1 GCA_018668195.1 Tateyamaria sp. | reverse complement strand
TTTTCTACACTGCTGGGCATATGTGCTTCGGCTTGGATGTGGCGACGCAAGTTGCGTGGGTAAACCAGCAGAAACATCCAGTCGCCAATGAGCGGTGCGTTACGTACAAAGGTGGCCATCCGAGAGACCATATGCTGCATCCCAGTAGGGGCCAACAGGATCAGCTGTTTGACGAAACCGGGATTTCTGGCAGTGAAATGGGTCGCAACCGAACCACCCATGGAATAACCAAAGACGGTCACGGGCCCCTCGACATGTTCGTGCAGCAACAGATCATCGAGTTGCTTTAAAAAGAATGCAGCATTCTGTTTTCCAGTTGTCCGATCCGAATATCCACGCCCATAGAGATCATAGATCAGCACCCGAAATCCCATTAATGCCAATCCCTTTGCAATTCCGTGCCAGACATAGGACGGGGTGGTCAGGCCGTGGATACAAAGCGCCACGGGCCCGCGTTCCGGGCCGATCCACTGATAATGTGTGACCCCCTGCGATAGCAGCGCGAACTGACCTGGCGCCGCTTTGCGGGATCTTTCCAAACGCCCGTCACGCATCAGCTCAACAGTGAAGGGGATTGCAAAAAGACCGATGAGAATGATCAAGGCCCACATCATTTTGCGCGCCACCGATCCAGAATATATCGGCCCGTCATCAGATCCAGATGCGCGCCGCCACCGTTTTTGAATATGGTGATATCCTCGGGTGCCCGAGAAAATGCCGAAAGAGCGTAGTAATCGGCGAGCACATGACTGCGGTCGATGGCACGGCTTTCAATCGGTATCTTGAGTTCACCGATATGGGCCATGGTCGTATCAAAGCTGTCGACAAAAACGCGGGCTTTCAACAGGGCAGTGTCATCTGCCTCGCGCATATCCGGGCGATAGGCGCCGATCAGGTCGATGTGCTGCCCCGGTTGCAGCCAAGCGCCCTTGATCACAGGGTCGGTGGACATCGTGGCACAGGTGACGATATCGGCCATCTGAACAGCCTCTTGCAAGTTATCCGCGACCGATAGCTCGGGGATCTCCCTGGCCATCGCGTCCGCGTTGGCGGGTGTCCGGTTCCAGACCGTAAAGGATGCTTTCGGGAAAGCCGCGGCATAAGCGCCGTGTAGGGCGCGGCCCACTGTTCCAGCGCCCACAATCAGGATATTTTTGCTATCAGGGCGCGCAAGGCGCCGCGCCGCCAAAAGACTATCGCCAGCTGTTTTCCACTTGGTCACCAGATGGAAGTCGATAATTGCCTCAAGCGTACCGTCCACATTGGAATAGAGGTTAACCCCGCCGTTGATCATCGGTCCGCCGCGCGACGGGTTTTCGGGAAACACCGTAGCTGTCTTGACCGCCATGCCAAGGCCGTCGATCCAAGCTGCGCGAGACAATAACGTATCTGGGTCGCGGTACAGAAACGTGTCGCCGATCTCTGCCTTGGGCAGTTCATGTCCTGCGGCCAATATGTCGGTCAGGCCGATCCAGTCCAGCAAAGCCTCGCCTTCGTCAAAAGAGATGACGGGAACGCTCATGCGGCCTCATCCCTGCTGAGCAGCCCTTCGGACACAAGCCGGTCAGACCAACCCTGCGGGCCATCAAATAGATGTGTGCGCCATCCACGCGCCTCGGCCACTGCAATGTTATCGGCGCGATCATCCGTAAAAATCAGATCGGCACCGGACAGGCCGCTGGCGTCCTCAAGCATCTGATAGATCAACGGATCAGGCTTGATCACCTTCATGTGGCCAGAGATGAAATCGCGATCAAAATTGGAAAGAAAATCATAATATGTCGCTGCATGTGCATAGCTTTGAATGCCAAAGTTCGTCAGTGAAAAGACTGGGATACCCTTGGACTGCAAAGCCGCCATTAGACGCACAGAATGGTCTATGACGGGGCTGGCCATTTCGATCCACCGGTCGTGCCAAAGCCGGATTTCGCTGCGCCATTCCGGATAGGCATCAGCGGTAGCATAAATGGTTTCAGTGAAATGGTGGCCCATATCGACCTTGTCGTTCATCGCGTGCAAGTCTACGGTTTCGAACATGGCTCGGCGCCGATCTGGGCCAATGACGTTGTCAAAAAACCTTTCTGGTTGCCATTCGATCAGTACATTGCCGATATCGAATACAACGGCTTTAATGGTCATAATTTTGCAGCCCTCAATGTGCGTTCTAACGCGTCTAGAAAACGCGATCTGTCAGCTTTGGTAAAGCCTTTGCCGCCACCTTGGCGAAACGGATCTGCGGCGCGCAGGTCTGTCATCAGATCCCGTGTTGCAAGCACGTTGCCAATATTGGCTGCTGTTAGCGCCTCACCGTTGTGTTTAAGAACCGCTGCACCGGCTTCTATGCATTTGGCCGCAAGTGGGATATCACCTGTGATGACCACGTCGCCGGGGCCCGCGCGATCGGCGATCCACATGTCGGCGATGTCAGGCCCTTCGGACACAATGACCGTTTCGACCAGTGGGTTTTGTGACAGGCGCAAACCGCCATTTGACACCAGTTTCATCGCAATCCTGTGCCGTGTGGCGACCTTTTCCGCCTCAGCCTTGACCGGGCAGGCGTCGGCGTCGATGAATAGCGTGGTCATGTCTGAGGTGTCTCCGAATGAAAAATGACGTGTTCGCGCCCCGTATTTTATGCGCAGTAATCGCTGTGATCATATCTTGGCAGCTTGAAAAATATAGTTTTTGAAGACAGCCAGTGCGCTGCAATTTAATCCTAGGCGAGCAAGTGCTGAACGCTGCGTACCTATAGTTGCACTTTGCGATGGAAAAACATACATTGTCTGATGGAAGTTGTACAATTTTATCCTTGTTTGAAGCTAATGCGAGTTGGCCTTTGCGCTTTGGGCAGGCTGCTGGAGCCTCCGGCGGGAGTTTATTTGGCAAGATGAAGTTGGATCAGCTGACCCACGCAATAACAGCCGTGAGTGTTACGACGCTGATCACGGTTGAAACGAGAATTGTTCCGGAAACGCGTTGTGGAGCTATCCCGTAATGTTGTGCGAGAATATAAATATTTCCGGCTACGGGCATCGCGGCACAAGCGATGACCATTGCACTGCTGAAGGCATCGACTTCAAAAAGATAGATTACCGAGATTGTAACCATTGCCGGGTGCAGGACCAATTTGCAAAAACTAAGCCAACCCGCGATCTGTATGCGCTCTGCTGACTTTGTGGCAAGAGATGCTCCTATTGCAAATAGGGCGCCGGGTGTTGCGGCCCCACCCAGAATGCTGAGAAAGTCGTTCATTGGCTCTGGGATCGGGATTCGTAGCGCTGACCAGATTAGGCCGAGGGTCATGGCTACGATCATCGGGTTGGTGATTAGCCCGCGGCCAATGGTGCGCAGGATCGACAGCTGCATGCGCCCGTCGCGGCCGATGGTGATCAGGGTCACGATCAGGCTGGAAAAAACGATGAGATCTGTTGCTAGGACCAGCATAACCGGCCCGATGGCGGCTGGGCCAAACAAGAGACCCAGCATCGGCAAGCCCAAAAACCCGACATTTCCGATCACAGCGCATTGGGATTCTACTGCGTTCGTCTGCAAGTCCAGTTTGCGCATATAGCCGATGCTTGCCGCAAAACCGTAAACGAAGGCAGTTCCTAGCAGGTAGGCGAGTATCAGTTGGCCATCCCATATTTCGGCAAGAGGTAGGTTTGCAGCAAATCGAAAAATCATTGCTGAGAGTGCGAAATAGAAGACAAATTTCGTAAGATAGGCTGTCGCGTCTGCAGTGAAAAACCGGGTCCTACCGGCCCAGTACCCCAGGCCGATTAACGCAAAGAATGGTAGAGTTTTCAGTAAGATCGGAAGCATCAGCTACTCATAGCGTTCACGATCTGCCAAGTCTATCCACTGTTGATGATAACCCCTGCTGTTTGCACAAGTGCCCTATCTACAACCATGTGCAATTGTTGCACGCCAAAACGGCGTGGCCATGTGTGCTGTTAGATGTGCAAGCATTTCAAGTGCTTTTTTCTGTCGAAACTGAATGAAGCAGTTTATGTTGCCAATTTGGTGTACAAGGAATGATAATGAACGATGCAGCTCCCATTGTCCGTAAGGGCCGCAAATTTGGCCAGGTTTTGGAAGGTGCGCGTCAGGTCTTTATGACTGATGGCTTTGAGGGGGCCAACGTTGACGACATTGCGAAACAGGCCGGTGTTAGCAAGGCGACCCTTTATAGTTATTTCCCAGACAAGCGGCTTTTGTTTATGGAAGTCGTCAATCAAGAGTGCGCCCGGCAAAGTCAGTCGGCCATTGATAACATCGACATAAGCGCTCCGCCGAGAGATGTTTTAAGGCAGGCGGGGCGGCATTTCCTGCATTTTCTGACCTCGCAGTTTGGGCAACAGGTGTTTCGGATCTGCGTGGCGGAATCTGATCGCTTTCCCGAAATCGGCCGCGCCTTTTATTGCTCTGGCCCAGAGCGGATGCGGGCAGAGATGGTGGGCTATTTCACAGAGTCGATAGCGCGTGGCGAACTGGAGATCACTGATCTGACGTTGGCGGCGGACCAGTTTGCAGAACTGTGCAAGGCGGATCTATGGCCACAGCTTGTGTTTGGGGTGATTTCTTTGGTTAATGAGGCTGATATCGAACGGGTTGTGGACAGTGCAGTTGAGACGTTTCTGGCGCGTTATGGAACCTGACATACCACGAACTTGATGCCGAATTTGAATATATTTCAAACTATGAAGACGCCTCGACACGCATGAGCGTTTCATTGTATTCAGAAAAAGAACAAAAGAAGAACATGTGGAAATGCCTGAGCGTCGTATTCTGTCTTTGTGGTTTCCACGATTGGGCATGGATTGCTTAATCCGTCGTCAACCCATGTTAGCGGATCAACCGTTGATCGTTGTACAGGAACAGAAAAATATGCAGGTGGTGTCGTCGCTGAGTGCAGCGGCGCAAACGCAAGGTATTTACGTTGGGCAACCTGTGCGCGATGCCTATGCCATGTGTCCGGGGCTTCTTAGTCACGCACGCAGCGCCGTGGGGGAACAAAAATTTCTGGAGGCACTGCAACGCTGGGCGAGTAAGTTCAGCCCTTGGGTCGCACCGGAGGACCAAGATGCGTTGGTGGTGGATCTGACTGGTTGCGCGCATCTTTTTGGCGGCGAGGCTGCGCTGATGCAGGTCGTAGAGGACGATTGTAACGAACTGGGCCTGAGCGTTTTGATGGGGCTCGCAGACACGCGGGGGGCGGCTTGGGCATTGGCGCGTTTTGCTGGGCTATCGGTAGAATCGGACCGGTCAGGCGACGCGATTGATCAAGAAGCGCGGGCGACACGGTCACGGTCGGGCAAGCGACGCCATTGGACCAAGGGTGGTGCGGCGCCGGTGCGGCGCAGCAAAACCTTAGATACAGTTCGCATCGCGCCGCCGGGTCAGACATATAGTGCGCTCAGCACCTTACCGATTGCAGCGCTCCGGCTTGATCCGGAACTAATCGCACAGTTGGGGCGGTTGGGGCTGCGCCGTGTGGGCGATCTATTGGGACAGCCAAGGGCGGCTCTTATGCGACGTTTTGGCCGGGGCTTGGTGCTGCGATTGGACCAAGCGATGGGAAGTGCGCCCGAGCCCGTTTCACCTGCCAAGATGCCAGATCATTTCGCAGTGCGGATGACCCTGCCTGAGCCGATCGGATTGACCGAGGATGTGCTGGTGGGATTGGATCGGCTGTTGCCACGGCTGTGCAAATCACTAAAGGAAAAAGGGAAAGGTGCGCGTCAGGTGGCTTTACATGCCTATCGCAGTGACCACTCTGTCGAGGTGATCGAGGTTGGCCTTGCTCGCCCCAGCTTTGATCCACAGCGCTTGCGCCCTTTGTTAGAGATGAAAATCGATAGTATCGATGCAGGCTTTGGCATCGACATGCTGCGACTGGTCGCGACCCGGGTTGAGCCGCTTTATGAGGCGGATGCGGCAGGCCACATACAGGCGGGAGAAGCGGTGCGCGATCGCTTGAACAAGGCCAATGCACTCGACGACTTAATGGGACGACTGGGTGCGCGGGTTGGGCTTGAGGCCATTCGACGGCTGCACCCCGCATCCAGCCATATCCCTGAAAAGGCGCATAAAGTGATGGCTGCCGCATGGTCAGAGCCGCATGATGGTCCCTGGCCCCCGCCCAGCAATCCACGCCCCATGGTGATGTGGCATCCCGAGCCGGTACATGCTCCGGCGATCCCGCGCCTGCCCGAAACCTTTCGCTGGAGGGGTCAGGATCTGGCGCGCCTGCGGGCCTTGGGGCCAGAGCGAATTGCGCCCGAATGGTGGCTGGACGATCCCAACTGGCGGACGGGAACGCGCGATTACTGGGTGACGGACACGACTGACGGCCAGAGGTTATGGCTGTTTTTCGCACATGGTGGTGCCATGTCTCAGGGATGGTTTTGTCAGGGGAGCTTCACGTGAGGATGCAGCTGGTTTGATGGAAGCGGCACAACCTTGTCAAAGCAAGGAAATGCAGCAGCTGGCCCCATTCGCAAACAAGCCCTGCTTAGAAACTTGCATGCTTGAGATTAGCGCTTGTCGATGATGCGCACAGCCTTGCCCTGAGATCGGGCAACGCTTTCTGGTTCGCCCACAGTAACCGACACGCTGACCCCTGCTGTCTGTTTGATCCGATCGACCAGCAGTTTGCCCGCATGAGTGCGCGCAGCAGGATCAGATTGGCCTATTGCAGCCTCGCAGAGGATGCACATTTCATCCATTCGCTCAGGGCGCGTCAGTTCAATCTGAAAATGTGGGGCGAGGCCCGGCGTGGCCATCAGGCATTCTTCGATCTGAGTGGGAAAGACGTTGACGCCGCGCAGGATGATCATGTCATCACTGCGACCCGTCACTTTTTCCATGCGGCGCATCGTGCGTGCTGTGCCTGGCAACAGCCGGGTCAGATCGCGGGTCCGGTACCTGATGATCGGGAACGCTTCTTTCGTGAGAGAGGTAAAGACCAGTTCACCCACCTCTCCGTCTGCTGTGGGTTGTCCTGTTTCCAGGTTGATAATCTCTGGGAAAAAGTGGTCTTCCCAAATGTGCAGCCCATCTTTTGTTTCGACACATTCCATTGAAACACCGGGCCCAATGACCTCGGACAGGCCATAGATGTCGACCGCATGTATATCAAAAGCGCCCTCGATTTCCTGACGCATGGCGTTGGTCCAGGGCTCGGCCCCAAAAATGCCCACCTGCAGGCTACAATCACGCGGATCGAGGCCCTGAATCTTGAATTCGTCCAGAACAGAGAGCGCATAGGATGGGGTCACCGTGATGCCCTTGGGTTTGAAATCGTCGATCAGTCGGACCTGTCGCGCTGTCATTCCGCCCGATATTGGAACCGTAGTCAGGCCAAGCGCATCGGCCCCAAGGTGAATGCCAAGCCCGCCGGTAAACAACCCATATCCATATGCATTGTGCAGCAGATCGCCCGCTTGCAATCCCCCCGCACGAAGCGAGCGTGCAACAACAGCGGCCCAGTTCTTCAGGTCACTTTCGGTATAGCCCACAACCGTTGGCTGTCCTGTTGTCCCAGAAGAGGCATGGATGCGTGCAACGTGATCGCGTGGCACAGCGAACATGCCAAATGGATAGTTGTTCCGAAGATCTTGCTTGACGGTGAAAGGAAACTTGGCAAGGTCCGCAAGGCTATGCAGGTCATGTGGATGCACACCTGCCGCATCAAAGCTGGCGGTGTAGTGAGGTACGTTGGCATAGGCGTGGACCAGTGACCATTTCAGCCGTTCCAGTTGCAGGGCCTCAATTTCATCCCGGCTGGCGATTTCAATCGGATCAAGGCTAGATTTTGATGGTGTGAGGTCTTTCATGATTGTTCCTCGTCAAAGTGCTGCCCATTCAGGCTGTGCGAATGGCCTCGAACCAATGCGATCTGTCGACCTTCGGCGCCAGTGACTGCAATATCATAGGTGCCGTTTCGATTCTGAAGTGCCTGTTCGGTCGCGCGCGCTGTCAGTGTTTCGCCCAGATTAGCAGGTGCAAGATAGGTGATCTGGATGTGCTGCGCGACGGAAAGCCGATTGTGACTGTTGCACGCAAATGCAAAGGCGCTGTCGGCCAGTGTTAGGATCATGCCGCCATGACAGATACCATGGCCGTTCAGCATGTCATCGCGCACTTGCATTTTCAGCGTGGCTTTTCCGGGGCCAATGGCTGCAATCTGCATGCCAAGGGATTGGCTGGTGGCGTCCTTTGCCCACATCAGGGCGGCGCATTTTTCGGCGCGATCCTGTGGGGTCATAGGGCTTTCTCGGTTGGTGATGCGATGCTGTCATGCTGCACGGATTGCGGGATGGGTACAAGCGCAGTTGTTGAACTAGCTTGAAATGTATGCGCCGGCAGTTCAGTCTGACTTTATGACGTTATACACTCCCCCTTTGTCAAACTTGCGCGAAACACCCAACCCTCAGGTGGCGTTTCACCGAACCGAGTTATCGGTGATCTTGTCGCTCTATGGGCGGATGGTGGCAGCGGGCGAATGGCGTGACTACGGCATTTCGTGTTTGCATGATGTGGCAGTGTTTTCGGTGTTTCGCCGAACGGCGGAGAACCCGCTGTACCGGATAGAAAAGCGCCCAAAGCTACGTGGCAAACAGGGTATGTATGCGGTGGTTGGGATTGATGGGCAAATTCTGCGTCGGGGTCAGGATTTGAAGACTGTCTTGCGGGTGCTTGAGCGTAAACTGATCCGCGCTGTCGATTGAACTGTCAAAAGGTCTCCTGCCGCTGATGCGTCTAATGCCACCTATTGCGTTTGACGAAACACCCGAAACATCGGTTATTATCTAATGCTTGGAACTCGTTTACTTTAGTCAGCGTTAAATGATTAACTTTTTTTATAACGCTCCATGCATATGTTTTAAGGAATGCTACCTCAAAATCGGTGCTGAGTGCTTTTGCAACAAAGAATGGTCAAAGGCGTTTATGGCTTGTGACCGGGCCACCACCCGTCAGAGCGATGCGGTTGATTGCAGGACCGATGAGTTCCTCGGTCACGTTCATGTGAAAAGCATTGGCATGGATCATGGTCGTTGCGCTGGTGATCATTGCCACGTGACCCTGCCAAAACAGCAGATCGCGGGTTTGGTAAGATTGATCTGTGACGTCGCCACCTAGGGCGTGTTCCTGTTGATCGCTGTCACCGGGGCAAGCAAGAGCAGCGGCTATCATTACGGCTTGAATCAGGCCAGAGCAGTCAATGCCTGACCGCGAGTTTCCGCCCCACAGATAGGGGGTATTCAGAAAAAGCCGCGCGGTTGTAACGGGATTCTGTGGTTCAGCGGGATAATCGGACAGGGCGGTTTTTGGGACATGGCCGAGGCTAGTTTCGATGAAATCATTGTTGTCAGAGTGTGCGGTAAGCCGTGCGCCAAAAGTAAGCGTGACGCGATTGAACGATTTGATCGACGCCTCGGCATAAGCGTGTGTGGCGGCAGCCGTGACCTGATGAGTTGGCGTACTCGGCGGGCCGATTGCATGAGCGCGGACCCAGCCAATGTAGCCGTCTTTTGCAGCCTTCACATAGTTAAAATTCTGGCAGGTGCCTATTGTGGTAACGGCTTCTCCCAGCACGAGTTGCCGGTCACGTGGACCTTTTGGAGCGGCCAACAGATCAACCAATGGTTCTTTGATCTGGCCGGGGATGGACGTCTGAACGTGTGTGGCATCCGGGTGCAGGCGTCTGTCACTCATAGGCCAAGCGCTGCGGGCAGTGCGGCGAACAGGGCGCGAGTGCCTTGCCCAATGCCGCCCTTAGGTCGGGCGGGCGCGTCGCTGGGTTGCCAGCCATAAATATCAAAATGCATATATTGCTGCGTTTCCGTGACGAAGCGTCGCAGGAACAGCGCTGCGGTGATACAGCCTGCAAAGCCACCTTTGGGTGCATTGTCAAGATCAGCAATCCCCGGTTCGATCATCGCCTCATAGGGGGTATGAAACGGCATGCGCCAAACGGGATCTGCACTGGCATGAGAAGCGGCCTCCAGTGCCGTGGCAAGCCCCGGATCATCCGTGAAATATGGCGCGATGTCTGGGCCGACCGCGACGCGGGCAGCACCGGTAAGCGTGGCCATTGAAATGATTAGATCCGGCTGTTCTTCATCGGCAAGGGCTAGTGCGTCGGCCAGCACCAGCCGTCCTTCGGCGTCAGTGTTGTTGATTTCAACAGTAAGGCCTTTGCGTGAAGTCAGGATGTCTTGGGGCCGGAAGGCATTGCCCGACACACTGTTTTCGACGGCCGGAACGAGGACGCGCAATTGCAGTGGCATCTCGGTAGCCATGATCATATGGGCCAAGCCAAGCACAGCAGCCGCCCCGCCCATGTCCTTTTTCATGAGGCCCATTGATGCGCCAGGTTTGAGGTTGAGCCCACCAGTGTCAAAGCAAACGCCTTTGCCGACCAGCGTCAGGCGGGGGCCTTTGGTGCCCCATTTCATGTCGATGAGTCGGGGCGCGTGGGCAGAGGCTCGGCCAACAGCATGTATCATCGGAAAATCGTTTATTAGCAGGGCGTCGCCCGTTGTTACGGTGATGGCAGCACCAAAAGTTTCTGCAAGGTCGCGCGCGGCGTTTGCCAGATTGGGCGGGCCCATGTCCGCGGCCGGCGTATTAATCAAATTGCGGCTGAGCGCCTCGCCATTCGCAATGGCAGTAACGCGGGCGGTGTCAATTCCCTTCGGAGCGATCAGTTTTGCTTGCATCTTGGCTTGGGATTTATAGCGATCAAACCGGTATCCTGCGAGCAACCAGCCCAGCGCTTCGATTTCCAGCGTATCGGTGGGAAGGGTGTGGTGCAGAGTATAAGTGCCTTTGGGTAGCTTGGCTGCTGCGGATGCAAGGTGAAACCGACCGCGCGCACGTGCGTGCGCAGTGCCGTAGCCGATGGCGGCTAGCGCAATGCCATCGACGCCGGGACATACTAAAATCTGACCTAGTGCGCCAGCAAACCCGCAGGCGTTGGCCCAAGTTTGAGTGGCGGTATCCTGAGCAGAAATCCAGTCACCAACGGAATGCTCGTCAAGCATATGCAAAGGAATGGCAGCGGCAGTGGCGTCAGCAAAAGAAAGCGGCATCGGTGCACCTGTTTGTGAACTTGTGGCTCCGACCCTAACCTGTTTGCCTGCTGCTGCAAGGTCTGTGACTGACGGCTAGATCGTTATGTCCTGCAAGTCCCAGATAGCAACAAGCGAACCTTCCCCGATGCGCATCAGGCGCGCAAGTGTTGCGGCCAATGCCACTATGTCCGATTTATCGATACATGTCATGACGTCGCGGGCTACATTCGCCAGCAATACCATTCCAATCTGATCGGAAATCGCAATGAGCGAGCGAGCAGATTTGCGCAAGTTTTCCATTTCGCCACTGCGGTGCAGCCGGTCGCAATGCGACATGCGCAGCGCCAATTCCTCCATCGCGCGGCACACGACGTTTTCTGCGCCGACATTACCCATTTCTGCATACAGCGCGCCCAAGCGGTCATGGTCTATATCGACCCGCTCAACCAGCCGGATTTGTGTAATGGTATTCACTTTGATCACCTCGTATCACCCAAAGTAGTGTGCCCCCACGGCCCCTCGGTGATAACCTAAATATCCTTCCTAAATGGTTAGGGTCGCATGGTCTTTTTGCTCGAATTTAGTGAAAATTTAGAATATCTACGCCAGTTAAAGATAAACAGTTAAAAACTGGGGCAAGATATGCATAGAATAAAGCCGCTTCCATCATTCCTTTTGCAGCGGTACCAGGGTTGGAAAGCCACCACCCATGCAGAAAACAGCTCATGGTATCGGCGACTGGCTACCGAAGGGCAGCGTCCACGCGCTATGATTATTTCATGCTGCGATAGCCGGGTTCATGCGACATCGATTTTTGGCGCGGACCCTGGAGAATTTTTTGTCCACCGAAACATAGCGAATTTGGTACCACCGTACGCGCCTGATGGCGATTATCACGGCACCTCTGCCGCAGTGGAATACGCGGTTAATGTGCTGAAAGTGGCGCATATTGTCGTTTTGGGCCATTCGCGTTGTGGCGGCGTTCAGGGCTGCATCGACATGTGCGAGGGTCGCGCACCCGAGCTTGAGGAAAAAACCAGCTTTGTAGGCCGATGGATGGATATTCTGCGCCCCAAGTTTAGCCAAGTTGCCGATATTCCTGTGATGGAGGACAAGGCGCAGCAGCTAGAGCAGTTGGCGATAATTACATCCATGGAAAACCTGATGTCATTTCCTTTCGTCGAAGCGCGCGTTGATGACGGATCCCTTGGTATTCATGGGCTTTGGACGGACATCGCAGAGGGCGGCATGAAGCAATTCAATAGCAAGACCCAAGATTTTCAACCGGTTTAGCCAAGTCTTTATCCAAGAGGCATTCAGATGGATCAGATTGTAGATTTGGCGGCAACAAATTTGTTGTCGCCTATCATCCTTAGCTTTGCGCTGGGCATTGCTGCCGCGCTTGCGCGTTCGGATCTCAACATTCCGGAGGCGGTCGCCAAGGGCATGTCCATTTATCTGCTTTTTGCCATCGGGTTCAAAGGTGGGGTGAGCATAGCAGATCATGGAATTGATGCGACGCTAGCGTCATCTTTGCTTGCTGGGATCGTTCTTTCGGCCGTGCTCCCGCTGATCGCTTTTGTGCTGCTACAGTTTATGGGAAACTTAAGCCGGCTGGATGCGGCGGCGGTTGCGGCGCATTATGGGTCGATTTCGATTGTGACTTTTGTCGCTGCGACGTCGGTGTTGGAAAGCAGCGGGATCGCGTCAGAAGGATATATGGTTGCGGTTGCCGCCACGATGGAGGCGCCGGCAATCCTCTCAGCCTTGTGGCTGATCACCCGTGGTGGCGGGGACAATCGGCGGATGGACGGGGCGCTGCTGCGCGAAATTATGTTAAATGGATCCATCGTACTGTTGGTTGGCAGCTTTGCGATTGGCTGGATCACTGGTGCAGATGGGCTGGCAAAGATCGAGTCGTTTATCGTATCGCCCTTTCAGGGCGTCTTGTGCCTGTTCTTACTGGATATGGGGCTCGTCGCGGGTCGCGGGCTGCGCGAGGGACAAGCCGTGTTGCGGCCCGGCATAATTGCGTTTGGCGTGGTTATGCCGATCGTGGGCGCCACGATCGGTCTGGCAACTGGACTACTGCTGGGAATCAGTTCTGGTGGTGTGGCGCTGTTCATGGTGCTGTCGGCCTCTGCCAGTTACATCGCGGTGCCTGCTGCGATGCGCGTCGCTGTGCCGGAGGCGAATCCGTCAATCTATCTGACCCTGTCGTTGGGGGTCACATTCCCATTCAACCTAACGCTTGGTATTCCGATTTATTTGTCGATCGCCAGCGCTTTGACAGGAGGCTGATCTAATGAAAACCCATCAGGCCAAGCGCGTGGCTATTATCATCGAGCAAGTGATGCAAAGCCGATTGACCGACGTCATGGCAGATGCAGGGGTGACCGGGTGGACCATGTTGCCGGTGCTTGGGGGGTCGGGTCGATCCGGCACTTGGAGCCGCGAAGGCCAGGTTAGCCGCGCTGGTGGCATGGTGCAGATCGTCTGTGTGATCAGGCCTGAACGGTTAGATGATCTGCTTGAGGCGGCGTTCCGCGTTGTTGACCGTCACATCGGCGTTGTCACGGTCAGTGATTGCGAGGTGCTGCGGGCCGAGCGGTTCTAAGCATTCGTCAAGCGTTGAACGTTGCGGTCACATCATCAGTCAGTGCCGGTCGCAAGAGCATGTTTCAGGACAGCAGATTGTGGTCCCATCAGGTAGCTAGGGCGTTTTGTGAAAACTTTAACTACCTAACGCCGCCTAAAATCTAAAGTACAATACGGTAGATGATTGCCGATGCGTAAGATATTTCGTCAAACGCAGTAGCGCGCCAAAAAAACAGGGCGGCGCGTCATAATCGACACGCCGCCCTTACCACTCGTTACCCCACTCGTTTGTACACTCAGCGCATCGAACGTTTGTCATCAACGTGCATGAGCGTACCCCCAAACACCGTATTTCCCGATACGGTGTTAATGTTCCCGAACATGAGCTGAACCAAGGTGGATGCTAAAGCGCGAATAATTATCGCTTCGCAACCGCATGGTCTGTATTCAGCTCGGTGTTGGGGAATGGCTTACTGCCATGAAACGACGGACACTTAGGCCCCGTTTTACAGTGCGCTTGTGCAACACTGATCGGCATAGTTCGTCGGCAAACAAGTTTGCCAGCTCTTGCCTTGTGACACGTTCACGCCCATTCGCGTCCCGTATCGATCTTCTACCTTCTTCCGCACGCCACAGCGTACGCACCAACGTCAACATCCCAATCACCTCGTCGATATAATTGGCCCCCCGGCCAGTATTCCATCCGACCTCTTGGCCGGAACCGTTCGACCCCCCGGCCGTTCGATAAGACAGGTATGGCAGGTAGAAATTACCAATGTGTTGCCGTATCAGGTTTAGCCATCTCAGACATGAGATTAATCAAAAAAAATCTTTTACAACATATAGTTAAGTATATTGTATTCATACATAAAATGCAATCTATCTGTCGATTAAGCGATTCTCGACGTGCTTAGCCCATCTTGTTAAGCTCGTGGTAACCACGTCATAAGGCATCCACACGTGCCGCTAAAATAAAAGGGGCCCGAAGGCCCCTTTTTTCGTAGTCATTTAGATCGTGAAACTAGCCTTTTTTCAGGATCCGATTGCCCAGAAGCTCTGCAATCTGAACTGCGTTCAAGGCGGCACCCTTGCGCAGGTTGTCGCTAACGCACCAAAAATTCAGCCCATTATCAAGCGTACTGTCCTGACGAATACGGCTAATGAATGTGGCATAGTCGCCGACGCATTCTATCGGCGAGACGTAGCCACCAGCTTCGCGCTTGTCGATCACCATCACGCCGGGCGCTTCGCGTAGAATATCGCGCGCCTCGTCTTCATCAAGAAACGTGTCGAACTCGACGTTGATCGCTTCGGAGTGACCAACAAACACGGGAACGCGCACACAGGTTGCTGTGACCTTGATTGCCGGGTCGATGATTTTTTTGGTTTCAACGACCATTTTCCATTCTTCCTTGGTCGATCCGTCTTCCATGAATACGTCGATCTGCGGAATGACGTTAAATGCAATCTGCTTTTGAAATTTATTTGGGGGCACTTCTGTCGTGGGGTTATAGACCGACTTGGTTTGGTCCCACAGCTCGTCCATACCTTCTTTGCCTGCGCCGGATACGGATTGGTACGTCGAAACAACGACACGCTTGATCTTAGCCCGGTCATGCAGCGGTTTGAGTGCAACGACCATCTGTGCTGTAGAACAGTTCGGGTTGGCGATGATGTTCTTTTTCGAATAGCCTTCGACCGCGTCGGCGTTCACTTCGGGAACAATCAACGGCACATCGGGATCGTAGCGATAAAGAGATGAATTGTCGATTACGACGCAACCGGCCTTGGCGGCGATGGGGGCGTATTTCTTGGTCGCGTCCGAGCCAATGGCAAACAATGCCATATCCCAGCCCGTGAAATCGAAGGTGTCGAGGTCCTTGGTTTTTAGCGTCTTTTCACCAAAGGAAACTTCGGTGCCCAGCGAACGGCGGCTTGCCAAAACGGCGATTTCGTCCACAGGAAACTGGCGCTCTGCCAGAATATTCAACATTTCGCGGCCCACGTTGCCGGTGGCGCCTGCGACGACGACACGATACCCCATCACATTCTCCTTATTGGGAAGGTGGGAGGCGTCTATACCCAATGCACGGGAGTGAAAAGGGGCCGCTAGTCCATTCTATCACGGCTAAAGAAATAGGGGATCAACCCTATCACAATGATGATGGCAAAACTACCGAAGAGGCTATGATAGGCGGTGGTCGGTTCAGCGCCAGTGGCCGCGGTATGCATCCGGCCTGAACCGAATTGCAGCAGTCCGACACCGCCAATCCCAAACAGATTCATTAGCGTGACACCACGCCCCGTCAGATGTGCCGGAAAAAGTGTTCGGGCATGGGCGATCACCACTGGATAGGTGGCCCCAAAAAGCCCCACGCCGCACATAAGTAAAATGGCGATAGCCGGATTACCCGCCGGATTGGCAAAAAGTGCCAAAAGGCAAGTAGCCATGATCAGGTTGCCGCCAATGATGACCCATTTTCTGGTGCCCAAAATGCGGTCAAGTGGACCATAGGCAAACACACCCACAACCATTGCGAGGCCCATCGCCAAGGTGGCTCGCCCGATTTGAGCCTGCGAAAGTTCAAAGACATCGCTAAGATAGGGACTGATCCACAACCCTCGGATTGCGGCGGCGGGTACATAGTTGACAAACATGAGCGGCAGGATCAGCCACAGTGCGGGGATCCGCAGCAGGTCAATTACTGAGCCGCCAATATCACCGGTAACCTGTTCCGGGTCTCGGACGAAGCGCCAGATGCCAAGCGCAATGGCGCTGCAAATGGCGGCCAGAAGCCACATTGTGACGCGCCATCCAACCAAGTCTACGGCCCAACTCAGAGGAACAGATGCCGAGACGTTCCCCAACGTGCCCACTCCAATCATGGCAGCTGCAAGTGTTGCAAATTGTTTTGGCGGATGGTTGCGGACAAAGATGTAATAGCAGGCCATAAGCACTGGCGCACAGCCAATACCGATCAGAATCATTGCAGCTTTGATATGCAAAGCAGTTGTCGCCGCAGCAAAAAGCATCGCTCCACCGCCCGCTCCAATCAAAAAGAGGTAGGCGGAGGTCCGCCGGGGGCCGATCGTATCCAACGCCCAACCGACTGGGATTTGCATCGCGGCAAAGCTCAGAAACCAAAGCCCCGAAGCGGTGGCAAGTGTATCGGTCTCAAGTCCAAGATCGGCTTTTAGGGGTGCGACCAGCACGGCCAAGAAAACCCTAAAGAACTGGCTGAGTACATATGAAAGCGCCAAGAAGGCGATGCCAAGGGTCATGGGGGCTCCGGACAACTGAAGCAGGCGTGACATGGCAACGGCATCTGCGCAAGTGTATTGCTTCGATGGCTGCCTGTTTCAACGGTGGGGCCACTCGAGAGAGTACAGGTGTTTTGCACTGCACTAATATGGCCAGGGTTGTTTTTTCGAAACTTCCAAGTCTGCGAGAGATGCATTTTCACAGTGGGCTTCCCACTGACAGAGCAGCCAGGCACGTGGGCATATTTACCAACGCGAATATCTGGGGGATCGCGTTCATGAGGAACCCAAAACCCCGAATAAGATGGTTGGCAGTAGGTAGAATTAGTTCACTGACCCTTTCCATTTGACGGCAAGGGTACGCAGTGCGTTTGCCAGTAACTGAATGTCGACCCCTGTCGCGGCAAAGCGCGCGCCTGCGTCAATTAAATCTTGCGTCATGTCGGGGCCGGTGGCCAGAACACCAGGCGCCTTTCCGGCCGCTTCGATCCGTTGGAAGGCTTCTTTGATGGTATTCTGCACATCTGGGTGCGAAATTTGGCCCATGTGGCCCATGTCGGCAGATAAATCGGCAGGGCCAATGAATACGCCGTCTATGCCATCAACAGTGAGGATATCGTCTAGTTCCGCCATCCCAGCCATATTTTCCACCTGTATCAAGAGGCAGATCTGATCGTCGGCAGTTGTGCCATAATCGCTGATTTGGCCGAACTTACTGCAGCGGGCACCGGAATAACCAACACCGCGCCCGCCTGTAGGAGGATAGCGCACATCATGCACCAGTTGCCGCGCCTGATCGGCACTTTCTACCATGGGCACAAGAACGGTTTGCGCGCCTGCGTCGAGAACCTGTTTGAGCATCCATGTCTCGGAGGAGGGAACGCGTACTGCAGCATGGCTTTCTGAAGCTTCGAGTGCCATCAACTGCATGCGGATGCGTGAAATATCATAGGGGGTATGTTCACTATCGATCAAGAGCCAGTCAAAGCCCGCAGTACCGGCGACTTCGGTAGAAATCGGATCGCCCAGGCTGAGCCAGCATCCTATTACTGTCTCGCCATTATTGAGAGCGGCCTTGAAGGGGTTGTGGGGCGCAGGCATGGGTCATCTCCATTTTGGTTTGGGCGCACTCTAGACCTGTCACGGCATCGGTGGCTACTGGTGAAACGAGGCGCATGCGCGCCACGCGATATTTTACATCTGCCTCTGGCAGATGTGTTTTCGCCTCTGGCGGGAGTTTATTGGGCAAGATGAAAAGGGATTAAAGAACTTTGATCACGTCTTTTTCGACGGCGAGCATATAGCCACGCCGCGCAATGTTTTTGACGAGAAGTTCACTCACAATTTGGTTGCCGAGTGTGTCGCGCAGTCGCTTAATGCGGGTAGCACCTGCGGCTTCGTCGCAATCGGCTGCGCTGCGGCCTGAGATGACCGCTTCGATTTCGGAGCCGGAGAGCACGTCGTCATCCATTCTTGATTCGGCGAGGACGGACATGGTTTCCATCGTGGCATCGGTGAGCTTAAAGCCAAGGTTGTTTAGGTAGACGGTATTTTCCTCGCGGCTGATCAGAAGGGAGTTGACCTGAATGCCAGCGCGCTCGATTTGAGCTAGTCGGCGGTTAAAGCCGACGATCAGAATTAAGAAAACCAGCGCCGCTATCATCATCGCCGTGGCGAACACCAGCAAAGTATAAATTACCAAACGATAGCTGGCCAGCGTGTCGGCAAAGGCGGTGCCGGACTGGGCAAGAATTTCCAGAAGTTTGATTTCAGCCTGGCTGGTGATGTCTGTGTTTTCGACAAACATCCGTTCGACGTGGGCGTCGAAAGCTCCTGCGTCGGGTAGGGCGAGAAACAGCAGGAGAGCCGCGCCAATCAACAGAGCTAGAATGCTTGCGATACCGAAGATCACCAGCCGTCCACCAGTGCGGCGCATGTCAGAAGCGGAGGTAGTATTGTCCTGCACTGTCTTTCCTTTGATCGAGCCCATCTGAGCCAAAAACTGACATTACTTTAAGAACTGTCCAGCCGTTTATGGCAATTCGGTGGGCGAGCTCGCTTTTGGCATCGGCGACAGAACACGGACCCGAAATTTTCGCTACACCGTAGTGCAGGCGCAGTGGATTGTCTTTCTTTGCCTTGTAATCGGCAAAGCATTGCGCCGTGGCCATGCTGGATAGACAGAGCGTCAGCGTAAGTGAAAGAGCGAAATTTTTCATAACATCAGACTGCGCCGGAATGCCCCGATATTCAATAACATCGTGCGGGTGGGCTGTGGATATTCGATAACTTGCGGCTGTTATTGCCTGTCTTATGGGGATTGGGCCTGTTTGGGATCATAGCCAAATATTTTGGCGCTTATTTGATTTGAATGCGTAAAGGACCGCCCTCATGACACATCGTATCCCCCGTCGATTTATTACCGCCGTTGCTACAGCCTCTATTATCGTCACAGGCTTTTCCGCTGTCCCGGCCCGTGCAAACGAAGATGAGATTGGAGGTCTGCTTGCCGCATTGTTGGGGCTGGCCGTGTTGGGTGTAGTTGCCAATAAGGTTCTTGATGATGCAGAGGTGACGCATACGCACCGGCCGCGCCCCGTAAAACGTCAGCTTTTACCGCAAGAATGTCTTCGTAGCATTCACGTCAAAGATGGTCGCATGCGGGTGTTTGGACGCCGCTGCCTAAAGGCCAATCACATCCGCGTCAGTCAGCTGCCGGGGCAATGCAAACGTCGCTTCCCAACGGCGCGTGGGACACGCAAAGGCTTTGCAGCGCGCTGCCTGCGTCGGAATGGATACAAATTAGCGCGATATTAGCAATGAACGGTGGCGGCTGAACGGCCTCCCGGTTCGGCAGCTAAATATCAGAAGATGGTGTTACCGCCTTCTTTTGCATTTACGCCTCGTGAATGCGACGCGGGGCATTTGCACTTTCCGCCGGAACGTGCGTTTTGCTTTTGATTCAGAGAGTGTGGAACAAGAAGGTATATCAAGTTTGCCAGACTATGTGTTCGAGAGCCAGCTGGGTGGCTGTGTGGCCGGCGTTGATGAGGTGGGCCGTGGGCCTCTCGCCGGGCCGGTGACTGCGGCGGCCGTGATGCTAGACCCGGCCGATATACCTGTGGGCCTAGACGACTCCAAAGTTTTGCGCCCACGAGCCCGCGCCAAACTTTGGTGCAAGATTGTCGACGTCGCTATCGTTTCCGTTGCGCATGCATCGGTGGCCGAAATTGACGAGCTTAATATACTGCGCGCGTCTCATTTGGCGATGGTTCGGGCAGTTGCCGGGCTGGCCCAAGCGCCAGATCATGCATTGATCGACGGAAATATGATCCCAACCGGGTTGGCCATACCTGCGACTTCGATCATCAAAGGAGACAGCCGTTCAGTCTCGATTGCTGCGGCTTCAATTGTGGCCAAAGTGTGTCGGGACCGGATCATGGTGGATTTGGCGCAACAGCATCCGGGCTATGGATGGGAAACCAACATGGGATACGGATCAAAAAGCCACATCACCGCGCTTCAAAATTTGGGTGTGACCCCACACCATAGACGTTCGTTCAAACCTGTCCACAATATGTTGTGACAAGCATTTTTATTAAGTAACTGATTCAAAAAAGAAATTGACGCCGAATCAGCTTTGAATCATCTTGAGCCTAACCAACGAGCACAAAATGTGCCGGGGACAGAGGCAGATTATGACAAAACATGTAAAGGGCGCCGAGGCGCTTCCCTTGAACCAAGTTATTGCAGGTGACTGCATTGATGTGATGAACAGCTTGCCTGCTGGCAGCGTTGATCTGATCTTTGCTGATCCTCCATATAACCTACAGCTCAAGGGTGATCTTCATCGCCCAGACAACAGCAAGGTTGATGCGGTCGACGATCATTGGGATCAGTTTAATTCCTTTCGGGCTTATGACGAATTTACAACCGCATGGTTGAAAGCTGCGCGCCGCTTGCTCAAGCCCAATGGGGCGATTTGGGTGATTGGTAGCTATCACAACATCTTTCGCGTTGGCGCGTCTCTGCAGAACGAGGGTTTTTGGATCTTGAACGACGTCGTTTGGCGCAAGTCGAACCCGATGCCGAATTTCCGCGGCAAGCGGTTCACAAATGCTCACGAAACAATGATCTGGGCAGGTAAGTCAGAAGACAGCAAATATACCTTTAATTACGAAGCTCTTAAGGCTTTGAATGAGGGCATACAGATGCGGTCTGACTGGGTTTTGCCCATCTGTACCGGTCACGAACGGATGAAAGACGAACAGGGCGACAAGGCCCATCCGACGCAAAAGCCACAAAGCCTTCTGCACCGTGTGCTGGTCGGATCAACCAACCCCGGACACGTTGTATTGGATCCATTTTTTGGAACAGGTACAACGGGAGCGGTAGCCAAGATGCTGGGCCGCGAATTCATTGGGATCGAACGCGAAGCAAGCTATCGCGCTGTCGCCGAAAAACGCATTGCTTCAGTTCGTAAGTTCGACCGTGATGCGCTGACGGTTTCGGCGTCAAAACGAGCAGAACCGCGCGTGCCCTTTGGTCAGCTGGTCGAGCGC
>JABITU010000100.1 GCA_018668195.1 Tateyamaria sp. | reverse complement strand
GCGTTTTTAGTTTCCCATGTCAGAAAACTGCTCGAAACAGCTTTGTTTCAAATCACGGCAACGCCTCAAGCGCTGCCGCGGCGTTGGGTACATCTACGAAATAATCCAGCAGTGCTGCGTCGGCAAATCCCTGCGCCACCACGTGTTCCAGAAGTGCCAGAAGCGGATCCCAATAAGCGTTGACGTTGACCAGAAAAACTGGCTTGTCGTGTAAGCCAAGCTGGCGCCATGTCAAAACTTCGAACAGTTCGTCCAGCGATCCGGCACCGCCGGGCAGCACCACAACCGCATCACAGTTCATGAACATGACCTTTTTACGTTCGTGCATGGTCTCGGTGACGATGTATCGGGTTAGATCGACCTTGCCGACTTCCCATTCAACAAGATGTTTGGGAATGACACCAAAGGTGTCACCGCCCGCCGCCTGTGCAGAGCGCGCCACAGCGCCCATTAAACCCACATCCCCCGCGCCATAAACCAGCCGCCAGCCGCGTTCTGCCAGTCCGCGCCCTAAGGCTTTGGCTTCGGTCAAATACGCGGGATCGGTCCCGGTTCGGGACCCACAATAGACGCAGACGGATGTATTGGGCACTTGGGCTTCCTTTTTCGGTGCAAAAATGCAACTGGGCTCTGGTGAACGTCTTTTGACCGTTCTATCGCTGCCTGATAAGGAAGCGCAATAAACCCGTTTTGAATTCGGGAACTAGGAAGGAAGAAAATGTCGAAGTGGGCAGCCCGATTTGGCTCAAACGGTGCGATCGTCGGATTTGCTGCAGTCGCTGCAGTGGCTGTGGTATCGGCTGGCGTTTATATCAATAATAGGGCAGCCCCGTCTGCGGCGTTACCTGCTGAGCTGCCGGGAAAACCTGTTGCCGAAGTCGCCCCTGCAAACGAAACGCAGGAGCCTGTGAAAGCTGAAGCCGAAGTTGTGGCGCAGGTGCCTGAAACACCCCCTTCGATCGATGAAGTTCGCGTGGAATCCGACGGGCTGACGATTATTGCTGGGCGCGCCGCTCCTGGTAGTACTATATTGATTTTAATCGATGGGGTCGAAAACACGCGCAGCACAGCAAATTCGGATGGTGGCTTTGCTGCCATCACAATCATTGAACCGACCGCGACCGCCCGGGTTCTGACTGTGGTGCAGCGCAACGGCGAAGTGGATCTGGCCTCTCTCGATGAAATTATTCTGGCTCCTGTAAAACCCGCTCCGACCGTTTTGGCAGAAGTGACAACAGAACCTACGCCGATTTCGCAGGGTGACACGGTCGTTGCTAAGCCGACCCCAACCGTGGAGCCGGATGTCGTGAAGGCCACTACTCAGGAAACGCCCGCGACAGCGTCTGCAGAGCAGAATGTTGCAGCAGTGATGCGCGAGGCAACTCCGGACCCAATAGAGACGCCCGCACCCGTCGTAATCAAGGAGCAGGATGTTGCAGCGCTCACGCCCGAGGCAACGCCAGACCCAACGAAATCGTCGGAATCGGCTGCGACCGACCCGGCCGCACAGACGTCTGCCGTTGTGGCGTCAGCAAGTCCCGTGGAACAAGAGCCTGCTCCCGAGCCAAAAGCCAAGGTGCCGGCCCCTGCACCTGTAGAAGTTGCCGTTGCCAAGCCAGAGGCGGAAAGCCCGACGACTGAAGCTGTTTCGACACGACGGCAAGATGCGGCGGAGGCGCCCGTGCCAGCCGTCGCACAAGACAAAGTGGCTGTAGCAACAGTAACGGATGTTCAAGAGGAATTACCCACAAAAACTGCGGCCGTTGAGTCCCCACAGTCAACGCCAACACCCACATCAGATGCTGCAGCTGTGCCCAAACCCACCAAAGCGCCGAAAGTCGCGGCAGTTGTGGAACCCGAGACATCCCAGGCTCAGGATGTAACAGATGCGTCGACACCCGCGGCCAAGGCGCAGCAGATTACAGTTTTGAAATCCACTGCCCAAGGTGTCGAGGTTCTGAATCCGGCACCACAGGCTCTTGATACAATTGCAATCGATACGATCAGCTATTCGACCGAAGGGGATGTGCAGTTGGCTGGTCGTGCGCAATCGGAATCCGAAGTTGTCCGTGTTTATGTGAACAACCGTCCTGTCACGGAATTGAATGTCGATGCACAAGGGCGTTGGCGCGGCAATCTTCCTGATATCGACACGGGTGTTTATACGCTCCGGGTGGATCAAGTGGATGAAACAGGTGATGTTACCAGCCGCGTCGAAACCCCTTTCAAGAGAGAGGATCCCGTCGCTTTGGCTGCCGTGGACAACCCACAGGCATTGGCGACGCAAGTGACGGTGCAAACCGGGGCGACGCTTTGGGCGATTGCGCGCGAACGCTATGGGGAAGGGCGGCTTTATGTGCAAGTCTTTGAGGCCAATCGCGATTCGATCCGTGATCCGGATCTGATCTATCCGGGACAGGTATTTGCCTTGCCTAACTAAGGCTGCTCTTTGGGTTTATTAAGCAGAAATGTTCAGAGCTTTTGTTTAGCGCTGCGGGCAAATTTTGACATTGGTCCAGCCTGATGTGAGAGCTGGCATGTGGAGCGGACCAAGCCCTCTGGCAAGCACGCGCGCGTTGGACTAAGTAAAACGTCTAACTAACAGGTCGTTTCTATATGCCCACCGATACCACAGACACCGCAACGCAAGTCGATCCGACTAAGCGCACACCAGATCCGTCGCAAAATGAAGGCCGCGCTGAGCGTCAGTCTGGCTGGCGCACGGTTCGCAAGGTGGTTCCTTATCTGTGGCCACAGGACAAAGCATGGGTCAAACAGCGCGTCATTCTGGCGATGATTGCGCTTATTGCCTCAAAGTTGGTTTCGGTCGGGACACCCCTGATCTACCGTGATGCGGTTGATGCGCTTGCCGGGGATGGCGTATCGGCATTGGCGCTGGGGGCGATCGGGCTGACCATTGCCTATGGTATGGCGCGCTTGTTGAACGTTGGGTTCCAGCAGTTGCGGGACGTGGTTTTCGCGCGCGTGGCCCAACGGGCGCTGCGCATGCTGGCGCGTGAAACATTCGAGCATATTCACCGCCTGTCGATGCGCTATCACATTACTCGCAAAACGGGCGGGCTGAGCCGTATCATCGAACGGGGGGTCAAGGGCGTTGAATTTCTGTTGCGATTTCTGCTGTTTTCAATCGGTCCCTTGGTTTTGGAGCTGGTGCTGATCGGTGTGATCCTGACAATACTGTTTGATGTCAGCTATCTGTTGATCGTTGCTGTAACGATCGGGTTCTATGTTTGGTTCACCTTTGCGGTCACTGAGTGGCGGGTAAAATTGCGCCGTGAGATGAACAATCAGGACACGGACGCCAACCAAAAGGCCATCGACAGCCTTTTGAACTATGAAACCGTCAAATATTTCGGGGCGGAAGCGCGCGAAGCCACCCGTTATGACGGCGCAATGGAGCGGTATGAAGCGGCCGCCCTCAAGACCAGCTATTCCCTGGCGTTCTTGAACTTTGGCCAGTCGTTGATCATCACAGCCGGCCTTGTTGGCGTCATGGTTCTGGCCGCGATCGGCGTGCAGAATGGTGCGCTCACTGTTGGTGATTTCGTTATGGTCAATGCCTACATGATTCAGATCACAATGCCTTTGAACTTTCTGGGCACTGTCTATCGTGAGATACGACAGGCGCTTGTGGACATGGGTGAAATGTTTGACCTGCTTGATCAGCCCGCCGAAGTTGTCGATTCACCAGATGCAAAGCCATTGGCAGTTCAGGGGGGGCGGATTGAATTGACAGATGTGCATTTTGGCTATGACGCCCCGCGCCCGATCCTCAAGGGCGTATCCTTTGTGGCAGAACCGGGCAAGATGCTGGCCATCGTCGGATCGACGGGTTCCGGAAAGTCGACGATTGGCCGGTTGTTGTTCCGCTTTTACGACGTGAACGGCGGGGCGTTGCGAATTGATGGGCAAGATCTGCGTGATGTCACTCAAGACAGTCTTCACGCGGCCATCGGTGTGGTGCCGCAAGACACGGTGCTTTTTAACGACACGATCCGCTACAACATCGCTTATGGCCGGGATCAGGCCAGTCAGGCCGATATCGAAGCTGCAGCAAAAGCGGCCCAGATTCACGACTTTATTGAACGGCTGCCCGACGGCTACGACACCGCAGTCGGTGAACGTGGTCTAAAACTTTCTGGCGGCGAAAAGCAACGGGTCGGCATTGCGCGTACCTTGCTGAAAAACCCGCCGATCCTTCTGCTGGACGAGGCGACCAGCGCGCTGGATAGTGAAACCGAGCAAGAGATCAAGGACGCGCTGGTCAGGGCCGGGCAGGGCCGTACTGTGCTGACGATTGCGCACCGTCTTAGCACGATCGCCGAAGCGGACGAGATCATCGTACTTGAAGCGGGCGAGATCGTCGAGACTGGCACGCACGAAGTACTCTTGGCCAACGGCGGACGCTATGCGCAGCTTTGGCACCGGCAACAATCAGACGATACGTGAAATGCGTGATCCGTAAGAGGCACGCATTTCACGGCGCGACGACGCAGGCTGCTCTCTGACAGCATTGAAGTTAAAATGTCTCGCCCTGTGTATGTCAGTGCGTTTCTTTGCACAGGAAGGTTAGTCGCTATTCCGCAGCCTTCAAATGGCCATGCGATAGTGCGATCTCATGTTGCAGGCTCTTGGCAAGATCTTCATCGTCGAAATCCCAAACAATTTCATGACTTTTCATATGCGTGGTCTCGCGAACAAGTGCCCAGTCGCGTGCTGCACGGCTAGCGCGTCCCAAAGACAGCTTAGCGAGCAATTGACTCGTCCACTGCGCATAGGTCACAATCCACACGCGTAGTGCCAGCAAGGACGGGGTCACCATCAGCGTTAAAACTGTGGCGATCCCAAGCCCAAACACCACTGCCGTCGCCAGTTGTGTCCACCATAGTGCTGTTGGGCTGTTCACAGTATAGCCGCCATTACCGAAATCGAGGCTCAGACCGAACATCATCGGTGCAAGACCCGCCATCGTCGTGATCGTCGTCAGCAGAACTGGTCGGATACGGTCTTGCGCCGTGCGAATAATCGCCTCGATCCGGGGCATGTATTTTTCGTATTCTTGGTAGGTATCGATAAGGACAATGTTGTTGTTCACGACGATGCCCGCCAACGCGACGATGCCCGTACCCGTCATGATGATCGAAAATGCCTGATCCATGACCAGCATGCCGATCAGCACGCCAGTGGTCGACAAGACAACCGCACCCAGCACCAGCAGCGCGTTGTAGACGCTGTTGAACTGCGCCAACAAGATGATGAACATTAACCCTAAAGCACCCAGGAACGCCTGTTGCAGGAAAGCGCCAGATTCAGCCTGATCCTCTTGATCCCCGGTCCATTCGTATTCGAGACCGTTTGCAAATGGGTTTGTATCCAACCATTTAGTCAGTTCTGCGATCCGTTCGTTGGGATTTACTGGCATCATTCGCACATCCCCTGCCGACAGCTCGGTCGGTAGGTCACGGTTGCTTGCACCGTCATGATAGGTGAGCACCGCAAAGCGCGCTCCATCGGCTGCAATTATGTCGCCCGCTGTCGACGGGAGCAGGGTTGCAACGGTTTGTTCCATTTTTTCGCCGTTGATCTCGACAAATTCGACGAGTTTTTGCAGATCTGGGGTAACGTCTGCCTTTACGTCGAAATAACGGTTTTGGTCCACGCGATTGATCTGGGCAAGCTCGGCAACGGGCGTCCGGGTTATGAAATTTGCCAGTGGCACAAGCCCATCGGCTGTACGTACTTTGAGTGTGTCGAGGGTCGACAGCACACGATCTTGCTTAGGCAAACGTACGCGTATCTCTATTTCCTCATCCGAGGTTTTAACGCGCATCGTGTCAAGCAACAGCCCGCGTGTGACTAATTGCACCATCGCACCAACTGTGGCCACGTCAGCACCATAGCGGCCTGCTTTTTGTACATCGACGTCAATTTGCCAATCTATGCCGGGCAAGGGGCGGGTGTCTTCGACTTTAATCAAGCCAGGGGTCGCATCAAATTGTGCCCGAGCGGTGGACGTCGCAACCAACAGATCAGACCAGTTGTCGCCCTTGATGCGCAGATGCACGGGCTTGCTGCTGGCTGGACCTTGACCAAGGTTAAGAACTTCGGTGCGGATGCCGGGAATAGTGGCCAGCTGTTCTGACAGTTCGTCGATGATCGTGTTGCCGTCAAATGCTTCGGCTTTGACCTCTCGCATGACGGTATAATTGATGATGGGCAGGGTGAACCAGGGCTCCACCGCGTCGGGGCGGTTTTTCCAGGGGATCGTTTCAAGCTGGATCTGACCAATCGTGTCCTTGGGTGATTGTGCGCCTCCTGTGTTTGCATTCAGACCGCCATTGCCTGCAAAGGAAAACACACTGTCAATACCAGGATGGGCGTTGACCACGTGTTCAGCCTGGCGTAGCAGTTCATCCTTTTCACTCAGGCTTAGGTTGCCCCGCGCCAAAACGTAAACGATGGCTTGTTCTGGTTCGGTGTCGACAAAAAACTCAACGCCTTTGTTGTTGTTCACGAAATAGATGAGTGTCGTTCCCACGAAAACAAACACCACGCCAATCATTACAAGCGGCATGACTGGGTTTCCGACAATGCCCTGAATGAGATAGCCGAAACCAGACCGCTGATAGCCAGATTTCACGCGGCTGTTGCGGGTGCCGACCAATTTGCGGCCTGCCCATTTGCCAACCAACCCGATCCGCAGCAGGAAGGCGGTCAAGGATAACAGTCCGATGATCACACCAGACACCGCCAGCCCTACAAGGCTGACCATGCCCATGCCGTTCAGGAACACTGTAAAGAACGTCGGCAGGACCGAGCCAAATGTGTCCAGTTGATCCATAGCAGCAAAAGCCGCCGCAATGTTGGCCTGTAATGCTCCCATGCCCGTTAATGTCGCAACCAGCGCTCCAGCCAGTGGGAACAGCATTAGGTGGGCAAGGAACGGCAGGCGCGCAATCGCTTCGTTTCGGGATGAAACCCACCCGATAATGCTGCCCAGCACGCCGCCCATCACGGGCAAATAGATCAAAGCCACAATCAAAGAGGCTGATAACACGAAAATCAACGTGACTGGCAACATGCCCATGAACTGACCCGGAACACCGGGCCAAAACAGCATGGGTAGAAAAGCGCATAGCGTCGTCGCCGTAGAGGATACAACCGGCCAGAACATACGTTTGGCCGCATCCACATAGGATTGCATGGGTCCAACCCCCTGTTGCTGGCGCTTGTCGGCGTATTCGACAACGACGATGGCGCCATCCACCAGCATCCCAACAGACAGGATAAGGCCGAACATTACGATGTTTGATATCGAAATGCCCATGATCGCGAGCAACACAAAGCACAACAGAAATGAGGTTGGGATTGCAAAACCAACTAAGATCGAAGCGCGTGGGCCGAGTGCCGCGAGCGATACCAGCATGACCAGCGCGATGGCCGTAAAGACTGAGCCCTGCAATTGTTTGATCATGGAATCGACAACGCGACTTTGGTCATTTGACGTGCCGACTTCAACCGCGGCTTTAAGGCCGTCAGGCCATTCGCCAGACCGTTCTGCCACAAGGGTTTTCACAGCCGTAGCCGTATCAATAAGGTTAAAGCCTTTGCGCTTGACCACTTGCAAGGCGACTGTGTCGCGTCCGTTGAAACGTGCAGTTGATAGTCGATCTTGGAAGGTGAGATTGATTTGCGCCAGATCCCCCAGCGTCACCACACGGTCGCCGTTTGTTTTGACGGGCAGGTTATATATATCGCGCGTTGTGTTGAAAGACGACGGGATCTTGACCGCAAATGCGCCCTGTTCCGTCTCGATTTCACCTGCTGCAATGAGTTGGTTGTTGTTTTGCACAACGCTGATCAATTCACCGGCGGTAACGTTATACGACTCCAACCTTAAGGGGTCGATGATGACTTCGACCATTTCATCACGGCTGCCCACGACACTTGCTTCTAGGACAGCATCAAGGGCTTCAAGATCGTCCTGCAGGTCTTTGGCGACGCGCGTGATGGTTCGCTCTGGCACGGGACCGGACAAATTTACTACTACGATTGGAAACTCAGAAAAGTTAAATTCATTGAGGGTATACTGCTCGAAGCCTGATGGGAATTCGGCCTCTGCGCCATCCATGGCATCACGCACGTCAGCCATGACTTGCGTCTTGTTCCAGCCGAACTCGAACTCCAACACGATGTTGGCATACCCTTCGGCGGCAGTCGCCGTCATTTTGTTGAGCCCGTCCAGATCAGAGAGCTCAGTCTCCATTGGTTGGATCAAAAGCGTTTCGCTGTCGCCGGCTGAAATGCCGGGAAAGGGGACAGAAATCACCAGTGTCGGGATTTCGATGTCCGGTTCACCCTCTTTGGGCAAACTCACATAAGACACCGCGCCCGCGAGGATCGACAGCACGATAAAGGCGAGAACCATTCGCGCGCGTGATGCGGCCCAGTCGACAATACCTGTCATTGGGTTTGCTCCTCAAAGGTGGGGTCGACTTTGACCCCTTGGGTGACAAATTCCTGACCGATAACAATCACGTCAATTTCGTCCGGCAAACCGGTCAGCCACATGCCCTGAGCTGTATCACGCAGAACAGAAGTTGGCAAAAAAGCCACGACGCCATCGTCCGACACCGTGCGCAAGCCCAGCTTGCCCGCCTCGTTCAGGGTCAGCGCTGACCCAGGCAATAAATGCGCACGTGCACCCGGAGCGACGACCGTGATTTCGGCGGTCTGGCCGTCCCGAATATTCAGATCCGGGTTTGGAACTTCGATTTCGACGCGGAAGGTGCGCGTTGTTGGGTCAGCTGAGCGGCTCAGGAACTTGACTAAGCCTGTCAATGCTTCACCGCCTGCGGCCAGCCGGGCGTTCGCAACTGCGCCTACGGCAACGCGGTTGACCTGTGTTTCAGGCACAAAGGCGACGAGCTTGATCGGATCAAGTTGGATAACGGTAGCACAAAGCGACCCAGGTTGCAGCAGGCTGCCCAGCTCTGCGGTGTCGCTTTCTAGTATCCCTGCAAACGGTGCGTGAATATCCAGCCTCTCTATTTCCTTTTCTGCAGAAGCAACCGCAGCCGTTGCAGCTTGTATCGCGGCGTCGGCTGATTCCATTCCCGATTTGGCTGCGATGACACCGGAACGGGCGGCTTCCACCGAGGCTTCAGCCGCCGCAAATGCAGCTTCAGCGCTTTTGACACGTGTTTCAGACGCAAATCCACCCTCGCTCAAACGGCTGGCTGCATTTTGGTTTACTTGCGCTTCGGCAAGCCGTGCCATGGCTTCGGCTACGCGCGCTTCGCTTTCTGGAATGCGGCTTTTTGCTTCTGTTTTGCGTGCGACAGCTTCGGCCGCGCGCGCGCGCGCCTCTGCCAAAGAGGATGCGCGGATACCAAGATCGAGTCGGCAAAGCAGTTGACCCTTGTCGATAAACGCGCCTTTTCGAAGCGGAGGAGAGACTACGGTGGACGTCGTTTCGGCCCGGACATCGACTTGGCGTGCGGCCTCTGTCTGGCCACGCAGGATGACTGCGCTGTCAATTTCGCGCGCCACTGAATGGTGCGCCACAACTTTGATCAATGCGTTTGTGTTCGGGGTTTCCTCAACGACTTCAATCTCTTCGTCGGTCTGCAGTGGTTCGGACGTCTCGTTGCCAGCCATCACCTTGGTTACGTAGGCGATTGTGCGTTCGCGTTCGATGATCCACAGGTACAGTGCAACGGCCACCATGACTGCTAATATGAACGAAAGAATGCGCATGCGCGAAAGTCCTTATTGGTTTTGAGCGCTCAATGCGCCTCGATTAAGATGTCATGTAGGAAATTATTCGTCTAAACTAACCAGTTCAGATTACTTTTTTTGACATTAATCTGCAATGCGTCCGAAATGCCGCAGTTTGTGAAGCTTTCAGGCGCTCTTGGCTTGGCTGCAAGGGCACTATAAGAGAAGCGCAATAGTTGGCGTTGTGATAATGCAATCGCTTGACAAAGCACGAACAAGGAGCGCGGGTGTGAGCAATACCGAAAGCTTTATCGAAGAAGTCACCGAAGAGGTGCGCCGCGACCGACTTTATGGCTATTTGCGTCGTTATGGTTGGATTGCAGCGCTGTTGATCGTGCTGATCGTTGCGGGCGCTGGTTTTAATGAGTACCGCCGCGCTCAGGCTGAGGCTAAGGCGCAGGCGCTGGGTGATGCTATGCTGGCAGCGCTGGCTGAAAATGATGATGCAGAGCGCGCAACCGCTCTTGGTGCGATAGAGGCTGAATCGCCAGAGGGTAAAGCGATCCGCGCGTTCTTGACGGCAGGAATACAGGCTGAAGCTGGAAATGGTGCACAGGCTGCGGATATCATTGCCAGCGTTGCTGACACCGCTGATTTGCCGTTGATTTATCGTCAGGTGGCGAGTTTCAAGTCGTTGATTGTTCAATCTGACACCCTCGACGTGGAGACGCGTCGCGCTGGCTTTGAGGCGCTAGCCGTGCCGGGCGTATCATTGCGCGTTTTTGCAGAAGAACAACTGGCCTTGCTTGATATCCAAGCCAACAATTCAAATGCCGCCATTGAGAGATTTCGCATGATTATCGAAGACGCCGAATCGACCCCGGGCTTGCAACGCCGCGCCCTACAGGCAATTGTGGCTCTTGGTGGATCCGCGGCTTTGGACAACATGGCGGAAACGCCAACGGAATAAGGGCGATAACATGGCTGAGACTATCATGCGAACTGTAGCGCGACATGTGTGGCCGCGTTCCGCGACGCTCGGCGCAATGGTTCTGGGTGTTCTGGTTCTCGCGGCCTGCCAAGAGCGTGAGATTATCCTGCCTGGCAAACGCGAGGCGATCACGTCGGTTCTGTCAACAGCTGCGACGAATGAGGGTGTCGAACAAACAAGATCGGTCGAGGATGGACCGCGCGATATTAGACTGCCTACTCAGGTCAGCAACACAGATGCCCCGCAAAACATTGGCACGCAGGTTTTCCGCGCCGTTCACCCAAAGCTTGCCGCTGACCTCGCCCCCGTCTGGAGCATCAGCATCGGGCAGGGTGACAGCCGTAAGCATCGGATTGTAGCAGATCCGGTTGTGTCGGGCGGTCGCGTTTTTACATTGGATGCCACAACTCAAGTGTCGGCGGTATCCACGTCAGGTGACCTGATCTGGCAGCGATCCGTTTTGTCGGATGGTGCCGATGAAAACGATTCAACCGGGGGCGGTTTGGCAGCAGATGGCGACGTTCTCTATGTCTCAACCGGGCTTGGCGCGGTCACTGCGCTTGAGGCTGCGACCGGAGCAATAATTTGGACCCAAAACCTTAATGCATCAACCTCCGGTCAGCCTACAATCTACGAGGACATGCTTTACGTGGTTGCGGGCGATGCATCAGGTTGGGCGATAAACAAGTTTGACGGGCGCGTGCAATGGCAGGTTAAAGTTGCCGAAAGCGGTTCGAATGTATTGGGTGCACCTGCGCCGATCGTGGCGGATAAGTTCGCCGTATTTGCCTTTGGCTCTGGCGAGTTGCAGGCTGTTTTCCGCCGTGGTGGTCTGCGTCGCTGGGATGCGTCCGTTCTGGGTGAACGTAAAGGCCGCGCCCTGTCCAAGATCGGAGACGTCACTGGTCAGCCGATTGAAGCAAATGGTGTAATTTTCGCAGGTAATCAGTCAGGGAGCACGATTGCGGTTGATGCAAGCAGTGGGCGTCGTGTTTGGACAGTAAGCGAGGGATCAATCGACAATATTCTGCCGGTCGCGGGCAGCGTTTTTCTGGTCAGTGACCGTAATGAATTGCTGCGATTGAGTTCCGAAGATGGCACACGGATCTGGGGTAAATCTTTGCCTAACTTCGTACGTGACCGTCCGACCAAAAGGGCTGAAGTGTTCGCTCATCACGGACCGATCTTAGCAGGGGCACGGGTTTTGATTGCTTCGTCTGACGGTTTTCTGCGCAGCTTTGACCCGGTAACTGGAGGCTTGGTTGGGACATTCGAAATACCGGGTGGTGCATCTACGGCACCCGTCGTCGCGGGGCAAACCCTATATGTCGTATCGCGCAAGGGTCAGTTGCTAGCCTATCGATAAGCTTGCTCTGAAGTTGTGACCTTTCCGTTCGGCAATATATGGTCTATGTGCCGCGTCTGACCTGATCACTGGTATTCACAATGTCCATGACCCTTGCCATTGTCGGACGGCCCAATGTGGGCAAGTCGACGCTATTTAACCGCCTTGTTGGCAAACGTCTTGCGCTGGTCGATGACCAGCCGGGCGTGACACGGGACTTGCGTGAAGGTGCCGCACGGCTGGCAGACCTTCGGTTCACTGTCATTGACACGGCCGGACTTGAGGATGCCACCGATGATAGCCTGCAAGGGCGAATGCGGCGTTTGACCGAGCGCGCGGTGGATATGGCGGATGTGTGTCTGTTCATGATTGATGCGCGGGCAGGCGTGACACCCACAGACCAGATTTTTGCAGAGATTTTGCGCAAACGCGCCGACCATGTGCTGCTGGCTGCCAACAAGGCCGAGGGCGCTGCAGCGGATGCGGGCATGATTGAGGCCTATTCACTTGGCCTGGGCGAGCCGATTAGGCTGTCAGCTGAGCATGGCGAGGGGCTGACGGATCTGTATGCACAATTGCAGCCTCTGGCGGATTTGCATGCTGAGAAGGCAGAAGAAGATGCGCCAGATGTCGACGTGAGCGTTGACGAGAGCGTGGATGACCTCGATTTCGTGCCGGTCCCGACCGACGCCAAACCCTTACAGGTGGCTGTTGTAGGGCGTCCGAATGCAGGTAAGTCGACTCTGATTAACCAGATCGTTGGCGAGGACCGGTTGCTAACTGGGCCAGAGGCTGGGATCACCCGAGACGCGATTTCGTTGCGGACGCAGTGGAATGACACGCCGATGCGAATCTTTGACACTGCGGGCATGCGCAAGCGGGCCAAGGTCCAGGAAAAGCTTGAAAAACTTAGCGTTTCTGATGGCTTGCGCGCCGTGAAATTTGCCGAGGTTGTGGTGGTGCTACTCGATGCCGCGATCCCATTTGAGCAACAGGACTTGCGGATTGCTGATCTGGCGGAACGCGAGGGGCGCGCGGTTGTCGTCGCCGTAAACAAATGGGACATTGAGGACGATAAACAAGATAAGTTGCGCGATCTTAAAGAAAGCTTTGAACGGTTGCTGCCGCAGCTGCGAGGCGCGCCCCTGATCACTGTGTCGGCAAAGACGGGGCGTGGGTTGGATCGTTTGCATGATGCGATTTTGCGCGCTTATGATGTGTGGAACCGACGCGTCACGACTGCGCAACTGAACCGTTGGTTGACAGGCATGCTCGAGGCTCATCCGCCCCCCGCGCCTCAAGGCAAGCGGATCAAGCTGCGGTACATGACTCAGGCCAAGACCCGCCCGCCGGGGTTTGTGGTGATGTGTTCGCACCCCGATAAAGTGCCTGAAAGCTATAATCGCTATCTGGTGAATGGGTTGCGGCTTGATTTCGACATGCCCGGCACGCCGATCCGTTTGTTCATGCGCGGGCAGAACGATGCCAATCCGTACAAAGGAAGAAAAAAGGCTGGACCCTCCAAGCTGAGAAAACACACAGAGGGACGGCGGAGCTAAGTTTTTTCCGTTATGGGCTAAACGTTGGGTAACGGGTCGTTTTTTTGTACAGCTTGTCGTTTTGTGTTTTGGTCTGTTGGCTATGCCATAATCGACCGTAACGTGGGCCAAAACATTATTACTGCTCCGCATAAGGCGAGTGCGCTGATACCCGTGGGATCAAATCCATCGCGGACTGCCACAGCAACCAAGGCCCATATCACCGCGATTGCATAAGTGGGTGCACGCGCCAGCCGCCATTGTACGCCAAACGCCAGAACTATGGCCAGCGCGATCATAAGCCATGCGGCCGTTGTGTCGCTGGTCCATCCATATCCACCCAGCATCAGCCCCAGAGCGACAAAGCTCGCAGCGCTCAGCCATCCCGCATAGAGCGCCACCGGCAATGCCGCGGCCCAAGCATCCGTGCGCGGGCTGAGCCACAATGCCCAGAGGGCGGTGATCAACATCACCCAGATTAGCAGGGTCGCCCAGATGGGGCTCAGCACCGCAACCGGCAGCCATATTGCCCCAAATCCGAGCGACAAGGCCAACGGCATGCGCATCGGTGCCCAGGCGGCGTCCTTTGCACGCCGCCAAGCGCCAAAGCCACAGCCGATGATCAGCCACAGATAAATCACGCCCCAGATCGAAAACGCATAGCCCGCGGGTTGGACCGGCGGATTGGTCTGTGGGAACGGAAATTTGTCCGGATCAAATCCGCCAAAACCCGGAACCCAAAGGGGCGAGGCCGCAAAGGCAAGAGCAAGGAGCAGAACAATAACGGGCATAGTTTTCACCGATTTACAGGGATGACCTTAGCCTACCCGATTGCTGGGCCCTGTGACAGGCGCATATTTCCGCAGGCTTCCCGGCCCGTCCCTTTCTCGCCGCCATGTTCCACCTGTTGCAAGAAAAGGCGAACCGAAGGCCTCAAGCTTAGGCCAGCGTGCCGTGCGCCGTCAGAGTGCATTTGCCGCCCAGATAGGGCGCAAGCACTGCGGGCAACGTGACGGACCCATCCGCCTGCTGGCCATTTTCCAGAACCGCAATCAAACAGCGCCCCACAGCCACGCCCGAGCCGTTGAGCGTGTGCACAAACTGCGGTTTTCCACCATCGGCGGGCTTGAATCGTGCGTTCATGCGGCGCGCCTGAAAATCGCCGGTTGTCGAAACAGAGCTGATCTCGCGATAGGCGTCCTGACCGGGCAACCACGCCTCGATGTCAAAGGTCCGCCGCGCGCCAAACCCCATGTCCCCGGTGCAAAGAATGACCGTTCTGTAAGGGATTTCAAGTGCTTCCAGAATCGCTTCGGCACAGCGCAGCATCCGCTTTTGTTCCGCGTCGCTGTCGTCGGGATGCGTGACCGAAACCATCTCGACCTTTTCGAACTGGTGTTGGCGCAGCATGCCGGATGTGTCGCGCCCGGCCGATCCGGCCTCAGATCGGAAACACAGCGTGTGCGCCGTCATCCGGATGGGCAACGCATGCGCCTCCAAAACATCGCCCGCCACCGAATATGTCAGCGGCACCTCAGAGGTCGGCACCAGCCACATCCCTTCGTGGGTCTGGTAACTGTCTTCGCCAAATTTGGGCAGCTTGTCGGTGCCATACATCGCCGCATCGCGCACCAGCACGGGCGAATTTACTTCCGTCAGGCCGTTTTGATCCACATGGGTGTCGATCATGAACTGCGCCAGCGCGCGGTGGATGCGCGCGACAGCGCCCCTCAGCATCACAAAGCGGCTGCCCGAAACCTTGGCGGCCGTTTCAAAATCCATCGCCGCCGTGACAGATCCGATCTGGTAATGTTCCACCGGCGCAAAGTCAAAGCTGCGGGGGCTGCCAAAGCGGTGTTGTTCGACATTGTCGTCCTCGTCCGCGCCGTCGGGCACATCATCGGCGGGCAGGTTGGG
>JABITU010000002.1 GCA_018668195.1 Tateyamaria sp. | reverse complement strand
TGTTGTTCGACATTGTCGTCCTCGTCCGCGCCGTCGGGCACATCATCGGCGGGCAGGTTGGGGATATGGCCCAGCGCGTCGGTCAGCTGCGCGTCGAGCGCCTTGGCGGCATCCTGCAGCGCGGCAACCTCGGCCTTTTTTTCAGACACAAGCGCGCGCAGGCGCTGGAATTCATCCTCATCACCACGGGCCTTGGCCGCGCCCACCTGTTTTGAGGCCTGGTTTTGCGCGGCCTGCGCGGTTTCGGCCGCTAGGATCTTGGCGCGGCGGGCCGCGTCCAGGGCCAAAAGCGCGGATGACACGGGCGCATCCCCACGACGCCCGAGGGCGGCGTCAAAAGCTGCGGGCGTGTCGCGAAGGCGGCGGATGTCATGCATGTCTGTGCTTTCATGGGTCGGCGTTACATGCGCCCCATATGCCCGATCACGGGGCGGGGGCCAAGGGGGTCGGGGCGCGCAGGCGGGGCAGGGATGCCAAATGTGGCACAGATCCCGCGCTTTGCGCGCGCGATCAGCGCTTTGGTGCGTCCCAACCGGGGGGCAGTTTAGCTTTAAAGTGCTCTAATTTGTTGCTGAAATCGAGTCTCTCCAGCCTTTCGCGGGGCCAATGTGTGGGCCAATTGATGTGATCGGGCAAGATGACAGAGCCATCGCCAAAGGCCGTGTTGAGCTGTTCGGGAGAGATGCGCAGGGGCGACAAATCAGTGTCACTGATTGCGCCACCCGTAAGATTAGCGTCTTTAATCGTGGTTTTTGCGTCAAACTTCAATGAAAAGAGTGTCGTCCCCTGCATCTGCGCGCGCCTGAGGTCTGCCCCCTGCATCTCCGCGTCCAAGAGGTTTGCCCCCTGCAACTCTGCTTGCTGGAGGTCTGCCCCCTGCATCTGCGCGCCAAAGAGCTCCGCCCTCTGCATCTGCGCCTGCAAGAGCTTTGCCCCCTGCAACTGCGCCTGCCAGAGCTTTGCCCCCTGCATCTGCGCGAACCACAGCCTTGCCCCCTGCAACTGCGCGCCGTTCAGACGCGCGCGGTTGAAGTTGCCGCCTTCAAAGTCGATACCTTGCAGATTGGCCGCGCGCAGATCGATTTTGACGGCGTCCGCATCTACACCAGCAATCGCGCGCAATCGCCCGAGGGTTTGCACCGCATTTTCCATATCCGAGCGTGGTTTCAGCGTATAAGCCCATGTCTCTAATGCGGCGAGCGAAATATCCTCTGCCGTCACGTTCAGTTTCTGCGCGGCCTCTTCGGCGTTCAGGGGTTTGCTGCCACCCTTTGGGTACATCAGAGCATGGGCGTAGAGGTAGTGGTGGGTTTGCGCGGGCACCTCGTCGGCACCAGAGAGTTCGCGCAGATAAACGCTCAGCAGGCGGGCCACGCGCGGGGCCTGATCGGGGCGCTCATGCACCAGCCCTTCGAGCCGGTCGATGGCAGAATTGCGGCGGGGTACGTCATCTTGCCATGTGTTGTCCCCGGTTTGACGCCGTGAATAGATATCTGTGGTGGCGGCTGTCATCTTGTCGTTGAACAGTGCCTCTTCGCTGATTAGCAGCACTTCTTGGTCAGTAATATTAGAAGAACTTTGTAATCGTAGGCGGATCATCGTGAACGGAAGCGCGACGACCGCCCCCAGCACAGTGGTAAGTGCTGCCAGTTGCACCAGCGTAAAGCGAAAATCCCAGACCTCTTGCGGTTTGTCGCGGTTGGGCACGGCATGAATCACGACCTCGATGATCAGCCCAAACAGCCCAAACGTCAGCACCGTTGTCAGGCCGACCACCAGCAATGCCAGGATCGCGAAAATCGGCACAGGAACCCCAGTGACCCCGAGTGTTTCGCGGAAGTTTTGGATGGTTTGGTGTGGGGCGCTTTCTCGGGGCAAAGCCCAGTAGATGACGGCAGAGCCGAGCGCGATGCCCAACACGGCAAACGTGCCCCACAGCAGATTGGGGGGCAAGGGCAATGTGATTGTCGTTTCCATCCCGCCACCATGACGAGAAATTGCGTCAGGCAAAAGGGTTTTCGTGATTTGTGTTTTGATGGACGGAATATAGCGCCCTTTGCACCTTGCGCAGGTCCGCTGGCAGCCATAGGTTCTGCCAAACTCTGTGTTGGGCGTGATGTGCCCCAAGATTAAGGACAGACCCATGGAAGCCTTTGGCCAGTTCATCCCGCTCATTCTGATCTTTGCGATCATGTATTTTCTGCTCATCCGCCCTCAACAAAAGAAGGTAAAGGATCATGCGGCCATGGTTGCGGCGTTGCGGCGTGGCGATCAGGTGGTCACGCAGGGCGGGCTGATCGGAAAGGTCGTCAAGGTCAAGGATGACAACGAAGTCGAGGTCGAGCTGGCCGAGGGCGTCAAGGTGCGCGTGGTGCAGTCAACCATCGCCAGCGTTCTCAGCAAGACCGAGCCTGCCAAGTAATGCTGCAAATTGATGCGTGGAAACGGGTTCTGGTCTGGGCGACCTGTGCGCTTGGCTTGTTCCTAGCCTTGCCCAACGGGTTCTACACCCGGGTGGAGCAGCACAATGACGCCGCCACGGCGATAGAGATCGGCGCAGATACGGCCGAGAATCGGGCGCTTTTGGCGCAGTGGCCCATGTGGATGCCGTCTTCGCTGGTGAACCTTGGATTGGATCTGCGCGGGGGTGCGCATTTGCTGGCTGAGGTGCAGGTCGAGGATGTCTATGCTAGTCGGATGGAGGCCAGCTGGCCCGAAATCCGCAATGCCTTGCGCCCCGAGCGCGCCACCATAGGCACCATCCGTTTGCAACCCTCACCCGAGAGTGAGCTACGCATTCGCATCGGTGACGTGTCGGGTATGGCGCGCGCACTTGATGTGGTGCGCGGGCTGGCGCGGCCGGTGCAGACGCTAACAGGTGTCGGTGCCAGCGACATAGAAGCGCGCGCCGAGGGCGATGTGATCGTGGTGACCCTGAGCGAGGCCGAGCGTCTGGCCTCAGACGAGCGCACGGTGCAGCAATCTCTCGAGATCGTGCGTCGCCGCATCGACGAGGTGGGCACGCGCGAGCCAACCATTCAACGTCAGGGCGCGCGGCGGATCCTGATTCAGGTACCGGGCATCGGCTCGGCCGCCGAATTGAAAGAGATCATTGGTACAACGGCGCAGTTGACATTTAACCCGGTCGTAAACCGCACCTCTGACGGTGACGCGGCGCCGGGTGTCGGCAACAAGCTGATCCCGTCACTCGACGAGCCGGGGCAATTTTTCGTGATCGAAAGCGCGCCCGTGGTCACGGGCGAGGATCTGGTCGATGCGCAGCCCAGCTTTGATCAGAACGGCAGCCCGTCGGTGTCTTTCCGGTTCAATACATCCGGTGCGCGGCGTTTTGGGGATTACACGGCAGAGAACATCGGCTCGCCCTTTGCCATCGTTCTGGATGACGAGGTCGTGAGCGCCCCTGTGATCCAAAGCCACATTCCAGGCGGATCGGGGATCATCACGGGCCGTTTCTCGGTTGAGGAAACGACCAACCTAGCCGTACTGCTTCGGGCAGGTGCGCTGCCTGCAAAACTGACGTTCCTTGAGGAACGAACCATTGGCCCCGAGCTTGGTCAAGACAGTATTGACGCGGGAAAGGTGGCCACTGTGGTGGCCTTTGCCGCAGTGCTGGTTTTCATGGCACTGAGCTATGGCTTGTTCGGCGTATTCGCCAATATTGCGCTGATCATCAATATCGGACTTATCTTTGGCCTCTTGTCGCTGATTGGTGCAACGCTGACGCTGCCGGGCATTGCCGGGATCGTGCTGACCGTGGGCATGGCGGTGGACGCCAACGTGCTTGTGTTCGAACGTATCCGAGAAGAACTGAAAAGTGCGAGGGGCCCCGCCCGCGCAATTGAGCTTGGCTATGAGAAAGCGCTAAGTGCCATCATCGACGCCAATATCACCACGTTCATTACGGCTGTGATCCTGTTCGCAATGGGCTCTGGCCCGGTGCGGGGCTTTGCGATCACGCTGGGGCTTGGGATCATGACATCGGTGTTCACGGCGATTTTCGTCACGCGGCTTATGGTGGTGATGTGGTATGAACGCCGCCGCCCCAAGACAATCGAGGTCTAAGACGATGCGTTTGAAACTCGTAAAACAGAGTACCACCTTTGATTTCTTTGGCCGTTGGAAAGTATGGCTTGGAATTTCGACAGTTATGATGGTCTTGGCTTTTGCCTCCTTCATTCTGCTAGGGCTAAACTTCGGAATCGACTTTCGTGGCGGCACAACGATCCGCTCGGAAAGCACACAGCCTGTCAACATCGGCATCTATCGCGATGCGATGACCCCGCTGGAGCTGGGTGATATATCCATCACCGAGGTGTTCGATCCGACCTTTGACTTAGATCAAAACGTGGCGATGATCCGTATTCAGGCTCAAGATGGTCAGGAAGCCGTAACGCCGGATACCATTCGGGCCGTGCAAGCGGCACTCAGCGGAGCTGTGTCGGATATCAAGTTTGTGTCAGTTGAATCCGTTGGCCCCAAAGTGTCAGGCGAGTTGATCCAAACCGCAGCTTTTGCTGTGATTTTGGCTATTGGAGCGGTTCTTGTCTATATCTGGCTGCGCTTTGAATGGCAGTTTGCTTTGGGTGCGGTGGCGGCATTGGTCCATGATGTAATCTTAACCATTGGCGTGTTCTCGGCGCTTCAGATCAAATTTGATCTGGCCATTATCGCCGCCTTGTTGACCATTGTTGGATACAGTCTGAACGATACAGTGGTTGTCTTTGACCGCGTGCGAGAGAACCTGCGCAAATACAAGAAAAAGCCGCTTAACGAAGTGCTTAATGTTTCGATCAACGAGACGCTCAGTCGCACGGTGATGACATCGGTTACGACCCTTTTGGCGCTCATCGCTCTCTATGTACTTGGCGGAGACGTGATCCGGGGTTTTGTCTTTGCGATGATCTGGGGCGTGATCGTCGGTACGTATTCTTCGGTCTTTGTGGCGTCGACCATCCTGTTATGGCTGGGCGTTAAGCGAAACTGGGACAAGCCGGACAACACGACCGGAAATCAATTTGCCAACGTTGATGCCTGATCTGATCGGCTCGGCTCTGGCTTTGCCGGGGTTGTGGTGGTTGGTTGGTGCGATCATTGCGGCGGGCATCGTGCGCGGCTTTTCGGGCTTTGGATCTGCGATGATCATCATGCCTGCTGCAAGTTCTGTACTTGAACCGTTTGCGGCCCTTACATTTCTTGTTGTTGTCGAATTTTGGGGGCCATTACCGAACCTTCGCAGTGCTTGGCACGCGGGTCAACGCTGGGATGCATTGCGAATCTTGGTGGGGGCGGCGCTGGCTCTTCCGGTTGGGCTATGGGCGCTGTCGATGATGGCCCCGGCAGTCTTTGGTTGGACTGTTTCAATCGCCGTTCTTGTATTGCTTGTGCTGTTGGTTACTGGCTGGCGCTATGCTGGAACAGTTGGGCAGCGCACGCTGTATGGAGTGGGCGCGCTTGGCGGTCTGTTGGGTGGCATTGCTGGCGTTCCTGGCCCGCCCGTGATCATACTTTACCTCGCCAGTGCCAAGCCCATTGCAATCATCCGCGCTAATTTCTTACTGTATCTTCTCGGAATTGATCTGATGATGCTGGCGATCTTTGGCGTTTTGGGGTTGCTGGATTCGGTTGCGGTTTTTGTAGGCTTATTGCTTGTGCCGGTATACATGGCGGCGAACATACTGGGCGCGCGGTTCTTCGACCCCGACGCGGAGCATGTTTTTCGCGCAGTGGCCTACCTTGTGATTGCGGCTTCGGCTATTCTGGGGTTGCCCGTTTGGAAAAGCTAGGAGCGATGTGATGCGTCTGAATGAGATTACATATTCCGATGCCAAGCCCGTCGAAGGCTATGGACCAGGATTTTTTCGCGTTGGCGGCAACGTGATTGAGGGTGCTGCGCTCACCGGACCATTGGGCACCGGTGCGTGGGCTGGTTTCGATGATCCAGAGCCCTTGTTAGCCTTGGTGGATCATGTGGACGTGTTGTTCATTGGCACTGGTAGCGAAATAGCACATTTGCCCGCTGCGCTGCGCTGCACGCTGGAAGAGGCTGGGTTGGCGCTGGATGTTATGGCGTCGCCATCGGCCGCGCGGACCTACAACATCCTTCTGAGTGAGGGACGCCGCATTGCCCTTGCAATGTTGCCCGTATGAAAGGGTGCTGGCGGCCAAGTGTGTTCACGGATCTTTTGAACCTGACAGGGTTTTTATCCATATTTGCCATTGAAGCAGGTTAAGCTATGGACTTAGTTGTTTCAGAACTGGCGGTGGCGCGCGGGGGTATGCCGATTTTGGCTGGGGTCAGTTTTGCGCTGGCACCAGGTTCGACATTGGTGCTGCGTGGACCGAACGGATCAGGCAAGACAACATTGTTGCGTACAGTGGCGGGGTTGCAGCCCGCACTGTTCGGGCGCATCGAGGGCGCGAACGAGCGGATCGCATATTCCGCTCATGCCGACGGTTTAAAAGCAGCGTTAACCGTGGCCGAGAACTTAGACTTTTGGGCGGCAGTATTTGGTGGTGGACCAATTGCGCCTGCGTTGGATGCGTTTGATCTGCGCGGCCTTGCTGCGCGGCGGGCAGGGCATTTGTCGGCGGGGCAAAAGCGACGATTGGGCTTGGCGCGTTTGATGGTCATCGGACAGCCCATCTGGGTTCTGGACGAGCCAACAGTTTCGCTGGATGCGGCATCGGTGGCACTGTTTGCAAACGCGGTGCGCGGACATCTGGCTGGGGGTGGTTCGGCGTTGATTGCCACGCACATTGATCTTGGTCTTGAAGCGGATGTCTTGGATGTGACGCCTTTCCGGGCTTTGGCCAATGCGATGGACAGTGTAGACGAGGCATTCTTATGAGGGCGCTGTTGGTGCGAGATTTACGGCTGGCGCTTCGGGCTGGGGGGGGCTTTGGTCTGGGCCTCGCATTTTTTCTGATCGTTGTTGTTCTGGTGCCGTTTAGCGTGGGGCCTGTGCCGGACCTTTTGGCGCGAATTGCGGTCGGTGTTCTGTGGTTGGGCGCGCTATTGGCTTGTTTGTTATCGCTGGACCGGTTGTTGGCGGTGGATTGGGAGGATGGTGCGCTTGATCTGCTCGCAACCTCGCCCTTGCCACTGGAAGGGGTGGTGTTGGTCAAAGCTGTTGCGCATTGGCTGACCACGGGTCTGCCACTGGTGCTGGTGGCCCCTGTGCTTGGCATTTTGCTCAACCTGTCTGAGGCAGGATACGTTCCGGTGGTGGTGAGCTTGGCGCTTGGCACACCTGCGCTTTCGATGATAGGCGCGTTTGGTGCTGCACTGACGGTTGGTATCAAGCGCGGAGGATTGCTGTTGTCGCTGCTGGTGCTGCCGCTTTATGTGCCGACGTTGATCTTTGGCGCGGAGGCTGCGCGCAGGGGGGCAGCTGGCCTTGATGCAAGCACGCCGATGCTGCTCATGGCTGGTATCACGGGCTGTGTACTGGCGCTGATGCCTTTTGCTGCGGCAGCCGTATTACGGGTGAATTTGCGGTAACGGCATTTTGCATTGAGAACAGTCTGGCAAGCGAATAGGAAAACGACATGTCACTTTGGAAATATGCAAATCCGGTCAAGTTTCTAGGTCTGAGTGAGCGGATCTTGCCGTGGCTTTGGGCAGGTGCATTTGTGTGTCTGATCATCGGTCTTGTGTGGGGCTTTTTCTTTACACCGAATGATTTCCGCCAAGGTTCGACCGTCAAGATCATCTATCTGCATGTGCCTGCGGCATTAATGGCAATCAATGCGTGGTTCATGATGCTTGTGGCATCGTTGATCTGGATCATCCGGCGACATCATGTATCCGCCCTCGCAGCCAAGGCCGCCGCCCCCGTTGGTGTTGTCATGACGCTGATCGCGCTTTTTACAGGTGCGATCTGGGGGCAACCGATGTGGGGCACCTGGTGGGCTTGGGACCCACGGCTTACATCGTTTTTGATCCTGTTTCTGTTTTATCTCGGTTATATTGCATTGTGGAAAGCCATCGAAGATCCGGACAGTGCTGCCGATCTTACCTCGATACTGTGCCTGGTGGGCAGCGTCTTTGCGATACTGAGCCGCTATGCGGTGAACTTCTGGAATCAGGGTTTGCATCAGGGTGCCTCGCTGAGCCTTGACAAGGAAGAGAACGTTTCAGACGTGTTCTATCAACCGCTTTTGTTCTGTATTGCGGGCTTTGTTCTGCTGTTTTTGGCGTTGGTGCTGTACCGCACGGGCACAGAGATACGCGTACGCAGAACGCGCGCACTGATCGTGCGCGAGGCGCGGGCAACCCAATTGCATGCGGAGGCGCGAGATGCCTGATCTTGGAAAATATGCGCAAGCAGTGCTTTCTGCCTATGTGGTGTCGATTGTTCTGTTGGTGGCCATCGTGGCATTCAGCCTGTGGCACGGCCGCCGCGTACGTGCCGAGATGCGCGATATAGAGCGGCGGGGCGCGCAGGATGGCTAAGGTCTCTCCGTTGATGTTGGCACCGCCGCTGATCTTTGCGGGCTTTGTTATTTTTGCAGCCATCGGCATGTTTCGTGACAATCCAAACGAACTGCCCTCGACCCGGGTGGGTGGACCTGCGCCGGGTCTGACCGATGCAACATTGGCTGACTTTGCGGGCGTTGGAGAGGGCGACCTGACGCGAGGCCAAGTGACACTGGTGAACTTTTGGGCGTCATGGTGCCCACCTTGTCGTGCTGAACACCCCAAGCTTTTGGAAATGGCGGTTGATGGAATTCCTATCATTGGGGTAAATTTCCGCGACGCGGAAGGGCCTGCTTCGGCGTATCTTGAACGGGACGGGAATCCGTTCGTGGCTGTGGCGTTTGATCCTCAAGGGCGCTCTGCCATTGATTGGGGCGTAACGGCCCCACCAGAGACATTCATCCTGAACGGTGATGGTACGGTTTTGTTCCGCTATGTTGGACCATTGGTCGGATCTGATTATCAGCAGCGGTTTTTGCCAGCCTTGAAAGAGGCGATGGCCGACACGAGCAATTAAGCCATACTGCAAAAAAAATGAATGAAACATCCAACATGCTGGCTTTTCCAGCTTATTAAGCGTTCAAATAAAATCCTGCATAAAGTGGTTTAAAATTCCCTATTCAAGTCTGACAAGGCGCTTGCGCATCTTTTGCAGACATCACTGCTTTTCTTGACCAAGGGCGTGCGCGACAATCTTCGCGTCGGCGATGGGCTCTTGGACGTTAGTTTCTTAATCGATTGATGGCGCGCCACTGGTGGATCAACCAGATGGCCGCAACAGTATTCCTGTAAATTTATCTCTGACGGAGTGTGGAGCGCCAAGAACTTTGTTTAAATGGCACTTGAATCCCCATGGCCTGATGGGGCCAAGAATGGTGCGAGACTTTTCGTAAACAGGTGTAAAAAATCCCTAACCAAAGGGGAATTGCCCGCCGTTACTGGGCGCAGTAATGATAACAGGTGGGTTATTTTTGGTTCAAATGGGCGGTATTCAACCCCTTGGTCGCGGTACTCTTCCGCGTCGAGCACACTTACGATGGAAACGCCTTGGCCTTCGCTAACAATGGTGCATGCGGCAGAAAACTGACGCACTTCGATCCAGTGTTTTATTTTTTCATTGCAGTCGGTGAACGCCTTTTCCAGATTGCTATAAAAAGCACTGTCGCGGCGTGAGTGAATCAACTTTTCTTCTCGAAGGTCGGCTGGCGTTATTACACTTTTTTGGGTCAAAGGGTGTCCTTTGGGCATTATACAAACGGCAGGAATTGAGATGTTTTCGGTCTCAATCGAAGAGTGCCCCCCGAATCCATCTGTTATTCCACAATCGTATTGATGTCCGATGATCCATTCCAAAATTCGCTCGGGACGGTCTGGCTCAAGTAAGACTGTCACCTGAGGACGATCCTTTAGAAAATCGGAAAGCACCTTGGGTAAATGCGTTGTGGCAAATCCAGGAAGGCAGGCGATCCGCAGGTGGCCGACTGTCCCCTTTTTAAGGCCGTGGCGCAGATCCTCAAGGTGGTTCAGGCTGTCGAAAACACGGGTGGTTTCGGCCAGCATGTATTCCGCTTCGTGAGTTGGCAGTAGGTTGCCGCCTTCGCGTCGAAACAGTTCAAAATCAACTGTCTTAGAAAAATCTGATAGTAATCTGCTGACTGCAGGCTGCGATACTCCAAGAACTGTCGCAGCACGCGTGATAGACCCAGTTTGTGCGATCGCACGAAAGGCTTCGAGCTGTCTAAGCTTGAAATTCATTGGACCACCTTGTTTTTACATCACTGTACAAGAAGTTTTGAAGTAATATATAATATTATATTATGAATAGCACCAATAATCTTTTGCTTGCATTATTCCACTTGCCGCCTAAGATCGACCACATAACACTGTAGGGAGAACAGAAATGCTTTGGAAAACCTTTTGTCTAAGCGCAGCTGTCGCAACGGTCAGCGCCGGCGTGAGTATGGCGCAGACGGAAATCCAATGGTGGCATGCTATGGGCGGCACCAATGGCGAGCGCGTCGACAAGATTGCAGCAGATTTTAATGCAAGCCAATCGGACTACACAGTGGTTCCGGCTTACAAAGGAAATTATACTGAAACCATGACTGCGGCCGTCGCAGCATTCCGGGCCAAAGAGCACCCGCATCTTGTGCAGGTTTTCGAGGTCGGAACAGCCACTATGATGGCCGCGAAAGGCGCAATCTATCCGGTTGAGCAAATGATGGCAGACTCCGGCGAGCCATTTGATAAGTCGGACTATTTGCCAGCTGTTATCTCTTATTACCAAACGCCCGAAGGCGAATTGCTGTCGATGCCGTTCAACAGCTCTACACCAGTGCTGTGGTACAATGCTGACGCGCTGAGTGCAGCAGGCGTTGAGCCGCCCAAAACCTGGGCCGATGTCAAAACTGCGGCCAAGGCGCTGGTTGACAATGGCATGGCGTGTGGCGTGTCATTTGGCTGGCAGTCCTGGGTCATGATCGAGAACTTCTCGGCGTGGCACAACCTCGAGACTGGCACCAAGGAAAACGGTTTCGCAGGATTTGATACCGAGTTCACATTTAACAACGACAGTGTGGTGGCGCGTCTGGACGATATAGCTTCGATGAGCGAGGGTAACTTGTTCAAATATGGTGGTCGCCGCGGTGACAGTCTGCCGATGTTTACAAATGGTGAATGCGGCATGTGGATGAATTCGTCAGCTTACTACGGTTCGATTAAAAGTCAGGCCGAGTTCAACTTTGGTCAGACTATGCTGCCGCTGGATACTGCAGTCGCTGATGCGCCGCAGAACTCGATTATCGGCGGTGCTACACTTTGGGCATTGGCTGGACATGATGCTGAGGAATACAAAGGTCTGTCCAAGTTCATGACCTACCTTTCCTCTGCCGAGGTGCAGGCTTGGTGGCATCAGGAAACCGGCTATGTTCCGATCACAACCGCTGCTTACGAGCTGAGCAAAACACAAGGGTTTTATGACAGCAACCCCGGCACCGACACAGCGATCAAACAGCTTAGCTTGAACACACCGACGCCAAATTCACGCGGCCTCCGGTTTGGCAACTTTGTACAGATCCGCGACGTTATAAACGAAGAGCTGGAATCGTTGTGGGCTGGCGACAAAACCGCCTCGCAAGCGCTTGACGCAGCGGTTGACCGTGGCAATGTGTTGCTGCGCAAATTTGAACGCACGGTGAACTAAAACCTAAATAAACTTTTGATGTCCGGCATTCTGATTGGATGACCGGGCATCAGCTCTCCTCCCCAGTCCATATGACTTTGAGGTTCTTGTGCTCAAACGTGTCCATTTCCCAACCTCGGCTCTGCCCTATGTTCTGGTTGCCCCCCAAGTTCTGATCACGCTCGTATTCTTTATATGGCCAGCCAGTCAGGCGATCTATCAATCCTTTCTTATAGAAGACGCATTCGGGCTTTCCTCAGAGTTTGTCTGGTTTGAAAATTTCTCGATATTGTTTGACGACGAAAAATATCTGTCCACTTTCGGGCGCACGATCTTTTTCTCGATTGCTGTCGCGTTTTTGTCGATGTCGGTTGCATTGATATTAGCCGGGTTTGCTGACCGAATTGTGCGCGGTGCTACTGCTTATCGCACATTGCTGATTTGGCCCTATGCGGTTGCGCCTGTGCTGGCGGGTGCCCTTTGGGTGTTCATGTTCAACCCAACACTTGGAATTTTTCCGTTTCTGCTCGACATGGTGGGGATTGATTGGAACCACTATTTGAACGGTGGACAGGCCATGACGCTTGTGGTCATCGCCGCTGCGTGGAAGCAAATCGCTTATAACTTTTTATTCTATCTCGCCGCGATGCAATCGATCCCGCGATCATTCATCGAAGCGGCTGCAATTGATGGTGCTGGCCCTATCCGCAGATTTTGGGATTTGGTCTTACCTTTGATATCGCCGACGACATTCTTTTTGCTGGTAATAAACGCAGTTTATGCCTTTTTTGATACCTTTGGCATCATTCATGTTGTGACGCAGGGCGGACCGGCAAACGCCACCACGATTCTTGTTTACAAGGTTTATGTCGATGGTTTTGTCGGTCTTGATCTTGGCGGTTCAGCGGCGCAATCTGTGATCTTGATGATTATGGTGATCGCGATGACCGTTATCCAATTCCGCTATATTGAAAGAAAGGTGGAATACTAGTGGTTGAAAATCGTCCCATCCTAAATTTGATATCACATTTGGTTCTACTGTTTGGCATTGCCATTGTGGCGTTGCCAATTTGGATAACTTTTGTCGCCGCAACCCATGACGCTGTGCGCATGGCGCAGGCGCCTATTCCGATGCTGCCTGGCAGCTATTTTTGGCAAAACTTCAAAGAAACTCTGTTCGGAAGCGGTCTGTCGGGAACACAAACCACTGCCGTCTGGCGGATGTTGCTGAACTCATTGACGATGGCGTTGATGATTTCATTTGGCAAAATTGCGATTTCCCTGATCTCGGCCTTTGCGATCGTCTACTTCAAATTTCCATTCCGCATGGGCTTTTTCTGGATGATCTTCCTGACCTTGATGCTGCCGGTAGAGGTTCGCATCCTGCCAACATTCGAGGTGGTGGCTAAATTAGGGATGCTTAACAGTTATTGGGGCTTATCAATTCCCCTGATTGCATCGGCCACGGCGACCTTCATGTTCCGGCAGGTGTTTTTGACCATTCCTGACGAGATGCTGGAAAGCGCTCGCATAGACGGCGCCGGTCCGCTGAGGTTCTTTTGGGATATCTTGATACCGCTGAGCCGCACAAATATTGCGGCGCTGTTTGTTATCCTCTTTATCTATGGCTGGAACCAGTACCTTTGGCCGTTGCTGATCACCACGGATGCAGACATGACAACAATCGTGATGAGCATCAAACAGATGCTTCAGGCGGCAGAGCAATCGCCACAGTGGAACATAATCATGATGACTGCACTTTTGGCCATGATCCCACCAGTATTCGTCGTGATCACCATGCAAAAGCTCTTTGTTAAGGGCCTGACTGAGACAGACAAGTAGGTAAATAAAAATGGCATCCATTACCCTCAAAAGCCTTGTGAAAGTCTATGGCCAGACTGAAGTCCTGCACCACGTTGAAGGGCAGATTAACGACGGTGAACTTGTTGTTATTGTTGGCCCGTCCGGCTGTGGCAAATCCACATTATTGCGCATGGTGGCTGGGCTGGAAACAGTGACCAGTGGCCAGATCAGCATCGCCGATAAGGTGGTAAATGATATCGAACCGGCGGATCGCGATATCGCCATGGTATTCCAGAACTATGCACTTTATCCGCATATGACCGTTCGACAGAACATGGCCTATGGTTTGAAAATTCGTAAAGTTAGCAAGCCGGAAATTGATCGTCGCGTGCAGGAAGCTGCAGAAATTCTGGAAATCGGTGACTATCTTGAACGCAAGCCGCGCCAATTATCGGGTGGACAGCGTCAGCGCGTGGCCATGGGCCGTGCTATTGTGCGCGATCCACAGGTATTTTTGTTCGACGAACCACTCTCAAACCTTGATGCCAAGCTGCGGGTGCAGATGAGGCTTGAGATCCGCAAGCTGCAACAGCGCCTTGGCGTTACCTCTATCTATGTGACGCACGATCAAGTCGAGGCGATGACACTTGGCGACCGGCTGATGGTACTCAATGGTGGCTATGTCGAACAGTTTGGCTCGCCGATTGAACTTTATGACCGTCCGGCAACCGTTTTTGTTGCAGGCTTCATTGGAAGCCCAGCCATGAATCTTATCCCAGTTCAGGCAGAGAGTGGCGGCTTGAAATTAGGCAACGGTGTCCGCATTGCGGGGGCTTCGTCATCCAATGGGGCCGTGACGTTGGGAATTCGGCCCGAGCATCTTTTGCAGGATCCGGGTGGTGCCCTGCGGATACGGGTCGGGTTGCTTGAGCATCTGGGCGCCAACACATTGCTGCACGGCACCATCGAAGGTACCGACACGGAAATCACCACCAGCATTCCGGGTCATATGAGCGCCGAACCTGGGTCGATCCAGGGCTTTACCGCGCCAGTTGAACTGCAGCATCTGTTTGATACTGATACGGGCAAGCGGATCGCAAAATGACGCAGTTTCCACAGCTGTCCGCCTTGCGCGGGGGCAATAGCATCGTGCGCGTGATTGGGCATCGAGGCGCGCGCGAAATCATGCCGGAAAATACGATGGAAGGGTTTGAGTTTACGCTAAGTGCCGGGGTTGATACGCTTGAGTTTGACGTTGTAATGACGGCTGATCAGGTACCCGTTATTACGCACAATCACCGTCTGTCTGCCTCTGCTACACGCACACCTGACGGCATGTGGATCAAAGGCGACGAGCCGAAAGTTTCGTCGCTGACACTGGCGCAATTGCAGCAATTTGACGTCGGGGGGCTCGACGGGCGCAGCGTGTATGGCAAGCGTTTCCCAGATCAGGCTTTTTTAAGTGGTGTGCGGATCCCTCGTCTGACCGACCTCTTGGAACTTATTGTCCAGCCAGCTCATAGTAGTGTTACTTTGCTTTTGGAACTAAAATCAGACCCCTCTCTTAAAGACGACGCATCTGCGCGTGCACAATTCGTTACGACGATTTTAAACGATGTCCGCACCTACGAATTACAACACAAAACCGTGCTACACAGTTTTGATTGGGATTTGTTGACAGAATGCAGGCGTCAGGCTCCTGAAATGCCAATGTCCTATATCTCCCAAAAACTCCGAGATGCGGGCGATCCGCACGAGGATTCACCCGTGTCAGTCTCGCCAAACTTGGATGACATAACGCTGTCGCTGCCACAGGCAGTCGCGAAGGCGGGCGGCCAGGTTTGGTGTCCACACTATCTGGATGTGACTGCGGATTCTGTTTGCGAAGCGCATGCGCTTGGGTTGATTGTCGACACTTGGACTGTGAATGAACGGGATGATATCAACAGAATGATAGACGCGGGCGTAGACGGCATCATTACGGATCATCCCGGTCGCGTGCAGCGCTGTCTTTCTGGACGAGGCTTGCAATGGGCGGTGTCAGAGAAAGCTCGGAACTAAAGCGCAGTTTGATTGTCTAGCAAGAGTGTTTGATTTTTTGTGTGTGAGTAAAACGTTTTGTTCTTCTTTGCAGCAGCATGGTAACCAGAATGGCAATTTTTATGGAAGTTTTAAAATATCTGCTGGGCGACGTTGAGAACGTGGATGATTTCTCGGCCGACAAAAAATAATTAATGAGACCAAATCCGGCTGATGGAAGGTACGTTGGGCTTATAATTAACAGAACAACTAAGTTCTGTGTCTGGTGGAAATTCTGCCGAGCAGAAAAGTGACCGCTGCAATGGAAGACAACGCAAGATGGTGACAGACTACCGGTCCGCACTCGTTGCCGCACATCTCTGACAATTCACTGCGGATTTTTCTGTCTGTCGAATAAGTCTCGCACGTCTTGCCGGGAGTGGTTTTGGTCACATTTTCAGTCGAAGCGTTGCAGGTCTCGAGTTTCTTGTTCATCTTCACTCCAAGTCCGTTACGACGAACCAGAAATCCTCCATTATAAAAACTCAAACCTGTCCCGCGAGAGCTGACGCCAGATACAATAAGCCTGTGCCAAAAAGGTTGGTACTGAACTGGTCCTGTGATCGGACCGCAATTTCGATCCAATTTTGAAATTAAAACTAAAAGTTACGCTACGAAAAACAAATAGCAAATTGCCAATTGTCCAGTGGTCTGAATAACGTGCCTCTTATCGTCTTTGGGAGGAGCGCCGTGGATTTTTTACAACTTATCATCAGCGGTCTTGCCAATGGTTGTGTCTATGGGTTGATCGCATTGGGCTTCGTGCTGATCTACAAGGCGACTGAAGCGGTGAATTTCGCCCAAGGTGACTTCATGATGCTTGGCGCATTTGTGTGCATTGGCTTTACTAATCACGAATATATGGGGCTGAGTTTTTGGCTTGCGGTGCCGCTGTCTATTCTTGTGATGGGTATTTTGGGATACCTCTTTAACTGGGGGGTTTTGCGTCACATGTTTGGCCAGTCGCAGACATCGATTGTCATCCTGACTATCGCAATGGGCTTTATCATTCGCTTTATCGCCGGTGCCATCTGGAGCCATGAGCCGACGTCGCTGGAGACCCCCTTTGCGGGCCAAGACATTCGGTCAGGTGGTTTAGTACTGGGTATTGACGAAGTGCTGATCGTTGTCGTGACTGCCATTCTGACGTTGGCCTTCTACATATTTTTTTCGCGCACTCGGATCGGATTGGCGATGCAAGCAGCGTCACAAAACCAGTTGGCTGCTTACTACATGGGTATCCCGGTCAGGCGTATTCACAGTCTGGTTTGGGGATTGTCTGGCATGGTCGCGGCGGTCGCCGGAATTCTGTTTGCCTCCAAAGGTGCGATTGATCCCTCCACAGGATTGCTGGGCATCAAAGCGTTTGCCGCAGCGGCGATTGGTGGCTTTGGCTCACTTCCCGGCGCGCTTCTGGGCGGTTTGATCATCGGCTTAGTGGAACCGCTTGCCTCTCGCTACGGTCCCCCTGGCGTGAGCCAGATTGCACCCTATGCTATTTTGTTGCTCATCTTGATTTTCCGCCCAGGTGGAATCTTTTCTCAGACACAACGAAAGAAGGTGTAAAGATGCGCTTTGTTTTTAAAACCTCTTATGATGCGGATATTTCGTTGTTCAAGCATCGTGCACAGGCGGTCTGGTATGGACTTCTTTTGTTGCTGGTGCTCGCCACGCCACTGTACTTCGTGGCAATTGGGGATGCCTATTTGCTTGGCGAAATTACCGGTATTATGATTTTGGCAATTGCAGGTATGGGGTTGATGCTTCTGACCGGGCACACAGGACTGCCCAGCCTTGGACATGCCACGTTCATGGCTTTGGGCTGTTATCTCAATATCAATTTTCTTGGGGCGGGTGTGCCTTGGATCATCGCGTTTCCAATGGCAGGGCTTATTGCTGGTGTGCTGGGAACTATGATCGCGCTTCCAGTTTTGCGTCTGCATGGCGTTTATCTGGCACTCGCGACTTTGGCGATGTCAATGTTGACCAGCGATTTCGTGGTGATCGCGGAACCCTGGACTGGTGGTATTGCGGGGGCCGCTGTGCCAGATATCAACATCTTTGGGATGGAAATTAACCGGTATTCAACGCCATATAAATTCTACTATCTTGTGTTGTCTGTCGCGGTTTTGGTCGTTTGGTTTTATCGCAATCTTTTACGTACCCCGACAGGCCGCAGCTTTACCGCTGTGCGTGATAGTGAAGTTTCGGCGCGGGCGATGGGGATTAATCTGACGCAAACCAAGGCGATGTCATTCTTTCTGTCCGCAACGGCTGCAGGATTAGCGGGCGCGCTCTTTGGTCATTCCGCAGGCTACGTGACGAATGAGACATTCGATCTCGTCATGTCGATCACCTTGCTCTTGATGATTGTGATTGGCGGATTGGGATTCATTCATGGCGCATTTTTTGGTGCAATTGTGGTCGGTATCATCCCTGTTGCAATCGCAAATGGGCGGACTTTTTTGGCGACAGCATTTGATGTGAACATCAATGTTCCGGGCCTTGAAAGTGCGCTTTTTGCATCGATCCTAATCTGTTTTATTCTGTTTGAACCGATGGGGCTCTATGGCCGATGGCTTAAGATCCGTACGTATTTTGAACTGTTCCCGTTTTACCGCAAGGACATGTTCAAACGCCAAAAATCCTATCTCAAGACGGACCGTGTCCAATGAGTTTGCTTGAAATCAAAAATGTCACGCTTCGTTTTGGCGGATTGGTGGCGGTCGACAACGTTTCTCTGAACGTGGAAGAGGGAGAAGTATTTGCGCTTGTCGGTCCGAATGGGGCGGGGAAATCAACGATCTTTAATTTGATTTCGCGCTTCTACGATCCGGCTAGTGGCAGTATTCATTTGGATGGTCATGATCTGTTGAAAAACAGTGCTGATCAAGTTCCCAGCCTGAGGATAGCACGTACGTTTCAGAACATTGAATTGTTTGAGCAGGCGACAGTCCTGCAAAATCTGCTTGTCGGGCGCCATCGACATCGCCAAACCAGCATGCTTTCAAACATTGTATTTTCTCCCAAAACTTACCGCGAGGAATTGCACCATCGTGAGGCTGTGGAGGAAGTGATCGAGTTTTTGAACCTCCAGCAGTACCGTGACAAGATGATCGGAGGCCTACCTTACGGCGTGCGCAAGGTGGTCGAACTTGGCCGAGCCTTGGCATCAGAGCCAAAGTTGCTGTTGCTGGATGAACCCGCTTCAGGATTGTCGGTGGAAGAAACGCAAGACATGGCCTTTTGGATTGAAGACATCCAGACACAGATGGGCATTTCCGTGATGATGGTAGAGCATGACATGGGACTGGTTTCTGCCGTATCAGGGCGAGTTATGGCGCTGTCGGATGGCAAGGAACTTGCCACAGGCACTGCCGCAGAAGTGCAATCGCATCCCGCCGTGATCCAAGCCTATCTGGGCACTGGCGAGATTTCCAAGACAGGGACATCACGCGCATGAGTCAAGACGCCACCCAATCAAACGTCGTTTTGCAAGTAGACAACTTAGAGAGCTATTACGGCCCGATAATGGCGATCCGTGGCGTTAGTCTGAGAGTACAAGAAGGTCAGATTGTAACAGTTCTGGGAGCAAATGGCGCGGGTAAAACTACGCTTTTGAAGACTATCTCAGGCGTGATGGACCCGGAAAAGGGCACTATCAAGATGGATGGGGACGATATACAGTCTCTTGAGCCAGATGCAATTGTTCGGCGTGGCATCGTGCATGTGCCGGAGGGCCGCGAGATTTTCCCGCTGATGACCGTGGCCGAGAACATTGCGATGGGCGCCTATACCCGCAAAGATCGCAGCAACATCAGCCATGATGAGGAAATGGTCTATTCCTATTTTCCAATCCTCAAGGATAGGCGGCTTCAACGGGCTGGTACTTTGTCAGGTGGGCAACAACAGATGTTAGCCATCGGCAGGGGGCTGATGTCGCATCCCAAACTAATGCTGCTGGATGAACCTAGTCTTGGGTTGTCTCCACTGCTGACGCAGGAGATTTTCGAGATTATTGTGCGGCTCAATAGAGAGCAAAAAGTCACGATGATGTTGGTTGAACAGAATGCCAAGGTGGCACTTGATGCAGCTGACTATGGGTATGTAATGGAGTTGGGACGCATTGTTATGAACGACAGTGCCGGCGTGCTTGCCGCATCCAAAGATATTCAGGAATTTTACCTTGGCGTCAGTCAGGATGAGAACCAGCGCGGGCAACGCCGCTGGAAACAACGTAAGACATGGCGATAGGGATTGATCATGACGCAGACACTCCCCCCTCAAGAAAAAGTGCATGGACTGATGATCAACACCGATCTGTCCAAGGGTCCCTTTTACATCGATGGGATGGATACAACGCCCAAACTGTTTCGCAAGCGGTGCCAGAATCTGGGTGATCGCACAGCTCACCGCGAAAAAAGATTTGGAATTTGGCGATCTCATTCATGGGATGATTATTTCACCCGTGCTAAATATCTTGGCCTTGGGCTGGTGTCCATGGGCCTCAAACCGGGTGCCGTGGTGTCTATCCTTTCCGAAGACAGCAAAGAATGGATGTACACAGACATGGGTGTGCAATGTGTGGGTGCTATTTGCGCTGGTGTTTACACGACCGATTCTGCAGTGCAGCTGGAATATTTGGTTAATAACTCTGACAGCCGATTCCTGCTGGTTGAGAATGATGAGCAATTGGACAAGTTCCTGCAGGTCCGCGATCATATGCCGGATTTGATTAAGGTAATCGTGATTAATCGCGATGGCTTGCATGATTTCAAGGACCCGCAGATTATATTTCTGGATGATCTCTATGGGATTGGAGCGGCCTATGACGCGGCCAACCCGTCAGCTTTTGATACATTAATTGACGCGACCAAGCCGGAAGATACCGCGATTTTGGTCTATACATCCGGCACGACTGGCAAACCAAAAGGCGCTATGATCAGCCATGGCAATCTGATCTATTCTGTCTCTGCCGGCCTACACGATGGGCCGGTATTCGACACTGATGATCAGCTTTGCTTTTTGCCACTTTGCCACATTCTTGAGAGAGTGTTTTCTGTAAATGGTTCCATCGCGGCTGCTTCAACGATTAACTTTGCGGAAAGCCCCGAGACGATCTTTGAAAATCTCCAAGAAGTCAGTCCGCAGACATTTGTCGCAGTACCGCGTCTTTGGGAAAAAATCTATTCGCAGGTTGCTATCCGTATCGGAGACGCGACAGGAGTACAAAAATGGGCTTATGCGCAGGCTTTGAAATCAGGAGCCGCGCGCGCGAAATGCCTAGCAGATGGCAAACCACTGCCTATTGGCACCAAGCTGGCCTATCGCTTTTGGGACTTCGCTTTATTGCAAAACCTGCGGCGGATGATCGGAATGGATCGATTGCGACGTGGTGGCTCTGGCGCGGCACCAATTTCGCCTGATCTCCTTCAATGGTATCACTCAATTGGTGTTCCTGTGTTGGAAGGCTACGGCATGACCGAGAGCTCAGGAATTATTTCCATAAACAGTGAAATCGCCAATAAAATTGGCACTGTCGGTCCAGCCGTGCCCGGTTCCCAAATCCGTGTCGCTGTGGATGGCGAAGTGCAGTACACTGCAGGCAATGTCTTTCAGGGGTATTGGAAGGATCGTGAAAAGACTGCCGAAACCTTCACAGAAGATGGCTGGCTGCGAACGGGCGATATCGGTACGTTGGATAATCAGGGCTTCCTGACAATCACCGGTCGCCTTAAGGACATCATAATCACCGCGGGAGGGAAAAACGTTACCCCAGCTGAGATCGAAAACAAACTAAAATTTTCACCCTATATTTCAGACGCTGTGGTGATTGGCGACAAGCGTAAGTTCCTGACCTGTTTAATTATGATTGATCAAGAAAACGTTGAGAAATTTGCGCAAGATCGGCGCGTGCCTTTTTCAAATTACGCGTCACTATGTTCTGCGCAAGAAGTGCAAGACTTGATCCGAGAAACAGTTGATGACGTGAACCAGAATTTTGCGCGGGTCGAACAGATCAAAGATTTCCGACTGATCAACGTTCTGTTGACGGCGGACGATGACGAACTTACGCCGACCATGAAGCTCAAGCGTAGCTTTGTGGAGGCCAAACATAATAAGTTGATCAGCCAGATGTATTAATCTTATCGGGCTGTGCTTTTTAAATGCAAATAACAAGGGAGAAGACCAATGAAGAAACTGACAACGAAACTGGCAACAGCAGCTTTTGCTACGGCAATGGCTGTGATACCAGCCCACGCTGAGCAAGGCATCACAGACACTGAAATCCTGATTGGGTCCAACAACGATCTCTCAGGGCCTTTCGCCTCTTTCGGCGCACCTGCAACCAAAGCTGCGCAACTTGTGTTTGACGAGGTTAACGACGCGGGTGGCATTAATGGCCGCAAGATCCGTTTCATTGTTGAGGATCACGCTTACCAGATGCCCAAGGCCATCCAAGGGATGAACAAGTTAATCAACGGTGACAAAGTTTTTGCGATGTTATTGTCTTTGGGAACCCCGATGAACATCGCGGCGTTCAAACTGCAAGACGCCAAGAAAGTGCCAAACGTCTCGCCGCTTTCTGCTGCTCGTCAGATGGCTGAACCATTTTCGGATCTGCACTTTGCAGGCACCGCCACTTACTATGAACAAATCCGCGTTGGCGTAACTTATCTGGCAGAACAGAAGAGCGTGAGCAACGTCTGTGCCATGTACTTGCCGACTGACTTTGGAAAGGATATCAAAGAAGGCGCTGAATCCATTTCTAACGAAACCAACGGCCTGAACTTTGTCGCTGAAACGACGCACAAGCCGGACGATGCGGATTTTGTTGGCGCGTTGCAAAAACTGAATGCAGAGGGCTGTGAAATTGTGGCGCTAGCATTGGGCGTGCGTCAGGCAATCACTGTTTCGGGTACAGCCAAAAAACTGGGCTTGACAGGAATGTATTTTCTCAACTCTTCGGCTGGGTTTCACACTGTCATGGCTAAAGTTCCGGGCGGCGTAACCGAAGGCATGTATGCGGCATCCGGTTGGGCAGACCTGCTGTCGCGTATGGACAAGCCAGAAGTACAAAAGTTCTTTGGGCGCTACACTGAGGCGACAGGCGAAGAGTTGCCCGGTTCAGGTGCACTGCTGGGCCACTCCGCAGCTGAAACAATGGTACGTGCATTGCAAGCAGCTGGGCCAGATCTGAACGCTAAGAGCTTTCAAATGGGCATGGAGAGCCTTAACTACGAAGATGTAGTCTCCGGTAATACTGTTACCTATTCCGCGACCGATCACCAAGGCGCCGATGAAGTTGTTATCTCGGTCATCAAAGATGCCAATTGGATGGAACTGGCGCGCGAGTAAGCCATCTTTTGATATCGCTTTATAAATCCAATCGTGGACCGGTCATGGCAATGGTCGGTCCCGTTAAATGGAACGTTGCCCTCGATATCAGATTATATGTGCTGCGTCTTTTGAAAGCCGGATTGTGCGAATATTCTCTGCTCAGGATCGTATAAATCCCTTTGGTAAGACCAATAAACGTTTCCTGCGTCAAAAAGTGAATTTTATGTCCGGCCGTGTTTCATAGGCCATGAGGTTAAGCCAGTTTTATCTTTGTTTAAATGATTTTGATCATCGTAATAATGCAGGCTTAGCTTACTCGTTTAAGCCTCGCACCGTCGGTCTATTGCATGCGTTTTGGCTGTATCAATCCGGTTTTGGGTCGTAAATAATGGCTAATACAGAAATATCCCTGTTTCAAAGAGACTACTATGTTGCCCGCCACCGATTTCGAAAATCAGCGAAAATTAGGGGGGGCGCGGTCGCGTTTCTTAAACATCCTGATGCCCCGTACAATGATGAGGTATCTTATGGCATAGACACCGCATGGTTCGGACCGCGCAGCGCATCGAATGTGTTGCTCATGATAAGCGGAACTCATGGCCCCGAAGTGATGGCTGGCAGCGCCATGCAACAGATCTGGATGCAAGAATTCAGCACGCGTCGACCTTCGGACACCGCCGTTTTCCTGATTCATGGCGCAAACCCATATGGCTGCGCTATGAAGCGCCGCACGACCGAAAACAATGTCGATCTCAATCGGAACTTTACGGATTTTGATCCCGCGCCTCTGGGTACGGCGCTTTCAGTACGGGTCCAGGAAGCTTTGTGCCGCGAGGGTGTGCAGGGCCCACAGGCGCGCCGCACTTTAATTAGCCTTCTGTGGCTTGGATGGCGCCATGGGCTTGCGCAGGTCACCAATGAAGTCGCCGCGGGTCAATACGCCCGACCTGACGGTGTCGGATTTGGCGGCGCCGCGCCAGAATGGGCCAATCAAGCGCTTTGTTCAGTTTGGCGTAATCATCTGAGCGAGGCGAAACGTATCGCAATCATAGACTGGCATACTGGTATCGGGGGCTATGGTTCGCCATCTTTCCTATGTTTTGACGCGCCCCAAATGCCTGCTTTTCAGCGGGCGACCTCATGGTGGGGGCAGGCCGTAGCGCAGAGTGGAGCGCACTATCAGGCAGGCACCCGCCCATCCTACCACGGTCTTTTGATCCGCGCTGTTCAAGACATCGCACATGAGCTTGGAGCAGAAACAACGGCAGCAGTGATCGAATTTGGCACCTACGCCAATAAAAAGGTGCTCGAGGGGTTATTGTTGGACAGATGGCTGCAAACTGCGGCGTCCAACGTCTCGGATGCGACACGGATCCGGTTGGAAGAAAAACTTCTGAGACTGTTTTGCCCTGACGATCCGAAATGGCGTGAGGCGGTTTTGTCCGAAGGCAGGCAGATCATCGCACAAACCATGACAGGGTTGCAAAACTGGGATAAGACCAAATGATATCTACAACCTTTGATCATGTCGTTGTTACCGTTTTCGATCTTGAACAAGCCATTGCGGATTTTTCCGATGAAGGCTTCGAGGTGGTCCGTGGCGGTGCGCATGGAAGTACAGAAATGGCGATGGTTCTGTTTGCGGATGGTACTTACGTTGAGCTGATTTCCATGCGCTCGTCTATGCTCCGCAGAATCCTGCGACTCGCTGGTCGAGCAGGCCTGCTTCGTCGGCTGCTGGAGAAAAAGTCTGATGTATATCGGCGTCTAACGTCTTGGTTTGGCCGCTCACCCGGGCCTGTAGACTGGTGCGTTCGGGTTGTAAGTTTGGACGAGACCCTCGCACATTGGAAAAATATTGGGATACCCTGCCTTGAAAGCAGTGCATTTCAACGAACACGTCCCAATGGACAGACAGCCAGATGGCGTTTGGGCGCTGCTTTCGACAACACCCTTCCTTTTGTCATCGAAGACAGTACAGACGTCAGGATCCGCGTGCCTGATGATCTTGTGCCCAGTCATCCAAATAGAGTTTTGGGGATAAGATGCCTTCACGTTTCTGTGGAAGATCCAAAAAATTTGACGACGCAGTTTGAAAAGGCATTTTCTTGGGTCGCGACCGATAAGCAAGCCGACTTTGAATTCGGACCGACACGGGTTCAGCTGCACCAATTAAATTCTGATGACGTTCCGTTGAAGCTTGAATTGAGCTGCAATGGTCCAGACCGTGATTTGAATATTGCAAATATGCAGATCCGTTTGGTGGGGGTTTGACTGACGTGGTGCTGTTTTTTTGCAGTTGAGTTTTTGTCTTGTACCGTGTGTTTTCGGGTCTGGAAAATTATTCAGTAGGCCTTCGTTCAAAGGCCAAGCTTGTAGATATGTACGGTCTCTTGGGACACTTACTGTAAATTCCCTGATTTGGGATGGAGGAAGTCTTCATGACGAACGAAGAACGCAACATTCAGCGCAAACTTAGAGCGTTCCAGCATGCCGAGAAGATCCGCAATGCCCGTAAAATGTAGCTCAAGATGCTGCCGCAAGATGTCCGAAACAACAAACCGCTGATCGTTCATTCCATCCTCTATTTTGGAAGCGTGAATCAGAGATCAGACACGGTGGAAATTATAAGTGTCCTCAGGGTCGAGATCATGCTTGATGTTTCTGGTATTTTTGCACGCACTATGGGTAAGTGTTGGGCGATGGTATCCGGCGTGACATAGCGGCCATGCGCCACGTGGTATTCAGTTCTGAATGCTGTATGTATACAGGACAGTCTAACGTTGAACCACTCTGGACCTGAACGCATGCGTGATCTTAAAATCCCTGCCGAACGCCACCCTGAAAAGGCCCGCCGCCAAGACAACCCGCAGCCAAAGAAACCTGACTGGATTCGGGTAAAGGCTCCAGGTGGGAAGGGGTACTCTGAAACTGCCAAGATTATGCGAGACAACAAGCTCGTCACCGTTTGCGAGGAGGCGGGCTGCCCCAACGTTGGCGAATGCTGGAGCCAGGGCCATGCCACGATGATGATCATGGGAGAGGTCTGTACGCGGGCATGCACGTTTTGTAATATCGCGACCGGCAAGCCGCCTGACGACCTTGATGCATTTGAACCTGGCCGCGTTGCCCAGGCAGTCGAAAAGCTAGGGTTGAAGCATGTGGTTATCACATCGGTAGACCGCGATGATATCGAAGATGGCGGTGCCGACCATTTTGCACAAACCATTCGTGCCATCCGCCACCGAAGCCCGCATACGACAATCGAAATTCTAACGCCGGATTTCATTCGCTGCGATCCAAGCGTTCTAGAGATTGTAGTCGAGGCGCGCCCCGATGTATTCAATCATAATCTTGAAACTGTGCCAGGCCTTTACCCTGAGGTTCGCCCAGGCGCACGCTATTTCCACAGCCTTCGACTGTTGCAACGTGTCAAGGAATTAGATCCCACGATGTTTACCAAATCCGGCATAATGGTTGGGTTGGGTGAAGGCCGGCAAGCGGTCATGCAGGTTATGGAAGACATGCGCGCCGCAGACATCGATTTCCTGACCATAGGTCAATATCTTCAGCCGACGCCAAAACACCATCGGGTGGATCGTTTTGTACACCCCGATGAATTTGCGGCGTATGAAAAAGCAGCTTATGGCAAAGGATTTTTGATGGTTTCCGCTACGCCGCTGACAAGGTCATCGTATCATGCCGGCGACGACTTTTCGAGGCTTCGGGCCGCACGGCTGGAGAAGCTTGGCAGCTAAAGCGCGCGCAGCAAGTCGCACTACTGCCGTCCGCTTGTCAGTCAACGAAGCGGACCTGGCCGATGTATGCAAGATTGCGATTGCGTTGCGCAAAGTCGATCCCGTAGCCCACCACAAAAGCGTCGGGTATGTCGAAACCAGTCCAGTTGGCCTTGAAATCTACCTCTCTGCGACTGGGTTTATCCAGAAGGGCAATTGTGCGCAGTTTTGAAGGCTTGCGCGCCGATAGCAGGCCGGTGACATGGTGCATCGTGTGACCGGTGTCGACAATATCCTCCACGACAAGCACGTCTCGGCCTTCGATCGCGCCGCGCAAATCTTTGAGAATGCGGACTTCTCGACTGCTTTCCATGCTGTCACCGTAGGAAGATGCCTCAAGGAAGTCGACTTCGATCGGCAAATCCAATTCGCGCACCAAATCGGCAATAAACACGAAACTGCCTCGCAACAGGCCCACGACCACCAACTTGTTCGTGCCTTTGAATTCGGTCTCAATCTCTCGGCACAAATCTTCTATTCGGGCGGCGATCGTTTTTGCGGAAATCATCTGGTCTATGACATATGGCCGCTGCGGCATGGTCTTCCCCTTGATATTGGCATCGTTCCGCGACACATCTTTGTCTGACGCTGCCCTAAGGTCCTATTTAAACCTATGCCTACTCATTCCGAAACCCGTTTCCTGCCCTACAGTGCGCAACAAATGTATGATTTGGTTGCAAATGTGAGCGCTTACCCAGAATTTTTACCGTGGTGCGCGGCGGCACGCATACGCGGGGTGACCGCGCACGCGGATCATGAGGTTATGGAAGCAGACCTTGTAATAAGTTTCAAAGTGTTTCGTGAACGCTTTGCCAGTCGGGTCGTTCTGTGGCCTGATACCCACAAGATCGACACCGAATATTTGGACGGTCCGTTTCGCTATATGAAGTCAAATTGGAATTTTTGCGATGTCGAAGGGGGCTGTGAAGTTTTCTTTTTCGTTGATTTCGAGTTTCGGAATGCAATTTTGCAGGGCATCATCGGAGTGGTTTTTAACGAAGCGATGCAACGTATTGTGCGGGCATTTGAACGACGGGCGGCAGTGCTTTATTATTAGGGTGGTTTTGGGCTGAAATCGGGCCTTCGGGGAGAGTTTATTGGGCAAGATGAAACAGGGGATTACAAAGATTGTTTTGACCTGTGCTCAAGCAGAGCCGCCCAAAGAGGTGCGTGATGTGATGCGCTTGTCAGTTCTGGACTGGGCGGCTTGTGGGCTTGCGGGTGCGCGCGAGGGTGGATTTGGTAGCTGGGTTGCAACGATGAACACACCCGGGCCTGCGACGCGGTTTGATGGAAGGGTAAGCTGCGTTGCTGATGCGGCTCTGGTCAACGGTACTCTGTCGCATGCGTTGGATTTTGACGATACGCATTTCGATCATATCGGGCATCCGTCGGTTGTTGTGGTATCGGCTGCGTTCGCCGTGGCTGAAGCGTGCAAGGCATCTATGACGGATATGATTGCGGCGGCGCTTGTTGGTGCAGAGGCATCGATCGCGGTGGGTTTGTGGCTGGGACGGGAACATTATCAGGTTGGATTTCATCAAACGGCCACATCGGGCGCGTTTGGGGCTACGGTAGCGGCGGGTCGGTTGATGGGATTGTCCGCGGGAGAAATGCGACATGCTCTGGGCCTGTGCGCGACGATGGCATCTGGGCTAAAGGCGCAGTTTGGAACCATGGGTAAGCCGCTTAATGCAGGACTGGCCGCGCGCACAGGCGTTGAAGCTGCGACATGGGCGGCGGCGGGGATGACCGCGGCACAGGACGGATTGGCAGGCCCCTTGGGTTTTGGCGCAACACATCACGGAGCCGCAGAATCACCCGATATGGCATGGCGTATGGATCGGATCTGCCACAAGTTTCATGCGTGTTGCCACGGGCTTCATGCCAGTCTTGAGGCTGTACGCGGGGTCCCGATCAGGCAGGCCCGCGAGATTGAGATCCGCACGCATCCGCGTTGGATGAGCGTGTGCAACCAACCTGCTCCAGAGACTGGACTGGCGGCTAAATTCAGCTACGCTCATGTGATGGCTATGGCGGCATATGACATCCAGACTGGTGACATCGCGGCGTTCACGGATGAAACAACGCAAGATCCTCGTCTTGTTGAGTATCGTCAACGGGTGCGGGTTAAGCCAGACGAAACTTTGACTGAGATGCAGGCCCGCGTTTTGGTGGACGGTGTCGCATATTTTCACGATCTGGATGCGCCTTTACCTTATGCGTCGCGCGCGGATCGCGTCAGCGCAAAGGCACGTGCGCTTGTCGATGTTCGGGCGGAAGGGCTGTGGCAGGCCATTATGTCGGATGATCTGGCCGGGTTTGCCGCTTTGTTAGCGGGCCGCGCCTGATCGAGACTTCATCGCGTCAAGCAGCAAGAGCAGCGCATGCTCACAGGCTGAAGACCGCACCGCACCGCGTCCAAGCGCACCAAAGTCGATGGTTTTGGCACGCGAGCCGCTCTGTGTTGCAAGGCCAAAGCAGACCCGTCCCTCGGGCTTGAATTCTGATCCGCCGGGCCCTGCGATCCCGGTGATCGATACGGCAATATCTGCATGGGAGTGTTTTAGTGCGCCTTGGGCCATTTCCCGGGCTACCGCCTCGCTGACCGCACCGTGCTCATCGAGCGTTGCGGCGCAGACGCTCAGCATCTCGCGCTTTGCTGCGTTTGTATAGGTCACAAAACCGCGTTCTACCACTGACGATGCGCCTGCGATTTCGGTCAGGGCAGACGCCACCATGCCGCCCGTGCAACTTTCTGCTGTGACAATCATGAGACCCTGCTGCTTTGCCATGTCAAGAACCTGTGCGGCAATGGTCATCGCATAAAGACCCCATGTGCGAGGCCTGCGAGGGCTAAGACACCAACCGCTGCAAAGAGCCCAGCGATCACATCATCCAGCATCACGCCAAGTGCGTCACCGCGCCGATCAGCGCGCCCAATCCACAAGGGTTTCCAGATGTCAAAGAGCCGAAAGAGCACAAAGGCCGCGATCCAGCCAGGCCACATCACCAGGATATCAAGGCCGCGATCCGAGGCTGCATAGCTGAGTGGCGCCAGTGCGATCCACTGGCCGACGACCTCATCTGCAACGATTTCGCTAGGGTCGTGGTCGTCTTGGCCTGCGGTCATCTGACCAGTGGCCCAAAGGCCGGCGCCGAAAAAGGCAAGCGTTGCCAAGGCCAACGCGGGAAACCCGCCGGCGATGTGCAGGGCCCACGCCAAGGGAAGAGCGATGGCAGATCCCCACGTGCCGGGGGCAGGGCGCAGATACCCGACGCCGCCCACCGTTCCAATCAACCGCGCGATCATGGCTTTACCAAAGCCGCTGTTGCGATGCAGGCAATGCCTTCGCTGCGCCCGGTAAAGCCAAGTTGTTCCGAAGTCGTAGCCTTGACCGAAATCCGCGCCTCGTCGAGGTTCATGTGTGTCGCGAGAGTTGCGCGCATCTGGGCGGCATGTGGGCCGATCTTGGGCTGTTCACAGATCAAAGTGCAGTCGACGTTCGAGATTGAGAAACCCATCTGTTTCGCCAAGTTAACGGCATGACAAAGGAATCTCTCACTGGCAACGCCCTTCCACTGTGGATCAGAGGGCGGGAAATGCCGGCCAATGTCACCTTGGGCCAGAGCGCCATAGATCGCATCGGTGACCGTGTGCATGGCGACATCTGCATCTGAATGCCCAACCAGCCCGTGACTGTGTGGAATGGCCACCCCGCATAACATAACGTGATCGCCGGGCCCAAAGGCATGCACGTCAAAGCCATTACCCAGTCTTATGTCCATCGCGTCCTCGCATAATTCGTTCGGCTCGGGCGAAATCGCCGGGCACTGTAATCTTCAGGTTGTCTTCGTCTCCGGGGACGATAGCAATTTCCAGACCATAAGCGCGCGCTACTTCGACGTCGTCGGCCGCGCCGCCAGTGTGCGCCGCATGAGCCGCAAGAATAGCGTCACGCGCAAAGCCTTGGGGCGTCTGGGCACGAAATAGGCCGGTGCGGTCTTGTGTGCCAGTGACCTTGCCGTTTGCTCCGCTCCAAAGCGCATCGGTAACCGGCACTGCGGGTGCGGCAGCGGGTGCATCATGCAATGCCGTCAGCACGTCCGAGATGATCTGTTGCGTGACCAGAGGCCGGGCCACATCATGGATCAAGATATGATCAACACTGTCTATCGCCGCCAGCCCTGCGCGCACAGAGACGGCGCGGTCTGCGCCACCCTCTACGATCGAAACGCCCGCCAGATCTGCGCCACGCGCCATATCATCACGGTGTAGCACCAGAACGATTTGACCAATGTCAGGGTGTTTTTGAAATGCTGCAAGCGTGTGGTTCAGGATCGGTTGCTCAAGCAGCATTTGCCACTGTTTCGGAAGGTCTCCTCCCGCCCTCTTTCCCCGTCCGGCCGCTACGATAACGGCGGCCGCGGTCATATCTGAACCCATATAGTCATCCACCTTGTCTATGGCCTTGTGAAATTGCTGTCCATGCCAAGGTGAATGCCTAATAATTAGGCAAAAGCCCTCATGAGCACCGTTTTGAGGTCCTGTCCAATTGAGAAAGTAGCAATATCACCATAGTCTAAGGCAATTGCACAAGGATTGAGCGCATAATTATGCCGACTGCTCCATTTCACATGACGCCCCCGGTGATGCTGGCTCCGATGGCTGGAATTACCGATTTGCCGTTTCGTACCCTCGTGGCGAAGTTCGGAGCGGGTATGGTTGTGTCAGAAATGGTGGCTAGTCATGACATGCTGAACGCGCGCCCCGGAAGCCGCGAAAAAGCTGAACTCGGGCTTGGCGCCGTTAACGCTGCGGTGCAGCTGGCTGGTCGTGAGGCCGCACCTATGGCTGAGGCTGCAAAAATGGTTGCAGGTCAGGGCGCTCGGGTGATCGACATCAATATGGGCTGTCCGGCCAAGAAGGTTACGCAGGGCTATTCGGGATCCGCGTTGATGCGAGACCCCGATCATGCGCTGACGCTGATCGAAGCGGTGGTGCGCGCGGTGGACATCCCGGTAACGCTCAAGACCCGATTGGGATGGGATGATGGGATGATGAATGCACCGCTGATCGCAGCGCGCGCCGAAACGGCCGGCATCCAACAGATCGTTGTTCATGGGCGGACTCGATGCCAATTCTACAAGGGGCGCGCAGATTGGGCCGCGATCCGTGCGGTCAAAGAGGCTGTGTCGGTTCCCGTGATTGTGAACGGAGATATTGTGGACGCACAAACCGCGCGCAAGGCGCTTGATCTGTCGGGTGCTGATGGCGTGATGATCGGGCGCGGCGCACAAGGGCGCCCATGGCTGCTGGCCGAGATCGCGCATGCGCTTTATGGGACTACAGCACCCGAGCGCCCATCTGGCGCAGCCTTTGCCGAGATGGTGATGGTGCATTACGAGGAAACGTTGCGCTTTTACGGTGACCTGCTGGGTCTGCGGGTGGCGCGCAAACATCTTGGTTGGTTTATGGATACGGCAGGTACATCTACAGATGCGCGGCGTGCCGTTCTTACAGCTAAAACTCCTGCGGCAACGCTGGCTCTATTGCCCGCAGCGCTATCATCTAGCGAAGGTCAGGTGGCGGCGTGACCGGTATTGGTGATCTTTGGGCGTCTATGCCCATTCCGACCGTCGTGATCGGACCGACCGATAACATCGTCGATATAAACTCTGCGGCAGAGGGTTTTTTTAACGCACCCGTCAAGGCAATGATTGGCACGCCTTTGTGGGATCAGCTGGCGGTTGATGCGCCGCTGGAGGAAAGCTTTGCGCGGGCACGTAAAAACGGCACTGCACTGTTCGTGAATGACATCGACGTGGGCAACGGTCAGCGCGCGCCATTGCAATGCGCGCTACAGATCGCGCCACTTGTGGGGGCGCCGCTGCATATGGTGCTGATGATCTCGCCGCGCGAACTGGCGGGTCGGATGACGCAGAACCACTCGGTCAAATCGGCGGCCAAATCTGCCATAGGCATGGCTGAAATGCTCGCTCATGAGATCAAAAATCCACTTGCTGGAATTACCGGGGCGGCACAGCTGCTAAGTATGAACTTAAGCAAAGACGATCTGGAGCTGACAGATCTTATCGTTGGTGAATGCCGCCGCATCGTAAAATTACTTGAGCAGGTAGAACAGTTCGGAAACCTTTCACCGCCGGACTTCAAGGCCGTGAATATACACGACGTTCTTGATCGGGCGCGGCGATCAGCATTACTGGGGTTCGGCGGTCAGATGAGCATCATCGAGGATTACGATCCGTCGCTGCCGCTGGCATACGGTGATCCCGATCAGTTGCTGCAAGTCGTGTTGAACCTCCTTAAAAATGCCTCGGAGGCTGCAGGATCAAACGGTGGAACGATACGAATTCACAGTTTCTTTGAACACTCGTTTCGTATGCGGCGTGCCGATGGCACTGGCCAGTCCTTGCCGCTTCAGGTTGAGATTATTGACGATGGCCCGGGCCTGCCAGATGGCATTTCGGCTGACATCTTTGACCCCTTTGTTTCAGGCAAAGAGAATGGCACTGGCCTTGGTCTTGCGTTGGTGTCCAAAATCATTTCGGATCATGACGGTTGGATTTCTGTTAATTCTATACCGGGAAAAACTGTATTTCGTCTCTCCTTGCCGCGCGCGTCGCAAACGGCAAGGCCTGTTCAAATGAAAGAGGATTAGCAAATGGATGGTACTGTACTTGTTGCTGATGACGACCGCACAATCCGCACCGTTCTGACGCAAGCGCTGACCCGCGCGGGCTGCAAGGTGCACGCGACATCAAGTTTGACTACCTTGATGCGGTGGGTTGGCGAGGGCAAAGGCGACGTGGTTATCAGCGATGTTATGATGCCTGATGGGAACGGGTTAGAGATGCTACCCAAGATCTCGCAAGATCGACCGGGCTTGCCAGTGATCGTGATCTCGGCTCAAAATACGATCATGACCGCAATTCAGGCCAACGAGGCCGAAGCCTACGATTATCTGCCCAAACCATTTGATTTGCCGGACCTTATGAAACGCACGGCTAAGGCACTCGAGCTCAAAGCTCATAGCTCTGCGCGTGCGCACGATAGTGAACGCCCCGATGAGCTGCCAATGGTTGGGCGGACAGCAGTTATGCAATCGTTGTACCGTATTGTTGCACGAGTCATGAATACAGACCTGCCTGTATTGATCTGGGGCGAAAGCGGCACTGGAAAATCCCTGATCGCCCGAGCAATTCATGATTTTTCAGATCGGCGAACATTGCCTTTTGTGACCGCAGGTGCAGCTGATCTGCAAGACCTAGAAGGGCCTGCGCGTCTTTTGGCGCGGGTAAAGGGGGGCACCTTGCTGATTGATGAGATCGGCGATATCCCCGAAGAGCTTCAGGCCCGAATTGTGCGCATGATGGACACGCCTGTAGAATACGCCCCCCGTTTTTTAGCAACAAGCCAAACTGATCTGGCGGCCGTAATGGAAGCTGGCAGGGTCCGCAAGGATCTGTACTACCGTTTGTCGGGGGCGACATTGAAAGTGCCTGCGCTGCGTGAAAGGGTGGATGACATTGCGCTGCTCGCAAATCATTTCCTGATGCGAGCAGAAAAAACAGGGCAGGGGCCGCGGGCGCTGTCTGACGCTGCCGCCGAGATATTTCGAACCTACAGTTGGCCTGGTAATGTTCGCCAGTTGGAAAACGCGGTGCGCCGTTTGGGCCTCACCAGTCGCGCGGTTGAAATCTCAGCGACTGAGGTTGGACAGGTGCTGGGCAGTCAGCCCGAATTAGAGCCGATGCGCGGTGCAAGCGATACAGAAAAACTGGGTGCATCAGTCGCGCGCCATTTGCGCCGATACTTCGATCTTCATGGCAACATGTTGCCACCTCCTGGCCTGCATAGTCGAATTTTACGCGAAATTGAGGCGCCGCTGATCGAGATTGCGCTGGACGCAACGGGTGGAAATCAGGCGAAATGCGCGGATTTACTCGGAATCAACCGTAATACACTGCGTAAGAAAATAACGGACTTAGATATTGAGGTGACACGGCGGCGCAAATTGATGTAAAACGGCCACACAACCCGTGGCGGATGGGGCGCAGCCCCCATTTGACCACTGGATATGGCGGTCATGGCGCATACGTGCCACATCATCGGGGATATGACACGTGGCTAATGGGACACGCGCGAATTGGGCGGTAAGGTTTGGGCGTTTGCGCCGAAGACGTCGTTTTCGCAATGGTGTAACCTTTGGTCTGGTGCTTTTGGGGCCTGTTCTTGCCCTGATTACATTTCTTGTTCTTGGGCCGTTGGATCAAGGCGCAAGTGCGCCTTCGTTGCGGCTGGTTTTACTTGCCGATCTTGTCTATGTGCTTGTTATTGCCGCGCTTGTTTTGTCGCAGATTGCGCGACTGGTGGCGGCGCGTCGGGCCAAATCGGCTGGGTCGCGCTTGCATTTGCGACTGACGGGTGCATTTGCGCTTCTTGCATTGATTCCGACAGTGACGGTAGCGGTATTCGCTGGTTTGACTGTGAATATTGGTCTTGAGGGCTGGTTTTCAGAACGGGTGAGTAGTGTGGTTGGTGCGTCGCTCGCTGCCGCTGAGGCTTACGAAGCCGAACAGCGCAGTGATCTGTCTACAGATGCGCAAGCGCTGGCACTTTACATTGATCGTGTTAGAGCCTCGCAATCGATCGGTGATCGCCAAGTGCTGACAGAGGGTCAACTGCAGGTGCAGCGTGGTTTGCGAGAAGCCTATCTGATCGACGGAACAGGAGAGTTGCGTGCGCGGGGCGATAGGTCATACTTGTTCGACTTCGAAAGGCCCATCCCTGAGGATATCGTTTTTGCCATCGATCAGGGGATTCAAATCATTGAGGATTGGCCAAATAATGAATTCCGAGCGCTGGTTCCGCTGGCGAGTTTCGTGGATAGATTTCTGTACGTCAGTCGGGATGTTGACGGAGAGATTTTGTCACTGCTGGATGAGACACAGGAAACCGTCCTGCTTTATCAGCAGTTGGAGAGCGAACGGGGCCGCGTTCTGTTCGAATTCGGTCTGATCTACCTCGGGTTTGCGCTTATACTGATTCTTGCCGCAATCTGGTTGGGTCTATGGTTCGCCGAACGATTATCTGGCCCGGTGGGGCGGCTTACAGGCGCTGCTCAACGGGTTGGTGCGGGTGACCTGGATGTGCAGGTGCTCGAAGAAGACGGCGACGACGAAATCGCAATGCTTAGCCGCTACTTCAACCAGATGACCAAGCAGCTTAAGGGGCAGCGTACCGCATTGCTAAATAACACTGAGCAGGTTGAGCGCCGCGGTCGGCTTTTCGATTCAGTTCTTAGCTCAGTTACTTCTGGCGTGGTTGGCGTGGATCCAGAGGGCAAGATTACATTTGTGAACCGCTCTGGTGTGCGGTTGCTCAACTGGTCTGAGGGGCGCGATACGGTGCCTCTGGCGGTCGCCGTTCCCGAGTTTGCGGCTCTGTTTGCGCTTCTTAAAGCCGGGCCGATGGAAGTGACACAGGGCGAGGTCAAGGTGACGCGCGATGGGCGTTTGGAAAATCTTTTGGTCCGGATGTCGACGCGTCGAAGCGACAATGCCCGTCTTGAAGGGTACGTGATTGCCTTTGATGATGTGACCGATCTTGTCAGCGCTCAGCGTATGGCGGCCTGGGGTGATGTGGCACGACGTATTGCGCATGAAATCAAGAATCCGCTGACCCCCATTCAGTTAAGTGCGGAACGGATCAAACGCAAATTTGCACCCAAGCTGGGTGAAGACAGCGACAGTCTTGAGCAGATGACAGATGTTATTGTTCGCCAGACTGGTGATCTGCGCCGAATTGTAGACGAGTTTTCAAAATTTGCGCGAATGCCTGAGCCGGATTGCAAGGACCATGACCTCGTTAAAATCGTTCGCGACGCAGTCGTGCTGCAGCGTTCTGGCCAGCCCGGTGTCGAGATTGTTGATGATCTGCCCGCGCACCCGGTTTTTGCCAGTCTCGATGCCACAATGATCTCGCAGGCTTTGATGAACTTGATCAAGAATGCGGGTGAAGCAATTGATATTTTGTTGAAAAAGGGTGCTCCTAATCGTCATCTTCCTCGGATCGAAGTCGCCATGCGCGAAGACACGTCTGGTGCTGTGATAACGATTTGCGACAATGGCGTGGGTCTGCCCGAGGACAGGGCACGCTTGTTTGAGCCCTATGTTACCACCCGCGATGAGGGTACCGGTCTTGGCCTGCCAATTGTCAAGAAGATCATCGAAGAACATGGGGGCACTTTGAGCCTCGAAGACGCGGCCCCCTTTGAGGGCCAACCCAATTTTGGTGCACGGGCAGTGATCACTTTGCCTGTCGCCATCAAGCAAGTTGAGCAGGAGCAAGCGGTATGAGCGACATTCTGATCGTAGACGACGAACGCGATATTCGGGAACTGATTTCGGATATTCTGGAGGATGAAGGATATGCCACGCGCCTTGCAGAGAATTCTAATGAAGCAATGAGCGCGATCAATGCTGAGCCGCCAGCGCTGTTGATTCTTGATATCTGGCTCAAGGACAGTCGCATGGATGGCATCGACATTCTTAAGGCCGTCAAGCGTGATAATCCGGACGTGCCTGTGGTTATCATCTCAGGGCATGGAAATGTCGAAATCGCTGTCGCTGCAATAAAGCAAGGTGCTTATGACTTTATCGAAAAGCCCTTTAATATTGATCAGCTACTGGTGGTAATTCGGCGCGCGATGGAAGCCTCGCGGTTGCGTCGTGAAAACCAATCATTGCGCAGGCAGGATGTAGTCCACGCGCAGATGATCGGCGCATCGGTGGCCTTTCGAAATCTTGCAAGCCAATTGGATAAGGTGACCAAATCGAACGGGCGGGTGATGCTGACGGGGCCTGCGGGCAGCGGCAAGGAAGTGGCGGCGCGCTATATTCACGCAAATTCTAATCGGGCGGATGCGCCGTTTGTCACTGTCAACTGCGCTGGCGTCGCCCCCGAACGTATGGAAGAGGTTCTGTTTGGTCGTGAAACGCCCGAACGTGGCATCGAACCGGGCCTTTTGGAGCAGGCCCACGGTGGTGTAATATATTTTGACGAAGTCGCGGATATGCCAATCGGAACGCAGTCAAAGATCCTGCGTGTGCTTGTTGATCAGCAATTTCAGCGGGTGGGTGGCAATGACAGGGTGCGCGTGGACCTGCGGGTGATTTCCTCAACAATCCGTGATCTGGAAGAGGCGATCGCGGCACAGACGTTCCGCCAAGAGCTGTATCATCGGCTGAATGTTGTCCCGATAGCAGTGCCTTCGCTCGAAGATCGACGAGAAGATATTCCGATGCTTGCGATGCATTTCGTAGAAGAATTTAAAACTGCGCAAGGCTTGCCAGAACGTGAATTGAGTGACGACGCCGCAGCACTTTTGCAGACTATGATTTGGCCGGGCAACGTGCGCCAGTTGAAAAACATGATCGAACGCGTATTGATTTTAAGTGATGGGTCTGGGGCAATTACCGCGCGCGAGTTGCCCGGTGCACAAGAGCCGGATGATGATCAGGCTCGTGTCGTTTTATCCGGTGCGATGGCGACATTGCCGCTGCGCGAGGCGCGCGAAGCTTTCGAACGAGAATACTTGCTGACCCAGATAAATCGTTTTGGCGGCAACATTAGCAGAACTGCGAATTTTGTAGGAATGGAGCGCAGCGCATTGCATCGAAAACTGAAGTCACTTGGTGTGGTCACGTCCTCCAAGTCGGGAGCGCGCGTTGCGCATTTAGATGAACCTGAAGCCGACGTCGGGTAGCCTGATAACAGACATGTTTGGCGGCTCGTTTCAATCAAAAAATATTAACTACTACACGCAAGGAATTGAAAACGAATGAGTTTTAGTTTGGTTTTTGTTGGACGCAAGTCATCGGGCGCGTGTTTTCAGTTCGGCCAGAACGTCCAACCCTTGCATGTTTAAAAAATGAAGAATATCGATGAATACCCAATTTTCGGCAAGCTTATCGCCATCGCGGCGATAGATATCGACCACCCTCATATCAGCAGATTTTCCAGAAGCCGTAAGGCCTAAAAACGGCCCGCTGCATTCCATCGTCAAGTTTGGCCAGCCGAAAAAACCGCCATAGTTGCCTTCGGCCATCCGGCAAATATGGCCATTGAACTTGCGCGCACCCAGCTGTGTCCGAAACGGCCTTTGGTGTTGTTCTATGTAGCGGTCTATCGAATACGTAGCGC
>JABITU010000099.1 GCA_018668195.1 Tateyamaria sp. | reverse complement strand
GAACGGTGACGCTGGTGAATGATAAAGCTTCATGGGGGGTCCTTGTGATGTTTTTCTTACCCTAGCAGAGCGTTCAGGCCTGTCCATCTGCGCCGCGCATCAAAGCGGCAAGGATCGCTGTCTCGCTGCCCATGCAAAAGGCTTCCACGTGATCTGCCGCCCGCAAGCGCACGTTGTCAGGCTTGTTTTGGCTCAGCTTCCAGGTTCCTTCCACCGCCGCAATCGTCATACGAAACGGAACGATCTGCCGCATCATGCGATCCAGTACATCTGGTTCCATTTTTGTGGTCTTCCAAGGGGCTTTGGGCACAAATTGGTTTTCGAAATAGGCCGATTGGCGATCAAGCAAATCACGCATTTCATCTTGCGGACGACGCTCCAGTGAACCGCTCAAATGAACGGCGACATAGTTCCACGTGGGCACCTGATCCTCGACACTGTACCAATCTGGAGAAATATACCCATCGGGCCCGGTGACCGCGATTTTGGCTGATAATGGTGCTTTCAATGCGCGTGCAATCGGGTTTGACCGGACAAGATGCAAATCGATCACACCGCCCGCATCATCAATCAGAAACGGAATGTGCGACAGCATCGGTTCCTGCGTGCCATTCACTGCCAGAATGCCAAAGCCGCGTTCGCGGGCAAAGGCGATGTTGCGTGCATCACTTTCGGTATAAAAAATCGGATTCGGGTGCATGTACAAGCCTTTTGGGACACTAGGTTTGTCTTGCCCGTGGTACAGGATTTTGGCAAGCTGATCCTGTTCTCAGGGCGGGGCGGAATTCCCCACCGGCGGTATGTGAATTTATTTCATGAGCCCACGAGCGCCCCGTTTCGGCGGGGGTCTAGCAGATCAGGTGAGACGCCTGAGCCGACGGTCATAGTCCGGATGAAAGAGAAAGCATAGGATCAGCCCGCTACTGGCGTTGGTCACTGTGCGCAATCGCCTTGGGTGACGTGTCGAAACCAAAAGGAGATTGATATGACACACACCCGTTTTGCCTTTGTCAAAGCCCGCTGGCACGCCTCTATCGTGGATCAGGCCTATACCGGTTTCACCGAACTCATTCCTGGGGCGCAGATCGACAGTTTTGACGTGCCCGGTGCCTTTGAAATGCCGCTGATGGCCCAGACGCTTGCCCAAAGCGGAAAATATGATGCCATTGCGTGCGCCGCGCTGGTCGTGGATGGCGGGATTTACCGGCACGATTTTGTCGCCTCTGCCGTTGTGGATGGTTTGATGCAGGTTAGTCTAAAGACGGATGTTCCAATTCTGTCCGTATCGCTGACGCCGCACCATTTTCAAGAAACCGATCACCACATGGCGATTTACTCTGATCACTTTGTGATCAAGGGGCGTGAAGTTGCACAGGCGGCGCTTGGCATATGCGCAGCGCGCGCAAATTTTAAAGCACTATGCGCAGAAATTGAATCGCCTAACGCTGCCTGAAATGAAAAACCTCAAAGCATCGGAGGATGTATGATGTTTCAGGTGTTTCAGCGGGCGCTAAAGGCGAAAGGCAGCCTAGGTTCCGAGGTAAGCACGCAAAGCCATGGGCGGGTCGGTCATGATATCTGAAACCGACCGTGGCGCATGTGCCATCCCGGCATCTACGAAGATGACCTCATCAGCAGCCGCTTCTGCATCCTTGGGATCGTGGGTGATCGTGATAACTGTCGCTCCGTTCTCCTGCACCAAGGCCGAGGTTAGCGCGAGCATCTCCGCCCGCAATGCCGGACCAAGTGCTGCAAACGGTTCATCCAGCAAAACAAGCGGTTTTGCCTGTGCCAATACACGGGCAAGAGCCGCACGGCTTTGTTGCCCCCCCGAGACGTCCCCCGGCATTCGATCCTCAAAACCGGCGAGGCCAACACGATCCAATGCAGCATGAATCCGAGCACGTTCAGGTGCCGTTGGTCGCAAGGATGGCCGCAGGGCAAGGCCAACATTTTGTGCCAGCGAGAGATGCGGAAACAGGTTTCCATCCTGAAACAGCATGGCAACACCACGCTCGTGCGGCGGTTCCCTCGTCACGTCGTGTTCATCAACGAAAATGCGCCCTGATTTTATTGGAACATAGCCACTGATCGCACCAAGCAAAGTTGATTTGCCAGCGCCTGATGGCCCGATGACCGCGACATGCCGCCCACTCTGCACAGCAAAATCAGCGCTCAGAGCAAAATCACCTTGCGATACATTCAAACTTTCAACGCGCAGCATGTCGTCCCCAGTAATCACAGATCCAGAACAGGCACAGCGCCAACGTCAAAAGCAACAGCGCTGCACCCGATGCAGCATCTGTCCGGTAACTGCCCATCAGTCGGTACATCTGCAAGGGAAGAGTTGCCACTTCGGGATCTGCAAACAAAGTCAAAACACCCAGATCACCAACCGATAATGCGGCGGCCAGCCCGGCGGCAAAGCCAAGGCGGAGACGAATACGCGGCAGTAGGACAATCCGCCACAAGGCCAAACCCTGCAGACCCATCGCCGCACTCAGTCGGCCATAGTCAGCAAAGATTTGACGCAGCCCCGGCACCAAAATGCGCACTGCAAAGGGCAGCGCCATCATTGCGTTCACCACCGCCGTGACGGGCAGAGCAAACAGACGCGGGTCAGCAAGAGGATAGATCAGGATGAACCAGCCGGTCCCGATCATTAGCGGCGACGCAGCAAGGCCCAACAGGGTAATTGTCTCTGCCCGGCCACTGTCACGTTGACCCAGCCAAGCGGCCACAGGCAAGGCCGCGGCGATCAGCAAGACCGTGCTTAGCAGAGCAACCCACAAGGATCTCCAGGCTGCCAGCCACACTGACGCAGGCATCTCGCCCAGACCGATGACGCCTTTAATCACCACTGCACTTATTGGCAATAACAGGAACAGTGCGGCAACGACGATCCATATGGCATCCATCGCCCGGCTCAGCCGCCCACGCGCGTCCCAGCGCCGCACTGGCCGATCCAGCCCCGGTTGCAGCGCCAAAGGCGGCAAAACCCAAAGTGCAATCACCGCCGCTGTCCCAGCGACAACCAATTGGACCAGCGACAGTATCGCGGCCCGGCCCAGATCAAAGTCGAACCGAAACGCTTGGTAGATTGCCAGTTCGATCGTGGTCGCGCGCGGGCCGCCACCCAACGTCAGCGCCACGGCAAAGCTGGTCAGGCAGATGACAAAGACAAGGGCGATGGCTCCGGGAACGGTCTGTTTCAGCATTGGCCACTCCAGCGCTTGAAACACAGTGCGCGGCGGCAGACCCAACTGACCCACCAGCCGAAACTGTTCTGCCGGGATCGCTTGCCACCCATGAAGGATCAGCCGCGTTGCGAGCGGCATATTGAAAAAAACGTGCGCCAGTACAACGCCTTCAAGCCCGTAGATAGAAAGCGGCGGCATGCCAAACAGCCCCAGGAAATCACTTATCCAGCCCGCCCGTCCATAGACGGCCAATATGCCAAGAACAGCCACGATGACCGGGAGAATAAAAGGCGCGCCCAGTAGGGTAACAAGTGCTGCCCGGCCGAAAAAGCGCCGCCGGGCAAGAGCGCGCGCGACCGGCACGGCAAATACGACACTGAATAGCGCCGACAGCACCGCCTGCCAGACCGTAAACCGCAGCACAGCCCAATCCGATGCGCTGAATTGCACAGGCCAGTCCGCGCGAGAAATAACAGCCAGAAGCGCGGCAAGGATCAGCCCAAGGACTGTCCCTGCCGCAATCGGCCCGCCGAAAACGGCAGTTCTTATTGTGCGAGCGCGTTGCGCCATTCCGCCAATGCCCCGTCCCGTGCGGCAGCCGCGTCCTCGGGGGACAAGAGCAATGATGATGCTGGTGTGATCAACGTCTCAAACCCATCGGGCAAGCCTGCTGTGGGCGTCACTGCCGGGTACATCCAGTTAGTGGTGGGGATGATCGCTTGAAAGGCGTCGCTGACCATGAACGAAAGAAATGCATCGGCCAGTTCGGGCTGGTCACTTGCCGCCAGCTTGCCCGCAACTTCAACCTGCATGTAATGCCCTTCATCAAACAGAGCCGCAGCCTTGCTCGCGTCTTCCTCTGCGATTAGGTGGTAGGCAGGGGATGTCGTGTAAGACAGCACCATGTCAACTTCGCCATCAAGGAACAGGCCATAGCTTTCGGACCAGCCTTTGGTGACTGTCAGCACATTGTCCGATAGGCCTGACCAGATCGCAGTCGCTTCGTCGCCGTAAGCCGCCTTGACCCACATCAGTAGCCCAAGGCCGGGTGTTGAAGACCGTGGATCTTGAATTGCGATCTTCAGGTCGCTGTCGGCCAGAGCGCGGAAATTCGTGGGCGCGGTCATATCGGTGTTGTGCACGAAAGCAAAATATCCCCAGTCATAGGGTGCAAACGTGTCATCGCTCCATGATACGGGCAAAGTATAGTCGGCACTCACCGAATGTGCGGCAAATAATCCGGTTTCCTTGGCTGCTGCCAAGAGGTTTGTATCAAGGCCAAGAACAATATCCGCGTCAGAGCGCGCACCTTCCAGCTTGAGCCGTGCCAAAAGCGCGGCGCCATCGCCGGCACCCACAAATTGCAAATCACAGCCGCAGGTTTCTTCAAACGCGGCTTCAACAGCGGGGCCGGGACCCCAGTCGCTCACAAAACTGTCGTAAGTGTAGACTTTTAAAACGGGCGTTTCCGCCCAGGCCGCAGTTGCACAAAGCACCGCCGCTGTTGTCATTAGATACTTCATCGCATCCTCCAATAGAGAAGGCGGCGGGATAAGGGTCTTGGGATGATCCAAACCTTCCCTCCGCCGGTGTTAACCGGTTCAGGTTCAACGGGTCCGCATCATTGCATCTCAGCTGTCGCCAGCCCCCCGAGGTACTGCAATCATTAGAGCGGTTGCTAAAGAACCACAAGACCGCGTAGCGCCAAGTCGGACTGAATTCGTAAAACTGGCAAAATAGCGACTTTTTACCAACGTCAATTTTCGCGCCCCCTTGAGCGACAAAAACGGCGTCAAACATATAGGCAAAAGCTTGTATTTTTTGCCTATGTGTCTGGATGGCCGTCAGCAATGACTTTCAATTTCCGCATGAGCTTTGTATCTGTTACGAGCAATCTGGAGCCGCCCCATGTCGATCAACAGCTATGGCCATCTTTTCCGCGTGACCACTTGGGGCGAAAGCCATGGGCCTGCCTTGGGCGCAACGGTCGATGGCTGCCCGCCCGGCGTTACCATTGACGCCGCAATGATCCAGAAGTGGTTAGACAAACGCAAACCGGGACAAAACAAATATACGACGCAACGGCGCGAAGCAGACGAGGTCAAAATTCTGTCCGGCGTGTTCGATGGGGTCACCACAGGCACGCCTATCCAACTGATGATCGAAAACACAGATCAGCGGTCAAAGGATTATGGTGATATTGCCGAAAAATTCCGACCAGGTCACGCCGATATCACCTACTGGCAGAAATACGGCATCCGTGACTATCGCGGCGGCGGTCGGTCTTCTGCCCGCGAAACGGCAAGCCGCGTGGCTGCGGGCGGTCTGGCTCGCGCTGCTCTGGGCAAGCTTGCGCCGGGCATCGAGATCAAGGGATATATGACCCGCATGGGCATGCATGAAATTGACCGGAACCAGTTCGATTGGGACCAGATTGACCAAAACCCATTCTGGGTGCCAGATGCGGACGCAGCGACAACCTGGGCGACCTATCTTGACGGGCTGCGCAAATCCGGCAGCAGCGTCGGTGCCGTCATCGAAGTGGTGGCGCGTGGTGTGCCTGCCGGCCTGGGCGCACCGATCTATGGCAAATTGGATACCGATCTGGCTGCGGCGATGATGTCGATCAATGCGGTCAAAGGGGTCGAGATCGGCGAAGGCATGTCAGCGGCAATGCTCACCGGTGAGCTGAATGCTGATGAGATCACGATGGGGCCTGCCGGGCCGGAGTTCTCGTCCAACCATGCGGGCGGCATACTCGGCGGCATCTCGACCGGGCAGGATGTCGTCGTGCGCTTTGCCGTGAAACCGACATCAAGCATCCTGCAAACCCGCCGTACGATCACCAAGTCAGGCGCAGCAGCCGAGATCATTACCAAGGGCCGTCACGATCCATGCGTGGGAATTCGCGCAGTGCCTGTAGGCGAGGCAATGATGGCCTGCGTGATCCTGGATCACTTGCTGCTTGACCGCGGTCAGACCGGCGGCGCGCGTGGCGCGATAGGCTAGGTGGAGAAAAGGCGCGTTTTCTCACCGTACACGTCCGCTTCTGTTCACCCAAATTGCGAATTTATTTGAATACGAAAGATATCTGTTCAGTACGCCGAGTAGCGCTCTAGCCGATGTTCCAATGTTCCACTGTGCAGTTCAAACATGTGGTTGTCGTAGTCATAAAAGTAGACCGATTGGCCTTCGCCTTCTACACGTGTGCGACCCTCGCGAACCTTAAGTCCAAGCGCATTTATGCGCCGAAGCCTGTCGCGATATTCGGCAGGTAAAATTTTAAATGCCACATGATTATAGGTTTTTGTGGGCAATGGTTCGCCCTCCATTATTGCGACCCACGTACCCGCAATATCAAAGAACCGTTCCCTGGACAGCGAAAAAGTCTTGTCTCCGCTGTCATAAATTTTGTTTGCGTCCAAAACCTGTGTCAGCATCTCTTCCATTTTGTCGAGATCGCGTACAACGAATGTTATATGACTCAGGCCTTGAACCACTGATCAGCATCCTTGGTAATTTTTTCTGGCACAACAGAACACATGTGCACGACGTCAGCAACTTACCCCTATGCCAAAGTTGGTGCGAGATTACGCTGCCACTTGTCATTGCGGCGGCAAAGCGCCAAGGGTCACTTTATTATGCAACAGCCCTCAACACAGCATCGACCTGGAACAGCAATTGCGCTCAAACTGCTGGCGGTTTTCCTGTTCATAGTGATGGCGGCGATGATCAAGGCCGCAACGCATGATGTCCCGCCCGGGCAAGCGGTATTCTTTCGGTCCCTGTTTGCCATGCCGATCATCGTCGGTTGGATCTGGCAAAAGGGTGATCTGCGGGAGGCGCTTGTGCCAAACAATCTGATGGGCCACGTCTGGCGCGGCGTTTTTGGCACTTCGGCTATGGCGCTCACCTTTGCAGGGCTGGCGCTTTTGCCACTGCCAGAGGTGACGGCCATTGGCTATGCCACACCGATATTCACCGTCATACTTGCTGCCCTTATGCTTGGCGAAAAGGTACGGATTTTTCGGATCAGCGCTGTTGGGCTGGGATTGATCGGCGTGATGATCGTCATGTGGCCGAGACTGAGCCTTGATGCCGACACGTTGTCTACAGCGGGCACATTGGGCGCCTTAATGGTACTGGGCGCGTCGCTGTTGCGCGCCTTGGTACAGATCCACATTCGCACGCTAGTAAGGACCGAACACACCGCTGCCATCGTCTTTTACTTTTCGCTTACCGCAACGGTTCTCAGCCTTTTGAGCCTGCCATTTGGTTGGGTATGGCCCAGTCTGACTGATGCGAGCCTGTTGATTGGCGCAGGGCTTATCGGCGGGGTCGCTCAGATCATGGTCACATCCAGCTACCGTTTTGGCGCCGCATCCATGCTGGCCCCGTTCGACTACGCATCACTCATTTTTGCGGCAATCATTGGCTACGTTATTTTTGCAGAAATCCCAACTGCGCCCACCGTCATTGGCGCGGCGCTGGTGGTGCTGGGCGGCATCCTGATCATCTGGCGCGAACGTCAACTGGGCATGGACAGGCGCAAGGCACGTTCTGTGACCGACCCCAAAGGTTAAGACAGGCCAGCCACCGTCGAAAATGCAGCCGTCGCGACGATGACGGTTATGGCGGCAAAACTTTCCCAACGCAGACTGCGGCGTAAAGCATCCGCGGCACCGGGATAATCTTTGGCCAGAACAGGGACGTGGCGCACCTTGTTCGCTGCACCCAGGCCCAACATTGCAGCAACGCCCGCCAGCTTGAGCATGAGTGTTATCCCATAAGTACTGGTCCATAAGTCGCTTAAATTTTCCAGCAGCGTGACGGCCATGATCCCCCCGAGCGCGATCAGCACCGGAATCGAAACCATCGCATATTGGCCAAATTCTAGGGCAACGCGTTTCGTTTCGGTCCGGTTTGAATGCGCCAAAGCGTGAAGTGGCCCCAGAATACCAACCCAATAAGACGCAAGACAAAGATGCAGAAACAGAACCGTGTGCAGAACAAATCCATCCTGATCCGCCACGTGACCCACGGCGCTAAAACCCGACAGCATGACCAAAGCCCCGGCTATAGAAAGTGGGCGGCGCGCCCATATCCGTGCCGCGAGCATCAAGATTGCGCCCGTGATTTGCAATGCAAACGCATTGCCTTGCGGCGTGACCCACAACAGGCCCAGAATGGCAGTATCCCACATGCCAGAGACATCGCCGACCAGCATCGCGGCTTGCGTTGCATATCCCCCAAATGCGCCAATAAGGGCTAAGCCAACGGGCATCGTCCAATCAACGCGCAACCGGTGCAGAACTGAGACAATCACCAAGCCACCAGACAACAAAGCGCCAAGCAACAGCACAATTCGGAAGAATACCGCCAGAAGTTCAATCATCTTCAGTTGACCACGAAACCAATCGTCCCTTTGACGCTGTGGCCATCTTCGCTCAGCCCGCGCCATTCGACTTCATACGCGCCGGGCGTCATCTGGGGCAAGTCTACAACGATTTCTCGACCAAAGCCCCTCTGTTTTGGCAGCTTCAATTTGCTGCCGTCAAGTCTGATCGCCGTCAGCCGCAATCCCTTTTGGAACCTAAGCGTTATCGTTTCGGGCGCATCGGTTAGGATGGCATTCTGCGCTGGGTCACTGGCCCCAAGGACTGAGTGCGCGCGTGCAATTGGTGGAAGTAGCAAAATGGAGACGACAACGAAAAGGGTCAAATATTTCATGATCGCAGTTTGATGTATCCAGCAGGGGCAAGGTCAAGCCCAAAGATAACCTCTTGCGCATGGTTCAAAGGCGGTGACAGGCCGACGCTTCGATCACGAGCCCATCAGAGCCAAAGCGCAGTGTTTCTGCGGCCAGAACATCCCGCTGATTGCGATAGGTGATCACCATCATCCCATGACCGCGCAGCACATCAACAACCACAAAAGAAAGGTCCGGCTGAGCGGCCAATGCCCGATGCCAATAGTCTCGCAGCGCTATCTTTCCATGCAATTCGCCATGCCCCACCAGCCGCATTGCTTTTTGCGACCGAAACACAACATTTGGGCTGTAATGTGCCAGAATGCGGTCAAGATTATGGGAATTCCACGCAGCTTCCCAGTCTTCTGCAAAGGCGTTGACATCCAAAAGTTATGCCCGGACCATCTTTTCGTAACCCTCGGAGATGTCACGGGTGATTGCGCCAACTTCAAAGGTGTAATCCGCAATTTCACCCACGGGCGTGACCTCAGCTGCGGTGCCAGTCAACCAGCACTGTTCAAAACCTTCTAGCTCGTCAGGCATTATCACGCGCTCATGCACGGTGATATTTCGATCTTTGAGCATACCAATGACAGTTTGACGTGTTAGGCCATTCAGGAACACATCCGCCTTGGGGGTGTGCACTTCTCCATCCTTGACGAAAAAGATGTTAGCGCCTGTGCATTCGGCAACGTAGCCCCTGTAATCCATGAAAAGGGCGTCCGAGCACCCCTTGGCTTCGGCTGCGTGCTTTGACGTGGTACAGATCATATAAAGACCCGCCGCCTTGGCATGCACGGGCGCAGTTTCAGGCGAGGGACGTTTCCATTTGGCGATGTCAATCTTTGCGCCCTTGAACTTGGCGTCACCATAATAGTTGCCCCACTCCCAAGCTGCGACGGCCAGATGGACCGGGTTGCGCGCCGAGGCAACGCCCATATCTTCGCCAGCACCACGCCAGGCAACCGCCCGCACATACGCATCGGTCAAACCGTTTGCGGTCAACACCTGCTGCTTGGCAGCTTCAATTTCATCGACAGTGTAAGGGATCTGGAAATCCAGTTCACCCGCGGAATAGTGCAGTCGTTCAGAATGCTTACGGCTCAAGAAAATCTTGCTGTTGTAAGCGCGCTCTCCCTCAAAGACCGAACTGGCGTAATGCATGGCATGGGTTAGAACATGCACATTTGCGCTGCGCCAATCGACCATCTGACCGTCCATCCAGATTTGCCCGTCGTGATCATCATATCCAGCCATATCAGACCCTTTCTTTGCATAAATTGCGCTCTTAGGTCCGGTTCGGTCATAAAGTTGCGCAAAAGTTGTGATTCGATAGTCCTTCACCCTTGGAATGTCAACAAGGCTGACATAAAGTGTCATCAGTCAAACAACGATCCGCGGGGACGAAATGGCAGATGGACGCTCAACCGCCGCCATTAGTGGTGAAAATCTACTTTTTTTGACCGATGAGCAGCTGCGCCAAGGGATCGAAGCGATGTTTTTCGCCTATCGGGGCTTTACTGCAGATCCGGATCGCATCTTATCCGATCTTGCCTATGGACGCGCCCACCATCGAGCTGTCCACTTCATTAACCGTGCACCCGGTACGACAGTTAACAATCTTCTGAATATCCTTGGTGTAACTAAGCAATCGCTAAACCGTGTCTTGCGCAGACTTATTAGCGATGGACTGGTCGAAAGCCGCGTTGGGAAATCAGACAAACGAGAGCGACACCTTTTTCTAACAGAAAACGGACGTATGCTGGAACGACGCTTGTCTGACGCCCAACGCGCCCGTATGCGGACCGCTTTTCGCGAGGCTGGGCCGGATGCAGTCGCTGGTTTCCGTACCGTACTTGAAGCGATGATAGATAACGAAATGCAACAACCTTACATCAAGCTTAAGGAGAACGGAGCGTGATTAATTTTAGCGCGCATCTGTTAATCGTCGACGATGATGAACGCATACGTATGCTGTTGCAGAAGTTCCTGATACGTCACGGATTTCTTGTAACGGCGGCGCGCGATGCAGCTCATGCGCGCCGCATTCTTGCGGGGTTAGACTTTGACCTGATTGTGCTTGATGTAATGATGCCGGGCGAAGACGGGCTAAGCCTATGCCGGGCCTTGCGTGAAATGCACACGACACCGATCCTGCTGCTCACCGCCAAGGGCGAAACAAACAATCGGGTCGAGGGCCTTGAAGCCGGGGCAGACGATTACTTGTCCAAGCCATTCGAACCAAAGGAACTGTTGTTACGCATCAATGCAATTCTACGGCGTGTGCCAGACGTTGCTGTCGATCAGGCAACGCCAAAAATTCTTACGCTTGGCTCGATCCGTTATGACATGGAAAGGGGCGAAATGTGGCAAGGCGCGGAACTTATCCGCCTGACCGCCACCGAAATGCAGCTGATGAAACTATTTTCTTCCAAGCGCGGCGAGGCGATCAGCCGGGCGCAATTGGTCGAAGACCTTGGCCGTGACCGGGGCCAAGCCCAGGAACGCGCGGTCGACGTACAGATCACGCGGCTACGCCGCAAAATCGAAGAAAACTCCAAGCAACCGAGGTATTTGCAAACCGTTCGCGGCGCCGGATATATGCTGATGCCAGACTAGCAAGCATCATGATAACAGCGCGAAACAAGGCAAAAATACCGTGCCTCTTGATCATAAGCCATTCGAAGTCATTCTGAATGGTATGGTGGAACGTTGATTTGCCTTGAAACTGTGAGCGAATGTTAGGAAACCTATGCATAATCGAACCCTCGCTGCGAAATGGGCAGGAATATGACAACTGCGCTTATTTCACATGTTGACGGACTGAACCATGTGACCCCACCATCGGCTCCTGAACGGGTCGCACGGCTAGATTATATCTTGCGCGCGCTAGATGATTTGCTGATAGCCCATATTGCGGCACCCTTGGCCGTAGATGCATCCATCGCACTGTGCCATCCACAATCCTATATCGACGAGGTGCGTAGCGGGATGCCCGAGTCAGGATTTGCCTGCCTCGACATTGATACAGACAACGAAACTTTTCTTTCACCGGGCTCAGCTGGCGCGATCTGGCGCGCGGTTGGCGGTGCTGTCAAAGCCGTGGATACGGTGTTGGACGGTGATGCTGACAACGCTTTTGTCGCCATGCGCCCGCCCGGCCACCATGCGGAACAGTCACGGCCGATGGGGTTTTGTGTCTTTGGCAATGTGGCTATTGCAGCCAAACACGCGCTGGACATACGCGGGCTGTCCCGCGTTGCCGTTGTCGATTTCGATGTGCACCACGGCAATGGCACCCAAGCGCTTTTGCAGGACGACCCACGCGCCCTAGTTGTTACGTCGCAGCAAATGCCTCTCTGGCCGGGGACAGGCGCGGCCTCAGACCGCGGCCCGCACCAAACGGTTCTGAACCTGCCACTAGCGCCGGGCACCGATGGCGATCACGCGCTCGCCAAATATCGCGCCACGGTGCTGCCTGCCCTATACGCCCACAAACCGGAATTGATTTTGATTTCAGCCGGTTTCGACGCCCATCAGGACGATCCGCTCGCGCAACTGAACTGGTCCGTAGACACTTACGCCCAGATGACTGACATGCTGATGGATACCGCACAAAGCCTGTGCAAAGGCCGGGTGGTATCGGTGCTGGAAGGCGGTTATGATCTGGATGCGCTGGCGGCTTGCGCCCGCGCACATGTCCAATCTTTGATAAAGGCAGCCGCATGACAGACCGCCCCGTAGAAGAAATGAGCTTCGAGGAAGCGATGGCCGAACTCGAACAGGTTCTGGGCCAGCTTGAGCGCGGTGATGTCGCATTGGACAATTCGATCCGGCTTTATGAGCGTGGTGCTGCGCTCAAAACACGCTGCGAGACCAAGCTGAAAGAAGCCGAAGAAAAGGTCGCCGCTATTACATTGGATGCCGACGGCAACCCTGCCGGTTTAAAACCGGTCAACGATCCATAACATGTTCACCCAGCGCCTGACCGAGGCTGCGACCGCAATTCAGGCGCAGTTTGACACTGTACTTGGAGCGTTGCCCAATGAGCCTGTTGTGGCTGCCATGGGACATGCCACCCATGGCGGAAAAAGATTGCGCGGCTTCATGGTGCTGGAAAGTGCGCGGTTGCACGGGATTGATGCTCAGGCGGCGATCTGGCCTGCAACCGGGATCGAGGCACTGCACGCATACTCGCTGGTGCATGATGATATGCCCTGCATGGATGACGACGATGTGCGGCGCGGCGCACCCACCGTTCATATCAAATGGGACGAGGCCACAGCGGTTCTGGCGGGAGACGCGCTGCAAACACTGGCGTTTGAACTTGTCACCCGAACCGAGGTTGGCCCCGGCGACGTGCGCGCAGAGCTGGCCCAGTCGCTGGCCCTTGCCTCTGGTGCGCAGGGCATGGTCCTTGGCCAAGCGCTTGACATTGCCGCCGAGACAGCCAACGCGCCGCTGACCCTTGAGCAGATCACCCAGCTACAAATGGGCAAGACCGGAGCGTTAATCGAATGGTCAGCAATGGCAGGGGCGCGCATGGCGCAGGCCGATCTTGGCCCGTTACAAACCTATTCACGCGCGCTGGGGCTTGCCTTTCAGATTGCCGACGACGTGCTTGACGTTACTGGTGATGCCAAGACCGTTGGCAAAGCCACCGGCAAGGATGCCGATGCCGGCAAAGCCACCTTTGTTTCCTTGTTAGGACCGGACAAGGCGAAAAGTCGCGCAGATACACTGGTGATTGAGGCCTGCGATGCGTTATCTACATATGGCAAAGATGCAGACGTTCTGAGGGCGGCAGCCCGGTTTGTCGTAACACGCAAAAAGTGAAGAAAGCTCATGGCGGAACGCCCCAACACCCCTCTGCTTGATACCGTTCAGCGCCCTGCCGATCTGAAACGTTTCTCAGATGCTCAATTGCGACAAGTGGCCAACGAACTGCGGACTGAAACGGTTTCAGCGGTTTCGGAAACCGGTGGGCATCTGGGCGCAGGTTTGGGTGTGGTCGAATTGACAGTGGCGCTGCACGCTATCTTTGACACACCGCGCGACAAGCTGATCTGGGATGTAAGTCATCAGTGCTACCCCCACAAGATTTTGACAGAACGGCGCGACCGCATCCGCACCCTGCGCCAAAAAGACGGATTGAGTGGTTTCACTAAGCGCTCTGAATCGCCCTATGATCCATTTGGTGCAGCGCATTCCTCAACCTCGATCAGCGCGGCCCTTGGCTTTGCCGTAGCACGGGATCTGGGCGGAGCTGTGCCAGAGGGGCTGGGTGATGCGATTGCCATCATCGGCGACGGGTCCATGAGCGCCGGGATGGCGTTCGAAGCGATGAACAACGCAGGCCACCTGAAAAAACGGCTGATCGTGATCCTCAATGACAACGAAATGTCGATTGCCCCGCCGGTAGGCGCGTTATCGAGCTATCTGTCCCGGCTCTATGCAGAAGAGCCCTTCCAAGACCTCAAGGCTGCGGCCAAGGGGGCTGTCAGCCTGTTGCCCGAACCTTTCCGCGAGGGGGCGAAGCGGGCCAAGGAAATGCTCAAGGGCATGACTGTCGGCGGCACCTTGTTCGAGGAGCTTGGGTTCAGCTATCTTGGCCCCATAGACGGGCATGACATGTCACAACTGCTTCCGGTCCTGCGCACTGTCAAAGAACGCGCCACCGGTCCAATTCTGATCCATGTGCAGACCCAAAAAGGCAAAGGCTACGGCCCCGCCGAAAGTGCGCGCGACAAGGGGCATGCGACCGCCAAATTCGATGTTATTACGGGTCAGCAGAAAAAAACGCCTTCAAATGCACCAAGCTATACCACCATCTTTGCCCAGCATTTGATCAAAGCAGCACAGGAGGACGACAAAATATGCGCTGTCACCGCAGCGATGCCTGATGGCACCGGCCTAAACCTGTTTGCAGAACGCTATCCCAGCCGTTGCTTTGATGTGGGTATCGCTGAACAGCATGGTGTGACCTTTTCCGCGGGTCTTGCTGCGGGTGGGCTGAAGCCCTTTTGCACAATGTATTCCACGTTTCTACAACGTGGATATGATCAAGTCGTGCACGATGTTGCGATCCAACGCCTGCCTGTGCGCTTTGCCATCGATCGCGCGGGACTGGTCGGTGCCGACGGCGCCACGCATGCGGGCGCCTTTGACATCGCTTATCTCGCGAACCTTCCGGGGTTTGTTGTCATGGCAGCCGCAGACGAGGCAGAGCTTGCGCATATGGTCGCAACAGCCGCAGCGCATGATGCTGGGCCCATCGCATTCCGTTTTCCGCGTGGCGAAGGCACCGGTGTGGACATGCCCGAAAGGGGCGTTCCGCTTGAAATCGGAAAGGGACGGATCATTCACAAGGGCAAAGGTGTTGCGTTGCTCAGCTTTGGCACCCGGTTAAGCGAGGTTCAAAAAGCGGCAGAGAACCTGACCGCCAAGGGCATCTCACCCACCATCGCCGATGCACGCTTTGCTAAGCCTTTGGACCGCGAGATGATCCTTGATTTGACCAAAACGCACGACGCGCTGATCACCATCGAAGAAGGTGCTGTTGGCGGATTTGGCAGCCATGTGGCGCAACTGCTCGCAGACGCAGGCGTATTCGACAGAGGACTGACGTACCGTTCCATGGTTTTACCCGACACGTTCATCGATCAGGCAAGCCCTGCAGATATGTATGCTGTCGCCGGGATGAACGCAGAACATATCGAGGCAAAGGTGCTAAACTTATTAGGCGTAACGTCACTTGGGGAAGTACGCGCCTGAGCACTTGCATAGCAGCGTGACAGCGGTCAACAGTTCGCCCATGAACATACAGTCCAAACCCGTGATCACCTATCGTTGGCTCGTCTTTCTGTTGGCAGCTGGCTACTGTTTTTACCGGCTGGTCGACGGTTCTTGGACGGAACCCGGCGGGCCGTTCCGTTTTCTGACCATCTGGGCGCTGTTCATGTCCTTTTTTTCGGCAAGCCGAATGCTTGTCCTAAGCTGTCAGAAAATTACACACCAGCATGAAATCACAGCGATATGTACATCGGTTATCAATGTCATGGTCGTCTATCTTTACTGGAAGCTTTATTTCACTGATCCAGCATTGGTAAATGGTGACGGCCCTATTGTATGGCATCAAGAATACTATTTGCATGCAGTAGGACCCGCCTTGCAGATCTTTGACGCCCTGTTCATCGGTCGGGTTTACAAACGCGTTTGGCGCGCAGCTCTTCCGCTGCTGGGGATCATCTTGGTCTATGTCGCATGGGCGGAACTGTTCGTTCAGCGCTTTAATACAAAGCCGGTGGGCAGTGTGACCAGCGGCCTGCCTTACCCGTTTCTCAATTCAATGGAATTGAGCGGGCGGGCGGCATTCTACGGCGCAAATATAGGCATGGCGATGGCAATATTGTTGGGATTTGGAATTATAGGTGTCTTGCTGTACGGGGTTCTGCGTTCCCAGGCTGCAGCCTAAAGCTTAATGCGGCAGGCTTGGATCAAGCTACACTGCCTAAGGTCATAAATTTCACAGCGCTAGATGATGCACGACGATTCAGGCCTTTCGTCCAGCCCCATCACTCAGCCACACAAAAAGCGGCTTTCAGTCACCGCTGTACAAAACCGCCTGGCGCATATCCTTTAGGGTGAATCATCGGCCAAAAGAGCAGCCAGCCCTTCGCGATAGGTGCGAAAGCGCAATTGTACGCCAAGTTCATCTTTGATCCGATCATTTCTGACCCTCTTGCTCTCGGCATAAAAGCTGCGCGCCATTGGTGTCATCTCTGCTGTCTCAAACGGGATAGCTGGTGGCACTGGAGCGCCCAGCAATTCCGCTGCATGTGCGATCACATCCTGCGGTGGGGCAGGGTCATCATCGCATATATTATAGGCTGTGCCGGGCGCTGGTTGCGCGATCGACGCGGCCAACACCTGCGCGATATCTTCGACATGAGTCCGAGAGAATACCTGCCCCGTTTTGAAAATGCGCCGAGCCGTTCCATCGCGCACCTTGGCAAAGGGGCCACGTCCGGGACCATAAATGCCTGCCAGTCGAAAAATATGCAGCGGCAAACCGGGGACAGCCTGCCATGCTTCTTCGGCGTCCTTGCGCCACTGGCCACGGCGGGTTGAAGGGGTCAGGGGCGTATTCTCATCTACCCAAGCTCCCTGATGGTCGCCGTAAACACCGGTCGTGGACAGATATCCAACCCATTCAAACTGACGGGCCCGCGCAGAAATCATATCACCAACAGCATTCAAGACCGGATCGCCCGACGCATCCGGCCCCGCTGAGATTAACAGATGACTGGCCTGTGCAATCGCATCCGCTACGTCACCGTCACCGTCACCGTCACCCGGAAAGATCAGCGGTGCGACGCCCTGATCTGCAAGCGCTTCAGCCTTGACTTCACTGCGCGTTGTGCCGGTGATCTGCCAGCCCTGCGGCAATAAAGTGCGGCTCAGCGCCTGCGCCGAGTACCCGTGACCAAAAGATAAGATTGTATGAGCCATTCGTAATAGGTGACCTCAACACCGGCGCGTTGCAAGCCCCTTGCCAAAGCGCAAAACACGCAGCCTAATGCGGTGATGGCTGACAAACCCAATCTTGAAAGCGCCTATGCTCTGGAAACCCCCGACGACTCGCGCAAGCTTT
>JABITU010000098.1 GCA_018668195.1 Tateyamaria sp. | reverse complement strand
GCGCGGATTAGAACATTGGCATCTATCAAATACATCAGCGGCTGACCTTCCCGCTGGACCGGAAGGAACGCCGCTTGTCCTCAAATTGCCGTAGGAACGGTTCTACTGCACCCGGTTTGGACCCAAGTAACGCACCGGCTTTGGAATGCGTAAGAGTGTTTCCTCTAACAGCACGATGAACAACATCAACCAACGCCGTCCCGACATTGAATTGTTTCATGATGTGGCCGTTGGGACCGGGTGCATCAGGGGACCGCTTGTCCTTGTCCTTTTGAAGTTTTGCCTGCCATCGAGCATGGTATTGCGCACGTAGTGTTTCGTAAGCCCCTGCGGACAGTTCCCCACGTCTGTGGAGCCGAAGCGCCACCATCGGCTCGCTTACAGACCAACGGGACGCTACCACATCAATGCATGCTTTAGCGGCATCGAGATCATCCGGAATAAAGTCTGGGGCCGTTCTCTTAAAATGAGCGTCAGGCAACAAGAATTCACCAGCAACGTCATTGCAGAAACGCTCTACCTTGGCGTGCTCACTTGTTGGAGTCTTTAAGGAAATATCGCCGCTGACTCCCGTTTGGCCAAGCCAAATGTGAGCCAATTCATGCATAAGCGTGAAACTACGGGCGGGTTTAGCATCGGAAGCATTGATCACAATAAACGGTGCAATATCGTCTGCGATAGCAAACCCCCGAAACACACTGGACCCTATCTCTGTGCGATAGTTTCCTAGGTTACCGAGGACCATGACGAATACGCCAGTCGCTTCAACGGCAGCTCGTAACCGCCGAAAGAGGCTGTCCGCATCGCCAGAACGCAGAGAAATGTCGGTGTTGTCAAAGTTGATCTGCGTCGCGATGGATTTGACGGTTTCCAACACGTTAGCGTCCCGCTTCGTGGAGCCAACAAACCAATGGGGCCCAAAACCATCTTCATCAAGAAGCAGCTCACGGACGCTTTCTTGTCTTGCTTTCACGTCGCGCAATAATGCGTCCAACATAGCGTTGTCGCGTCGTCCACGGGCCCCTGGGGTTTGCCTAAAGTCTTGCCCACGTTTTCCAGTCTTTGGTGGTTCAGATAGATAAAATGTCAACAACGGGCGCTTGTACGCGTCGGCAAACTTGGAAATTTGGGCGCGTGTTGGCTGTTTCTCGCCAGCTTCCATAAGTTCAAGCTTTTCGCTGGCTGTAGACTTAGAACTGTCCCTAAAACCGAGTTTCCGCGCGGCATCATCCACATCAAACCCTGCGGAATGACGTGCCCAGACAAGGATCTCTGGATTTACACGGATCGACATTTGATATTCAGGGCCGTTCTACTGTTTGTTAGGGTCACGCTAAGGTATTTTTTTCTTTTCAGATAGTCCACGCAAGACATAGTTTGAAGCACTATCGACTATCGTGGGCTTTGCCTCGCGCTGTAAGTCTCCAAATACAATTTTTGTCTTTTGCAGGTTTGGTCGGTTCTTGACCTAAAGGTCAAAGCCATCTGACGTTCAACATTAGCGTGTGGGCCGTCGCGCATCTTTGACTCGATGCGGCGGATTTTCTGAAACCTATCAAGGGGCCGCGTCAAGAAATATTGACCTGAACGTCAAGCGTTGCTGACCGAGACCGGTCATTCAATCCGCCATAGTTGAGCGTCGGCAGCGCGGGACAAACCAGACCTATGCAGTCGCAGCTAATGCTCACGCAGCATTTCTTCGCTCTTGCGGCACATTTTTTACTTTGCTGCGGCCATGTCGTGAAAGCAGCCATTTAAAGCTAGTTAGTTTGGTGATCTTCAAACTGACCCCAATTCTACTTTGCAAACGCTACTTGAGCAGGCCTGAACCTGTCCGACTTTAGCAATGGTTCAGCTTCTGTCCGCAAATTCTTCAAACAGCCAATCCTCAAATAGCTGCACCTCGGGCCGTTTGGAGCGTTTAGTGCGTGGTCGCATCAGGTAGTAGCCATTCGGGATCGGGACTTTTCCACCCGCGACTGAAACTCTTTGGTTTGTTGCGTTCGCCATTTCCACCAACTGTGTCATAACCACAGCGTATCCACCGCCTGTTGCAGCCAGCTCAATTGCTGCTGTCATTGTATCGACGAAGTACTCTGAAATCCCCGTTGGCATGGCAACGTCTTGGGCCGCAAAGTAACGCCCCCAGTCGGCTTCTTGTCCCAGAACGTGGATCAGCGGCCCTGCTGAAATCTCCATAGTTTTGTTGGCGCTATTGTGCGCACCAACACCGCAAATCGGGACAATAGTTTCGTCCGACAGCTTTTCAGACGCGGCATCTGTCCAATCCCCGCGTCCAACACGCAACTCAATATCAACGTCGTCGACCCCAGTTGTGTCCGTCCAAATATTAGACACCAAACGCAGTTCAATATCAGGGTGCAACGCCCTGAATTTAGGAAGCCGCGGAGCGAGCCAGAGGGCGGATGTCGATATGGGCGCTTTTAGCGTGACCATGCGGCTTGTCGTCGTGCCAAACAGACTGGTTGTGGCAAGAGCAATGTCTGACAATGATTGCCGCACGGTCGGCGCATAGGCCTGACCAATGTCTGTCAGGGAAAGATGCCGCGCACGTCTATGGAACAAGCGATTGCCCAACCGGCCTTCCAATGACCGGATGTGTAGGCTGACGGCTGTTTGCGTCAGTCCAAGTTCTGCCGCTGTTTCGGTGAAATTTAAATGCCGTGCTGCAACTTCGAATGTGCGAAGCCATGTAAGGTTAATCTGTTTTTCTAGCACGGCTTACCACCAAATTTATTTGTTTATAAAGCGTATCTTTCCTCGTTTTAATTTTATGCGCAAGTGTTGGATATTTTGCGGCAACAAGGTCAACGCCAATCTTTGGGAACACCCTCATGCCGCTATCTTCTTTAAACGATCTTCTTGATGAAACACTTGTCGCACCAAAAGCCGCGAACGATACCCCGACTGCTTTTGTCGCCGCTTTGGACGATCAAGCGATTGAGGGTGGGTTTGATCCCGTCTTCGGGGATGTGACATGGCAAACGCTCATCTCGGGCGACAAGACGGCGTCAAACGGCTTGGTGCTGGGCGTTGCCACGTTTGCCGCAGATGGTGTTTTGCATCTGCATCGCCATGCACCCCCAGAATTTTACTTCTGCCTTTCGGGATCTGGCGTTGTCACGATGGATGGGCAACCCCACCACATTGCACCGGGATCGGCGATTTTCATTCCGGGAAATGTGGAACACGGTGTACGTGCAGGTGCTGAGGGTTTGAAGTTCGCTTATGGCTTTGGTGAAAATGCCTTTTCCGAAATTGAATACCGGTTTACTGCTTGACGGCAGCAAACCTTCTTAACAAAGGCGACTTTCACAATGTCTTCAAATAGCCCGCGCCGTTCAGGCGGTCGTTCTGCCCGCCAAGCGCTTCGCGCAGCACCTCTGACCGAGGATGTCCGTCCGATCCGTGCAGGTATGGAGGGCGGCACCTACAAACCGCTGTCCGACATCGACATTCAAAAAATCCACAACGCAGCATTAGAAGCTCTCGAACGTATCGGGCTGGCTGATGCTCCGCCGTCTGGCGTCGAAATCTTGACAAAAGCCGGTGCGATCCAAGGCGATGACGGCCGCATCCGGTTCCCGCGCGCGCTTGTCGAAGACATGCTGTCCAAAGCGCGGCGTGAAGTGACCCTTTTCAGCCGTGACGGCAAAAACGATCTGCAGCTATCGGGCCATCGCGTGCACTACGGCACGGCGGGCGCGGCGGTTCATATTGTCGACGTTCATGGCAATGAATACCGCGAATGCACTGTTCAAGACTTGCACGACGCCGCACGCATTGTGGACGAGCTCGACAACGTCCACTTCTTACAACGCCCGATGATTTGCCGCGACATCCCCGACAATTACGAAATGGATCTGAATTCGATTTATGCGTGTACGTCAGGCACAACCAAACACGTAGGCGTGTCATTCACCGAACCCAATTTCGTCGCGGGTGCGTTTGAAATGTTGTATGAAATCGCGGGTGGCGAAGCCCAATACCGCGAACGCCCCTTTGTCTCAAACTCGAACTGTTTCGTTGTGCCACCGATGAAGTTCGCGACTGAAAGTTGCGAGGTCATGGAGGCCTGTATTCGGGGCGGCATGCCCGTTTTATTGCTGTCGGCAGGCATGGCTGGGGCGACAGCCCCGTCAACCATCGCCGGTGCGATCACGCAGGCGACCGCTGAATGTCTTGCTGGCCTCGTCTATGTCAACGCCATCGCACCGGGGCATCCAGCTATCTTTGGCACGTGGCCTTTCGGCCTTGATCTGCGCACGGGGGCTATGTCTGTCGGATCGGGCGAGCAGGCGTTGCTGACCGCGGGATGTTCCCAAATGCACAAGTTCTATGGCCTGCCCGGTGGTGCTGCTGCTGGCGCGTCAGATTCCAAAATGCCCGACATGCAAGCGGGTTGGGAACAGATGTGTTCCAACGTCATGGCGGGCCTTTCTGGATTGAACATGGTTTATGAGGCTGCTGGCATGCATGCGTCGCTACTGGGGTTCTGTCATGAAAGCCTGATCCTCAGCGATGACATTATCGGTCAAGCACTGCGGTGTGTCCGCGGTATCGAAGTGAACGATGAAACCCTCGCACTCGATCAAATCGAACAAGTTTGCGTCGGCGGACCCGGTCACTACCTTGGGACCGATCAAACGCTCAGCCGGATGCAGTCGGACTTTGTCTATCCCGCTCTGGGCGATCGCACCTCGCCAAAGGAATGGGCCGAATTGGACAAACCAAATCTGCTGGTCAAGGCAACACAGCGCAAAGAGGATATTTTGGCCAAACGTTCTGCTGCGCGTTTTGATCCAACGCTCGATGCAAAATTGCGTGCGACGCATAATATTCATCTGCCAACTTAAGACGGGTTTGCACAGACCAAAGCATGAAAGAAGAGCCGATGACCCAAGCCGCGGGCGCGCGCGCTGCTTATGACAAGCAGTGCGAGGCACGCCTGTTCACTTTCGTTCTACTTGATGGGTTTTCTCATCTGTCTTTGGTGTCTGCGCTTGAAACGCTTCAGGCTGCAAACCTCGTGGCAGGGTCCCGGCTTTATGATTGGAAAACATGCAGTCTATCAGGGGATCCCGTCCGTTCCAGCGTTGGGCTCGCACTACCGGTGGATTTTGATGTTCGCGACATCGCGCACCCGCAAGACATCGTCATTGTATCAGGCGAAGGCGCGTTCGAGATTGATATTGGGCGTCTTAAAGTGTGGCTTGCCCGCGTTGGTCGCGGTCAAACACGCGTTACCGCAATAGGCACTGGGTCAATAATAATGGCACGGATAGGTTTGTTGGACGGTAAATCGGCGGCCGTGCACCCGTGGTACCGTACCGGTTTCACCGAGCTTTACCCAAGTGTTACACTTAGTCGCCAAACACATCTTGCCAAAGGACTGCGCTGTTCTGCGTCTGGCGGCGTGTCCGGCATTGATCTGTTCCTGGATCTCGTTGCGTTGGAACATGGGGCCACATTTTCGAATGACGTGTCGGAAAGCCTTTGTTACGCACCAATTCGATTGGTCCAGAAATCTGTCGATACTGGATCCCCCAGTAGCATGTCGGTTCTACATCCAACTGTCTCACGGGCTATTGCGACGATGGAAAACACGATTGAGTATCCTGTTTCTCCATCTGTTCTTGCGAAAGATTTTGGCATCTCTACGCGGCAACTAGAGCGGTTGTTCCAGCGCTATATCGGGACGTCTCCGAAACGTCACTATATGCGGCTACGATTGCGTGAGGCTTATCGCCTACTGATACAATCCCAATTGGGCATTGCGGAAGTGGCTCTCGCGTGTGGCTTCACATCACCCAGCCACTTTTCGAAGTGTTTCAAAACAGAGTATTCCATCAGCCCTTTTGAATTCAAAAGGTCAAAGGCAAAATAGATACTTGGGCATTCTTTCTAACGGGATTTCGCTTGCAAAGCACCAAGACCAACCAGCCATTCAAACACGCAAGGCCAGCTACGTCCGCAATTTGAAGTTCGAGCGCATCATTCTCGCGGCCCCTTGGTTGAATGACTGGTTTTCCCGTAGCGCAACGACATAAGAACTTAAGCAATTGCAGCCTTTTCCACGCTGCGAGTGCAAGCAGCAGCAAAATGAATTCACAGAATGGGCTCTCTTGGAACCTTCGCCGCGCCGGTCACCAGTGGCCGGTTCGGGAAGCATCGCCGTTCGCTGCGCGGCGCACGAACTGGTAAAATGCGGGACTAAGCCGACCTTGGATTTCTCGACTTCGCTAGCGCAGCATTCTCTCGCACTTGCAGCAGACCTCTTGCCGCTACGCAGCATACATCACCAAAGCAGTCATTAGAATTCGAGATCAGACGGGAAATTCGAAGCACCTTTTCTCTGCTGCTATGCCAATGGTTGCTTCGGCCTAAGTACTTTCAAACTACGTTTGCAGCATTGACCAGCCATAAAACAGGGTCATACAAAGTGTATAAATCGCAAGAATGACCACATTGACCGGATTTCCAGACAGTTTTGGTGTCTTGATCTGGGAAACATTCAATCCCGCAAGGCACAGACCACATACCGCCAGAATGATCGCAAACGTTGGGCGCTCAAAGTATCCCGCAAACATGACGACAAACACAAGAATGATGCTGTTGTTATCAATGGCGAGCCCGGTATATTTAGCATCCCCTGACAACCCAAAGGTACTGAAATAGCTCAGGCGGATCGCACCAAAGACCAACGTCACGAATACGACGGGCAGAAACACGGCACTAAAATCGGCGTAACTCAGGATGAGAATGGCAGGCGTCACGCCGTAACTGACAATATCGATCAGCAGATCGAGCGTACCGCCGAAGGCCCGATCATCCCCCGTGCGGCCTTTCATTTTTCGTGCAATCAATCCATCGGCCCAATCAAATCCCACGGCCCAGATCATGCCGATCATCGCTGCCGGGTACAGCCCAATGATCAAAAAATAGATCGCCAACAGCGAACACCCCAAGCCCGCAAGCGAGCAAATATTGGGCAGATCTTTGATATAGGATAGGATCGGTGGGTTCGGCGCGGCAGCGTTTTCGATTGTCATGAGACATCCTTTGAGTTAACAGACCTCACACCTAGTCAACATTTGACAGGCAATCTCTGCTTTCCATTCTGAGTGCATTTGAAACGTGTCGTTTCAAATCATCAATCAACTCCGGGCTTCTGAAATCCTGGAGATATCTCAGTTTAATTGTTTGAAACAACTGAACAAAATTCACGCACACGCGCATTCAGATGCCTCGTGCTACCACCGATGACGGGTGGGCAAAAGGACAAAGCAAAAATGATCGTCTATACCGTTGGCACGTTCGACCTGCTTCATGTTGGCCATCTGGCATTGTTGAAACACTGTAAATCTTTGGGCGATACCTTGGCCGTCGGAGTAGCCTCTGATGAGGTCGTCAACCTGTACAAACCCAACGTTCCGGTTGTCCCATTAGAACAACGGGTTGAGATGCTTGAAGCTCTTAGTTGTGTCGACATTGTGCGCCCCTATCACGCGCTAGAATACGTTTCGGGCTGCATAGCTGTCGGTGCCGATATCTTCGTAATTGGCGAAGATTGGGGCACCAATTCCCACAACCTCGATGTTGATGCCTATCTGAAAGAGATGGGCAAAGAGATCGCGCAGGTGCGTTACAACCCACGCACATCGTCCACAAAAATAAAACAGATGGTTCTGGCACAGTCCCAAGCCAGCAATCGACCACACTAAGACGACCCGTCGGTTTGCGGCCTCTATTCAGCGTCCACCCTCGCCCATTTGTCTCATAAAAGGTGACCCATATGATGGCACTCTACTCCAAGTCAGCGGCGTTCAGCGCGGGCGAGTGTGAGCGTATCATTGCGGCCATCACCGCTGTCCCGTCCAAAGATGCGATGCTTGTTGGCCAGACGAAGAACACGTCTTTGCGCAGAGCAAAACTGGTCTGGGTGGATGACATCGACGGGCTGGGCTGGGTCATGGACCGCCTGATCGAAATTGTCCGAAAATCCAATGTCGACCAATTTGACTTTGACCTGCGCGAGTTCGCCGAGAGCCCTCAGGTCGCAAGTTACAAGGCCTCAGACAGCGGCCATTTTGCTTGGCATTCCGACATTGGCGATGGCCCTGTGGCACGTAAACGCAAGCTCACATTGGTACTACAGCTTAGTTTGCCAAGCTCGTATGAGGGTGGCGATCTAGAGGTTATGCCAGGGGCTCAGGTTTTATCTGCAAGCCGCGCTCAAGGGTGTGTCAGCATCTTCCCCAGCTTTGCGCTTCATCAGGTGGTTCCCGTGCAACACGGCGTGCGCCATTCCTTGACGCTTTGGGCACATGGGCCCGCGTTCAGATGACGCGCCCTAAGGATTGCTTTGCATTGGCGCGTTAAAAGTCGTCGAATTCGGGCACATTTCCGATCCGAACAAGAAACGTCGGAGAACTTACCTTGCCCGAACTTGGATCTTCAACAATCATATAGGCATCTGCACCGGCGCAATCTGGCGATTGGCTCGCACGTTCCGCTCGGCTTTCGGCTTCTTGTGCCGTTGAATACTGGAACTGTTTGTCAATTTTTACACCCGCTGGTGCGCCCTTTGCCCCCTTGGCTTCGACATAGGTTTGACAAATGTAATGGGTTTTTGACGTGTCGCCGTTATCGTCTGACATTTGGGCAATCCTTGAAAGAACTTTAGAGATCAATGGCCACTATCCTACATGAATTAAAGAGTCCGTCGCAAATTTCGTAAAAAAGGCTGACGGTTTCCCAAGGTTCAATCTGGTGAGATGACCTTTGGGTGTTTCTTCACCGCTGTGGTTCGCATAAATGACCGGTTTTCCCGCCCCGCAGCCGGTACATCCCATTAGTATTGTCACCTTGCGTTTCACCCAATGCACACTAAGCTTAAGTGATCTAGAAACGACCCAGCCAGCTTGCGATCGGCCCTCAGATTGTATGGTCTCATAAGGAGCGACGATCATCACCGAGTTCACTCAACTGATCTATGCTTCACAACCCTTCGGTTATGATAGTGCAATTCTTGGCGGTATCTTGATTGATGCGCGAAGGTGCAACACGCGGGATGGCATTACAGGAGCACTTGTTTGTCGACATGACCTATACCTGCAATTGCTCGAAGGTCCTTCTGAACAGGTAAGTGCCGCTTATATGCGTATTTCTCGCGATGACCGTCATGCCGGGATTAACAAGCTTGTCAGCCGCCAGGTTACCAACCGCATGTTTGAGGATTGGGCGATGCTTCATGATCCCGCAAAGTCATTGATATGGACGCAGGATGAAATTTCAGAAGGCATACTCGGGCGCATTCCTCAGACTGAAATTGTTGGCATGTTCGAAAGCGTAGCCAAGAATGCTGGACCGGAACACTCCAGATGAACAGCTGCCTAACCAATTGCAGTCGTTGAACCGATTTCAAAGAACGGCAACAAAGTCCGCAGTGTGTGAATTCGACCTCTGATCCCTGCTGCACCCTCCACGAATGGCTGGTTTTCCCGCCGCGCGGCAGCACCGAGCTTTGCGCTGATGCAGCATTCTCCACGCTGCGAGCGCATGCAGCGAGAAACCCAAATTCACAAAGTGGGCTCTTTTAAGACCTTCGCTGCACTCTGTACGAAGATCCGGTTTCTCTGTTCTGCGTCAGAAACTTGACGTGAAAGTCGAATTCACCGAACGTTCTCAACGTTTGCAAGCGACCAACGTATGTCTCATGCGAACTCTATCATCTGGGAAACTCTCGACGCCTTGGCGATACGGCGGGCGAAATAGACCTCGACCGTAGCAGCAAGCGCAAAGACAGGCGACATCAGAACAAGGGCGATGGCAGAAAGCGCAAGAAGCACGCTCAACGGATCAAGCGTGCCAGATGTCGAAAAGAGCATGAGCTTGGCATAGCAAGGCAGATAGATCGCCGCTGCGATGACAAAGATGTTGAACACCGGATTGGTGAAACGGCCAACGTCGCGCTGCACCCTTTCCAGAATGACCAGCTTTTGCCGCTCCATATGCGGAATGTTAGAAAACTTCATAGTCTACTCCCTCAGCAATTCGATCCACGTGTGAACGGCTTCCATTTGAATTTCTTTTCCGTCGGTCAGGGACCGATACCAACGCGCAACAATCGCCCCACGTTTTTCGCTTTTGATCTTGATACCTTGGTCTGTCAGAAATCGGTCAAGTGAGGTTTCAAACTCTTCCAGAGCATCGATGTCATGTTCGATCCTCACCGATTTAGTCCCGAGAAGGATCCAGTTGACGTCTGAATCGAATTTTTCGTGCAGCGTAACCAGAGCTTCGATTGGCAGGCCGCGATCACCCTTTTCATAGCTGTGATAAGCACGGAGCGAGACGCCGATCTCCTTGGCCATCTCGGTCTGAGACAAACCGGTTTCGTTGCGGGTAATGGCTAATCGCGCCCCGATCCCAGTGAAAAAATCTGCCACTTCCCGGCCCATCAAAACTTTCCAATTGACTTTAGTGTCAAAAATAGCAAATTTGCACGAAATGACACTTTATAGCTTCTTTCGTATCTGACCACGCAAGATGGCTCGAAACAAGCGATTCTGACAACTTCAAGCGCTGGAGGTACATTTGGAACAGGAACGTCTTCTTTCACCCAAGCAACTTGGCAACATCGTAGGGCTGAGTGCTGCGCAAATTCGCGCACTTATGAACGACGGTAGACTGGAGTTCGTAGAGATTTTTTCGAAGACAAAGATGCTGACTATGACCGGCTGGGAGCGGTTTCAACGAAAAGCTACAAGGATCAAGATGTCCGAGAACACGGGGCACGAACTGCCCTCAAATGCTAACTGATCGGGGAAATAGCCAATGGCCATGACCAATCTCAATATCAGCGTGATCGACAAGCGCATGATGAAGCAATCTGAGGCCGCGAGCTACACGGGTTTGCCAGTGAAGTACTTCAAGGCAGCGTGTCCGGTGCGCCCGGTTGAACTCAAACAGGGCACTCTGCTTTGGGATCGAAAGGACATCGATGTATGGATCGACGGTGTAAAATCAGGCGCGGTGACTGAAACGCGGGACGAAATCTTAGGCCGGCTCTGATGACCCAAGTGCGCGTCAAAGGGTTCAAGATTTTCAAGGATCGGCATGGAAAGATGCGTTGTTATCACCGCGCAACGGGCCACAAGATTGACCTTGAGAAGTCCCCAATAGGCTCTGCGGAATTCTTTGCCGAGTGCGAAACCATTCGTGCGATTGCAGAGGCGCAAAAGGCGAGGGCACCAAAAGTAGGCACACTTGGAGGACTTGTTCAGAACTATTTCGAAACAGAGCATTTTCAGGGCCTCGCTAAAATAACGCGGGGCAATTATCAAGATTGCGCCGATTTTCTAAAGACCATCAAAGGCACGCCGGTCCATGTAATCGACACCCCTCTTGTCTCAGGCATCCATGACAAGGCTGCAATGAAGATTGGCTGGCGGCGAGCCAACATGGTGCGCACGCTATTGAGCGAGGTTTTCAAGTATAATACCCCAAAAGGACTTATCGCGGCCAATTACGCCAAGGACGTAATCCCAAAGCGCCGTCCGCGCGATCTTGCCTACGCAAACCGACCCTGGAGCATCGAAGAGCGGGACATTGTCCTACCAAGAGCAAAACCTCATGTGCGCGTAGCCCTTGCTTTGATGATGAACACCGGCCTCGACCCCTCGGACGCGCTGAATCTACGCAAGGATCAGCTCGACGGAGATACTATTTGGGGCGTGCGCGGCAAGACCGGCGAAGAAGTCGCAATTCCGATCAGCCCCACTTTGCAGGCGGCACTAGACCTGTTTCCAGAGCATGAGGCCGAAACGGTCCTTGCCAGCTCGCGCGGCGAAGCATGGACTTACAATGGATTCTCAACGGTTTGGCATCGTTTCAAGACCAAATTGGAGAAGGAAGGTTTAATCGCATCGGGCCTGACGCTCAAAGGGCTGCGACACACGGTAGCCACTACCCTGCGCGAAGCTGGCCTCGATGAACGCCGCATTGCTGACCTGCTGGGGCAGAAAACCCCTTCCATGGCGCGACACTATTCACGTTCGGCAAACCTTGCCGAAAAGAACCGCGAGACCATGGAGATGCTGGAAAAAGAAAACGAAAGGCGCGCAAAGATTGTCAAACCTTCGCAAAAAAGCGTCAAACCTGACCAAAGTGAGGATCAAATATGAGCGGTAAACTCAATCATATCAGAGAGTTAAATGGTGCCCGGGGGCGGAATCGAACCACCGACACGAGGATTTTCAATCCACTGCTCTACCCCTGAGCTACCCGGGCATGGGAGAACGATGATCGTTCGGGTCATGGGTGTCTAGGGCCTCTATGTCGGGGTGTCCAGAGGCTTTTTATTTGTTTCGTTCCAACGCCACGCATTCCACCGTCAGTGCGGTTTTTGTGATGCATTTGTAGCCAGTTCTTTAGCCTCTGCTTCGTCTTCCTCGGACTCGGACGGCACAGCGTAGCTGCCACTCATCCAGCGTGCCAGATCCACATCAGCGCAGCGTCGTGAGCAAAAGGGGCGGTACTCTGGCATCGCCGTATTGCTGCACACCGGGCAATTCATTCCAGCACCTCGAACAAGGATAAACGCGCACGCTTGCGCTGTAGCTCATAGTGGCCAAGTGGCGTCCAGCCGACGAGCGCCGTCTCAATATCATCGGCCCTGAATGCGGCGCGCAAAGCGTTTTCAAAGGTGCGCCGATCCTTTTTGGGCATCGGTGCAAGATCGAGTGTTATCTGCCCTGCAAGCCCGCGCACACGCAGCGCTGTGGGCAGCATACCGGCACAGGTCATGTTGGCCTTCAAACCTGCAGCCAAAGAGATATCTGAACCGGTGTTTACGTCAACAGCGATCAAGGCGCGCGTGGGCTCAACATACATGCCACCCACTCGCCCAAAGCTGACAAAGGCCGCACGTGCCGCGTCTAACGCATCAAGCACACCGTGAGCTTCGAAGGATCCATCCTGTGATGCTATTTCAGCCGGGTCGGTCCAGTTGATCCACGCCAGCACGTGGGGTGTATCACCTTTTGACAGCACTGACATCGATTGGTCGGAAGCATTGAAGACATTTAATGCGATAGGTACCATGTTCATAATGTCGTCAGCAATTTCTAGCAAATCTGCATCCGCACAGCTGGAACGCAGGATCAGCCCTGTTGGCTGATCGCCAAGTGCGTCATGCGCGGTCAGTAGCAGCTCATCTCGCAACGCCTCATCACGGATCTTGCGCGATATATTCACGCCGGGCGCATCCGGTGTTACGATCACGTAGCGGCTTTTGAACAGCAGCTTTTGCGTCACAGGGATGGCTTTGCCCGGTTCGGCATAACCTGTGACCTGTACAAGCAAGGGCTGGCCCGGAGACAGGCCTTTGACCTGCCGCAGAAAAGCCGGGCCATCCGGGGTCTTTAAAAACATGCCGCCTTGCCCTTTGACAGGGCGGTCGGCAATTGCGCGATATACAGTCCCGGGGGCGGGCGCGTCCGTTGCGATGAAAAAATCGCTCAGATGCCCATCCACCATCAATGCCGCGGCTTCGCGGCTGTTGATATGATCCAGAACGATTGTACGACCTTTCAACGTTGCTCACTCCATATCGGGTACCCTGCTGCATGCAGCAGTCCCGCTGTTTCGGCCAATGGCAGGCCGACAACAGCGCTAAAGGAACCACTAATCCATGGGACAAACGCACCGGCAGGCCCCTGAATCGCATATCCACCGGCCTTGCCCTGCCAATCATTCGTGGCCAGGTAGCCGTCTAATTCGATCTGCGACAACATCTTCATGCGTACGTTGCTGACGACGTCCTTTTGCCAAACGCGCGCGCCGCGTTTGATCGCGACGGCGGTAATCACTCGGTGTCTGCGCCCTGATAGGCTTCGGAGAAATGCCTTGGCCTCTACCGCGTCGGCTGGTTTGCCCATGATCCGGCGGCCCAAGGCCACCGTTGTGTCGGCACACAGCACAATGTCGTCGGGGCCTGCATCAACCGCAGCTACCTTTTCAGCGGTAATTCGATTGCAATAGGGGCGGGGAAGCTCGGCCTTGCGTGGATCTTCGTCGATGTCGGGGGGACGTATGTCATCTGGCACGAGCCCAAGCTGTGCCAACAGCTCTAGCCGACGCGGCGAGCCCGAGCCGAGGATCAGTTTCGGCGTACCAGTCATCGGTTAAATACGCTCGCATGGTATGCCGATCCGCTGCCGGATCGTTGTTCACATGTGTTAAATAGCAAGCGCCCGAAACGCATGCTATTTAAAGCGGTAATTGATCCGGCCTTTGGTCAAGTCATATGGGGTCATCTCGACCTGTACCTTATCGCCTGCGAGAACCCGAATCCGGTTCTTGCGCATTTTACCTGCCGTATGTGCGATGATCTCATGGCCGTTCTCAAGCTCGACCCGAAACGTCGCATTGGGCAGGAGTTCCTTTACGACACCGGGAAATTCGAGCGTATCTTCCTTGGCCATGGTCTCTCCTTTGTTACACAGTCCCCTTATTGCGGACGCGCCAGTAAATGCCCCTCTCGCTCTCTGATTTCAAGGGCTAATCGATGTTTGGCGCCGCAAGACGTCATATGTGACACGCTTGAAGATGACTAACGCTCGTCTGCTTTACAAAAATGGTCGTTCCGCAACCTGTACAAGCAAAGAAATTTAACCGTGCCTGAGTAGCGCGGGGGTATTTTTAAAGGTTAAAGCGCTATGCAAAAATTGAACCACCTAACGCAGATTGAAATACCAGATATCAACGCGTTAGGTGATGCGTGGTGTGTCAGCTGAGCCTCTGAATATTTTAGACAGCACAGCATTGGGATCTCTCAGGTGAAACTCACATGATTTGTCCGCAACAAGATCAAAACCCCTTAGTTGGAATGGTCACCGTGCCCGGCACCCGAAGGTTTGCGGGTGTTGTCCACCGGGATTAAAACAGTCACCTCTCCGGCCTGCTCAAAAACCAGCGTGACAGAAATTTCGGCGTCTTGATGCAGCGGGCCAGTCAGCCCCATCAACATGATATGGTCGCCGCCACGCATCATGTTGTGGGTCGCCCCAGCCACCAATGGAATGCCGCCCTCTATCTCGGTCATTTGCATAACACCATCACTGACTTCGAGATGGGTATGCAGTTCAACGCGCTTGGCCACATCCGAGCGTGC
>JABITU010000097.1 GCA_018668195.1 Tateyamaria sp. | reverse complement strand
TTCGTGCGCAACGACGATTATTGGGGCGAAATTCCAGTCTGGACCGAAGTCGAATTCCGCCCGATCTCGTCTGCGCCATCGCGCGTTGCCGCGTTGCTTGCCGGTGACGTCGATCTGATTTCCGGCGTGCCGACAACCGACATCGAAACGCTCAAAGGCAATGACTCGGTCACGCTGACCCAAGGCCCATCAAACCGCGTAATTTATCTGCATATGGATCAATTCCGCGAAAATTCGCCCTATATCAAGGCGTTGGACGGCAGCGACATTATGAACCCGCTGTTGGATGTGCGCGTGCGTCGCGCCATCAGCATGGCAATTAACCGCGATGTGATCGTGGAACGTGTGATGGAGGGTGTCGCTGTTTCTGCGGGCCAGTTGTTGCCTGATGGCTTCTTTGGCGTCTCTGACAACCTTTCTCCACCTGCCTATGACCCAGACGGCGCCAAAGCACTTTTGGCCGAGGCAGGTTATGGCGACGGCTTCCAGATGACCATCCACGGTCCGAATGATCGCTACATTAATGACGCCAAAATTGCCGAGGCAATCGCACAAATGCTGACCCGTGTCGGCATTCAAACGGCAGTCGAGACGATGCCAAGATCGGTCTACTTCGGTCGCGCTTCAACTGGGAGTCCCGAAGGCCTGCCAGAATTCAGCTTTATCCTTGTTGGCTGGGGTGCCGGATCTGGCGAGGCATCATCGCCGCTGAAGGCCTTGATCCACACCAACGATAGCGACAAAGGCTATGGTGCAACCAACCGTGGACGCCATTCGAATGCGGCAATCGATGCGGTCATCCAAGAGGCTTTGGCCACCGTTGATGATGCCAAGCGTCAGGATCTTTTGGCGCAGGCGACTGAAATGGCCATGGAAAATGTCGCGATCATCCCAACGCATTTCCAAGTCAATACTTGGGGCGCAAGAGCGGGTCTGAGCTATATCCCGCGGACGGACGAATACACCATCGCCATGGGCGCAGTGAAAGAGTGAAAAGCGCGGCCGGGCAGTTAATTTTGACTGCCCGGCTCAGCAATACAGGGGCAGTGCGACAATGACGGTCTTTATCATCAGACGTCTTCTACAGGCCTCTATTGTTGTTATGTTGATGTCCGTAATCGTATTTTTTGGCGTTAACGTCATTGGCGACCCTGTCTATATGCTGGTCAGCCCCGACGCCGATCAACAAGACATCGCCGAAGCCATCGCCCGCCTTGGTTTGGATCGCCCAATTTGGGAACAGTATTGGCTGTTCCTCAAGGGTGCTGCGACAGGCGATCTAGGCAATTCATTTATTTTCGGCGAGCCCGCATTACGGTTGATCCTGCACCACATGCCCGCCACGCTAGAGTTGGCATTTACAGCGCTGTTCTTGGCTGTGGCTATCGGTATTCCATTGGGGCTCTATGCCGGTCTATATCCTGACAACCCTATTTCAAAAGGCATTATGGCCGGATCAATCCTTGGGTTCTCGCTGCCCACGTTCTGGGTGGGGTTGATGTTAATTATTCTTTTCGCTGTGGAGTTGGGCTGGCTTCCTGCAACGGGGCGTGGCGATACCGTCAGTGTGCTTGGTTTTGAAACCAGCCTTCTGACGCTTGACGGGTTAAGCCATATCATCTTGCCTGCCCTAAACCTCGCACTCCTGAAAATCTCATTGGCCGTGCGCCTGACCCGCGCAGGTGTGCGCGAAGCGATGAGCCAAGACTATGTCAAATTCGCCCGCGCCAAGGGGCTGAGCACAAGGCGCATTATCTTTGTTCACGTGATGAAGAACATCATGATCCCAGTTGTCACCGTCATGGGGCTTGAATTTGGTAGCTTGATTGGCTTCTCCGTCGTGACCGAAACGATTTTTGCATGGCCTGGCATGGGTAAACTACTGATCAATGCGATCCTGCAACTCGACCGGCCCGTTGTCGTCGCCTACCTGATGATCATGGTGTTGTTCTTTGTGGTCATCAACCTGCTTGTAGATGTCCTTTATTCCATCCTAGATCCTCGGGTCAGGCTTCAGGATCAAAACAAATGACCGACATGAACCTGTCCAGCCCTGCCAAAGTTGAGACGCCGTTCCGGCGCTTTGTGTCCGAGTTCTTCGAAAGCAGGATCGCGGCCGGCGCCTTCATCGGCTTGCTCATCATAATCGTTCTAGCGCTGCTGGCCCCATGGATCACGCCACAAAACCCCTATGATCTGGGCCAAGTTGATGTATTGGACGGCAGGCTGCCGCCCGGATCAGAGGCCTTTACCGGATACACAATGTGGCTAGGGTCGGATGGATCGGGGCGCGATCTGTATTCCGCGATCCTGTATGGGCTGCGGATTTCATTGGCCGTCGGCGTGGCCTCTGGCGTGATCGCTTTGCTGATTGGCACCGTGATTGGATTGGTCGCGGCCTATGCTGGTGGGCGGATCGAAAACGTCATAATGCGCATTGTGGATTTGCAACTTTCGTTCCCTGCTTCGCTGGTTGCGTTGATGCTCATTGCGATACTTGGCAAGGGGATCGAGAATATCATCCTCGCGCTGGTGATCGCGCAATGGGCCTATTACGCGCGCACGGTGCGCGGCACG
>JABITU010000010.1 GCA_018668195.1 Tateyamaria sp. | reverse complement strand
GGCGAGGCTTAGGTCATCGGCACCCGCCGCTCGTGCGGCCAAGATCGCGGCATCGACCAGTGCATGCATGGTGCCATCGGGTGCACCATCTTTGTGGCGCATTAAGTCAAGACACCAGCTGCTTTGTCCCCTGTGCACAGTGATGAAGGCTAATAAAGTGTCGTCAAGATATGCGCCAGCGACCCATTGGTCTTGCACATATGATTTGGCATAGCGCCCCATGCTTCCTCCGCGGGCAGTGCCGTGGTTGCGTTGCCAATCGGCATCTACCCGGGCAAGGGCGCGATGCGGCAGGGAAACACCGGCTTTGATCACGATTCCTGACTTGGTAGCGGCCCGCAATTTGCGCCGTAAATTGCGGTGGGCGGGTACGTTTGGATCATAATTTGAAACGCAGACCAAGGCGTCGTCTGCGATGTGCAGAACTGACCAACCGATGCACGTGCCGCGATGGCCAGCGCCACGTCGCATTTGTAAATCATTGGCAATGTAGCCCTCGCATAGGCTGCTTTTTCCAAATGCTGCAGTGCGTGCTTGGACGTTCCGGCCAGTGGGTCGGCAAAAAGGGTGGTCGTTTGTCCTGTTGGCCAGAGAGCCAAGGTGCTTTCGATATCTGTTAGGACCGCGCCGCCATTCTGATGCACGACTGCCACTTCTGGGCGACGTGTGCTGTCGCAACGGGTGGTAACGATGCAGGGGCTCGCCGTGCGCTGTGTGAAGGGGCGCATCAACGCCAACAGCGCCAGCCCGGCGGGCAATGCGTAATAGATGATTCTGTAGGCGATGATCGCGGTTAACAATGCTTCGGGTGTCGCTTTGGGTAGGGCGGTGAGTAACACCAACTCAAACGGTCCCACGCCACCGGGCGCGTTGGACACGAGAGCCGCACCAAGCGCGATCAGGAACAATGGAAGAAAAGAGGCAAAACCAAGCGTCGTTTCGGGCAGAAAAACAAAAAGAACTCCGGCTGCGAAAATGGTGTCCAGAGCCGTCCAGGCGATGATCGCGGTCGCCAGTGGCAGGCTGGGCAGCCACAAAGCACGGCCGCGCCAACAGAACTGTGGCCAGCGGAAAACGATCACCGCGGCGCTAAGCGCTGCTCCGATTGTCAACACTGCGGGGACAAGCGTCCATGCCGGTGCGGGCAGAAACATACACGCGATGGCTGTCACCACACTCCAGGCAAGGACAAAGCTGAACGAAACAAAGGCCGATAATCGCAAAGCTGCCGCAATGCTGATGCCAGGCAGCATTCGCCAACGCGCCATTGCTCCAGTGAACAATCCTAGCCCGAGCGTTTGGCCCAATGCTATGCTGATCATGCCAGACGCGTGTGCCTGTTTATCTGGAATGCGACTGTTCAAAGCGCGATGCGCCAGTGAATCGTATTGGCCAACGGACCAAAAGCTGCAAATCGCGAGGCAAAGTGCGACACTCCACTGAATGGCAGTAATGTCCGATACACGGCCCGGCAAGCTGCTAAGATCGGCCGCAGTCAGCTTGCCTGAGAGCAGTACAAAGCAGCCACCAACGACAATTACAGGTATTGCGACTCGCAAAACGAATTTTACGCAACCCCACAGTGTCAGATATCGCATGACTATCTCTGCCTTTGTCCGGCCTCACCACGGAGTTGACTACCGTACTCAGGTAAGTGGTTTGTTAATTGCTGTACGCATGGGGTTAAAAAGTAACTAACAAGCTTGGCAAGCCATCAAAGTCCTTGGAACGTTTTGATGCTGACAAGCGACCAAGCTCTTATTCGATTTCTTCCATCAATTGCGCCTTGGCCAAGGCCATCAATGCTGACATTTTACCACGGATCGTCGCCTCGTCGGCGAGCGTGCCAAGATCGCCAGACACCTTACGATATACATCCTCGTCGCCGGCTTCTTCGAAGTCAGACTTGACCACCTCAAAAGCATATTTAGCAGCGTCCTGTTCTGATTTGCGCATCAAGGCTGCTGCCCACAGACCCAATAGTTTGTTACGGCGCGCATCAGCCTTGAACTGCATTTCCGCATCATGGGCGAATTAATTTTCAAATGCGTTTTCACGATCGTTGAATGTGTTCATGGTTTCAGTCCTCCAGGGGTTATCCCACTGCTATCGACATGAGGGCGTGCATGCCGCCGCGCAACCCCTTTGCTTGCGACACACCCGCTGATTGCTTAAGAGAGCGACAGATCGGGCAGACTCAGGCCCTGATAGCACCGAAAGGATGCCCATGGCGCGACGCAAAAAGATTTACGAGGGCAAGGCAAAGATCCTTTATGAAGGTCCACAGCCGGGGACAATCGTGCAGTACTTCAAGGATGATGCCACCGCTTTCAACGCCCAGAAAAAGGACGTGATCGAGGGCAAGGGCGTTCTAAACAATCGCCTGAGCGAATTTTTCATGACTGGATTGGGCCAGATCGGCGTGCCGACGCACTTTATTAAGCGTTTGAACATGCGCGAACAGCTGGTGCGTTCATGCGAGATCGTGCCGTTAGAAGTGATCGTGCGCAACTATGCGGCCGGGACCATGAGCCAGCGACTTGGGATCGAAGAGGGCACGCAATTGCCGCGCCCCATCGTCGAATATTGCTACAAAGACGACAAGCTGGGCGATCCACTGGTTACCGAAGAACATATCGCGGCCTTTGGTTGGGCCAGCCAGCAGGATATGGACGACATTTTAAGTCTAGCCCTTAGGGTAAATGATTTTTTGTCGGGCATGTTGCTGGCCGTGGGAATTCGTCTGGTGGATTTCAAGATCGAGATTGGTCGCGTCTATGACGGTGATTTCATGCGGTTGATCATCGCCGATGAAATAAGCCCCGACAGTTGCAGGCTTTGGGACATCGAAACGGGCCAGAAACTGGACAAGGACGTATTTCGACGCGATTTGGGCGATCTTAAAGATGCCTACACCGAAGTGGCGCGCCGTCTTGGCGTTATCCCAAGGTCGCCCACGCCCGTTACCAAGCCGACGCTGATCACTTGAGCCGGGCTTTTTTTCAAATTTTTGGAACAATGGAAGGTCCACGATGAAGGCCACAGTACATGTTATGCTAAAGACAGGGGTTCTGGACCCGCAAGGCGAGGCTGTGCGCCATGCGCTGGGTGCCATGGGCTTTGAGGGTGTGAACGGCGTGCGGCAGGGCAAGGTGATCGAACTGGACTTGGCTGAGGGCACATCAGGGGCTGATGTCGCGGCAATGTGTGAAAAGTTGCTGGCTAATACAGTCATCGAATCCTACCGGGTAGAATTGGGCTGATGCGCGCAGCGGTGGTGGTTTTTCCCGGCTCAAATTGTGATCGCGATCTTGCGGTTGCATTGGAAGCGGCGGGTGCAGATGTAACAATGGTTTGGCACAAGGACACAGGCCTGCCAGATGGCGTTGATATTGTTGGGGTGCCGGGTGGGTTTTCTTTTGGTGATTATTTGCGGTGCGGTGCTATCGCGGCTAATTCACCGATTTGCCAAGCCGTAAAAGCTCATGCAGAACGGGGCGGCTATGCCTTTGGTATTTGCAATGGATTTCAGGTGTTGACGGAAACTGGCATTTTGCCCGGTGTGCTTTTGCGGAATGCAGGTTTGAAATATATCTGTAAATCTGTTGGCTTGAACGTTCAAAGTACTCAGATGATATTTACCGAAGGGTACAGTACAGGCGATGTCATCGATATTCCGATTGCACATCACGATGGTAATTATTTTGCTGATGAGACAACGCTGGATCGGCTAGAAGGCGATGATCGCGTGGTTTTTACCTACACGGAAAACCCGAACGGATCACAGCGGGACATTGCTGGAATCGTGTCAGACAACCGTCGTGTGCTTGGCATGATGCCACACCCCGAACGCGCGTCGGATTCTGGTCATGGCGGGAAAGATGGACAGGCGTTCTTTCGCGCAATTGTAGGCCAATTGACCGCTGCCTGAGGTGTAAGGTTGAGCAAGCACTGCGTGCGGCCTATGCTGTGTGTTATGGCTATCCCTCCAGCACTCCGCGGCAGAAAAACTACAATAGCACTTACCACAAGCTGGCGCGTTCGTGCGGCACTTGCGGTACTGATTGTTGCGGCCATCGTGACTGTCGCGCTGACCAACAGGCTGCTGACCGACAGATTTACAGAAAACACGCGCAACCGAGCCGAACTACGCCTTGCCCTGTATTCTGGCAACCTGCTTAGCGAATTGCGCCGCAGCGCCATTGTGCCGCAATTGCTGGCGCGCGATCCGACACTGATTGGGGCGTTGAACTCTGCCGATTATCAGCAATCCACCCAACGCCTTTTATCCTTTGTGGAAGAAATTGGTGCTGCTAACCTGATGCTGCTGGATCTTGACGGCAGAGCGGTTGCAGCAACGAGCCGTAATGTGTTGGGGTCATCACATCGGGCCGAGGCATATTTCATTGAGGCCCTGCGCGGATCTGAAACGATTTTTACAGTGACACCCAAGGAAACGAATGGGTTTAATTTTGTTTACTCGCGCCGGGTGACCGCAGGCGGAGATTTGCTGGGTGTGATCTCGGTTGAGGTGGATTTGCAAAAATTTGAGCGTGCCTGGGCGGGAATTTCTGCGGCTGTTTTTGTCACAGACAGCACAGGTCAGATCGTTCTGTCCACAGAACCGCGTTGGCGCGGCCTTACAGAACAAGGCGCCCTGGTCCGCGAAACCCCACAAAGTGCAATCGATCGCGTGATCCGTAAAACCGATGATTGGAGAGCACTTCCGCCGGATGCATATTTGCAGGGAGAGGGTGCAATGCGGTTGGAAGCTCGTATCCCGTTCCGGGGCTGGCACATAACATCTTTTAACACGTACACTTCAGTGCGCGAACGGGTGAATGGGGTTCTAGCGCTCGAAATCATGGGATTCGCAATTTTGCTGGCCCTAGCATTTTATGCGCTCAGCCGACAATCGGCGCTTCGGCTCGCGCTATTCGCAAGAGAGTCGGCAGAGCTTCGCCGGTTGAACGCACAGCTGCAGCGAGAAATCGCCGAGCGGAAACGCGTGCAAGAAGACTTGGCTGTGGCCGAGCAAACCCTCGAGCAATCCTCAAAATTGGCCGCTCTAGGCGAAATGTCAGCTGCCGTCAGCCACGAACTCAATCAGCCTCTGGCAGCAATGAAAACCTATCTTGCTGGCGCACGATTGCTGCTGCATCGCAACCGCCCAGAAGAAGCCATCGTGAGCTTTGGGCGGATCGATAGTCTGATCGAGCGGATGGGCGCGATTACCCGACAGCTAAAGTCATATGCCCGCAAGGGGCAGGATGCGTTAAGCCCAGTAAATATGGGCGATGCGCTTGCCGCTGCTCTGTCGATGATGGAACCACAGCTGCGTCAGCGCCGTGTCTTGATCAACCGAATGTTACCGCCGTTTCCCGCCATGGTTATGGGTGATCAGATGCGGATCGAACAGGTGATGGTCAACCTGTTGCGCAATGCTATCGATGCCACCAAAACAATGAGGGAACCGCAGGTCGACATCATCCTTTCAGTTGGCGAAACGGCAACACTGACAGTGCGCGACAACGGGCCGGGGGTTATTGATCTGGATGCTCTCTTTGAGCCGTTTTATACCACTAAGCAGCCTGGTGATGGGGTCGGGCTGGGGCTTGCTATCTCGTCTGGTATTGTCAACGATTTAGGTGGGCGACTGACCGCGCGGAATGGTCAAGTGGGCGGTGCCGTTTTTGAAATGCAGTTGCCGATCCTTTCTGAGCCTTCAGCTACTGACAACACGATTAAAGCGGCCGAGTAGGCCTGGAGAAAACCGATGACCCAAGCCATGAAAATTGCCATTGTCGATGACGAACGGGATATGCGTCAGTCGATCAGCCAGTGGCTGGCGTTGTCTGGGTATGACACTGAAACATTCGCCAGCGCCGAGGAAGCGCTTAAGGTCCTTGGACCGGAATACCCCGGCATCGTGATCTCTGATATCAAGATGCCAGGCATGGATGGGATGCAGTTCCTAAAAAAACTAATGGGAAATGACAGCGCCTTGCCTGTGATTATGATCACTGGCCACGGTGACGTGCCCATGGCGGTCGAGGCGATGCGCGTCGGAGCCTTTGATTTTCTTGAAAAGCCATTCAATCCGGACCGCATGTCAGAACTGGCCAAGAAAGCCACTGGCGCGCGCCGTCTGATCATGGACAACCGGGCGCTGCGCCGCGAATTAAGCGATGGTGGCCAGCTCATGAAAAAGCTGATCGGAACATCGCCCGTCATGGATCGGCTGCGCGAAGATATTCTGGATCTGGGGCAGGCGGATGGCCATGCGCTGATCGACGGAGAGACAGGCACCGGAAAAACTCTTGTGGCTCATGCATTGCACGCGGTGGGTAGCCGGGCGGGTAAGAAATTCGTTTTGGTCAGCTGTTCAGCTTGGGAAGAAGACGCATTGGCCAAACGGCTTTTTGGTCCGATGCTACCCGAGGATGCACAATTGCCTGCAATCGAAGAGGCGCGCGGCGGCACCCTTGTGCTGGAGGACATCGAGGCGATGAGCCAAGGCCTGCAGGCTCGTTTGTTAAGCATAATCAACGAACAGGGTACTCCGGCAGAAACTCGCATTATCGGTATTTCTAACCTGCAAGAAGCGGGTCGCACGTGCGAGGACGCGCTGCGCCCAGACCTTTACTACCGGCTTGCCGCGCTCAAGATTACCTTGCCGCCCCTGCGCCAGCGTGGTGAGGATATCTTGATGCTGTTTACCCGCGTCAGTGATCAGTTTGCAGATGAATACGGATGTGCGGCACCCAAAATATCTGCACAGGAGGCAGCCCAGCTGTTGCAAGCGCCATGGCCAGGCAATGTGCGGCAACTGATCAATATTGCTGAGCGGGCGGTGTTACAGGCGCGCCGCGGCGCGGGTTCGATCGCATCTTTGTTGATGAGCGACCACGAAGAAATGCAGCCCGTCATGACCACCGAAGGAAAGCCGCTTAAGGAATATGTCGAAGCTTTTGAAAGAATGCTGATCGATAACACCATGCGTCGCCATAAGGGGGCTATCGGAAGCGTCATGGACGAGCTTTGTCTACCAAGGCGGACATTGAACGAAAAAATGGCCAAATACGGACTGCAGAGATCAGATTATTTATCATCCGCCTCTTAATCAGGCTGAGAACAGCACAAATCCCTTATTGGTTGTGTAAATGTATTGCGTTTGGCCGGCATTTTTTAAAAAGATACTTCAGAAATCATGGCCGAGCTGGACCAAACATGCGATTGCCCATTGTCATTGGCACCGTTCTAGCCTTATCTGAAGCGACGGGGCAGAGGCGCTATTGCGCCCTGTGTCCTGAAGTATTGAGTTTCGCTGTTAGACGGACCTGACATTGCTTGTCACACCTCTAATAGACCGATTGGGTCGTAACCGACCAAGAGATGCTGACGTGGACCGAGGTCTATCGCAGCGAATAAACGGATACGTACTGCCGAGGAGGCCTGCGTATCGGAGAAAACCGCGATGATGCGCGTTGATGAGATTGACCGTAAAGCAGTGGCCATAGCTGGCCAGACATGCGGCGCATCGCTTATCGCCCAAAACAGACACGACCCCAAATCCGAAGCCCCCCCCCGGGTGCGCCGGATGCGCTGTTGTGCAGTGAAAGAACATGCCAAAGAAAATGCTTATCGATGCCACCCACGCGGAAGAAACCCGCGTCGTGGTGGTGGACGGAAACAAGGTTGAGGAATTTGACTTTGAATCCGAAAACAGACGCCAGCTTGCTGGCAACATATATCTTGCAAAAGTAACGCGGGTTGAACCGTCGCTTCAGGCGGCGTTTGTCGATTATGGCGGAAATCGACACGGTTTTCTCGCCTTTTCAGAGATTCATCCGGATTATTACCAAATTCCAGTTGCCGACCGCGAAGCTTTGCTGGCCGAAGAGCGTGCCTATGCCGAAGCGCAAAAGGTCCGTGACGAAGAGGAAGAAAAGGTCGCAACCAAACCCAAGTCATCGCGTCGCAGGTCGTCTTCTAAATCCAAGGCCGTGGCAATCGAGACTGACGATGCGACAGCATCGACCGAGATCGAGGGTATGCAGACCATAGATCTGGATGAAGAATTCGACAAAGCAAACGCTGAATCTACTGTGGACACCAAAGGCGAAACACCGGTAGAGGCGCCTGTGCGCGCAGAAGATAACGCGCAAGAGGCGACATCCGAGGATGTTGTGGCACCTTCTGAAGCGGAAGCTGACACAGTGGCCGACGCAGGGAATGTATCAGAGCCAGACGCAAATGCCGTACCCGATGG
>JABITU010000096.1 GCA_018668195.1 Tateyamaria sp. | reverse complement strand
TTCCTCGAATCAATGCTATCCAAAAGGCTAAGTGGTATATACCAGATCAATCAAGCATTTAATTTCGTGTCGACAGGTTTCGCAGTTTCCTCGATATCTACGATTACATTATCTGGTAGGAGCAAGTTGTCACACTGCATTGCAAAGTGGCTTGGCAGCCAAGACAATAAGAACTCTTTTTAGCGCGATGATGTGATCGTCGAGAAGATTCAAACAAACTGTGAATTTGTCCGGCAAGTTTGGACAGCGTGCTAAGATGTATCCAACACGATTAAATGGATACGAGTATTACAAGGCGATTTAACTCCTCAAATAAGCAAGCATAGGGAGTAGGGATCACTATGAATAGTTCCTGCACAACAGACCTAGAGCGCTCAGCCCACTAGAAAGTTTAGTCTAGGAAAGGATGACCTAAAGGCGCCCCGCAGAACGCCTTTGGGTTTTGATACAAAGATCGGTGGTTCAATCTACGATGCTTAAAGCCACAAAGCGCGGGTCTCCTGCGCGGCGCACGAGCAAAAGAAGTGACTTGCGCCCAGCCTCTTTGACTTCTTTCAAACGAGTCTCAAACTGAGAAATGCTTGTCACCTTTTGCTGACCAGCTTCTGTAATAACGTCGCCCGCGCGCAGCCCTTTTTCAAAAGCCTCGGTTGCTTCGTCAACGGCCGTAACAAGCAGCCCTTCCAGTTTGTCATCTAAACCCAATTCAACACGCACTTCTTCTGTCAGCTTGCTGAGCGTCAGCCCCAGCACGTCTTTTGTACGCGGTTCTTCGGGTTCGTTAGGGGGTGTCGCCACGGCAGGAAGAGCGCCCTCTGCCTCTTCGCGCCGACCAAGTTTCACGCGCAAAGTTAACGTGGCACCGTCCCGAAATACAACGACGCGCACTGTCTCGCCGACGGGGCTGTTGCCCACTTGCCGCACAAGACCACGGGTGTCGTCGACATTGACACCAGCAAAGCTAATGATGACGTCGCCATTTTTCATGCCCGCTGCTTGCGAAGGCCCTTCCATTACAGATGTCACTAACGCACCTGCAACATCTTCAAGGCCGATCGCCTCGGCAATGTCTTCAGTCACGTCCTGAATTCGCACACCCAGCCAACCGCGGCGCGTTTCCCCGAATTTCTGCAACTGTTCGACCACACGGGTCACTACATTCGACGCCATCGAAAAGCCGATACCGATCGAGCCACCATTTGGTGAAAGGATCGCTGTGTTTACGCCAATCACTTCACCATCCATGTTGAATAGCGGACCACCTGAGTTGCCACGATTGATTGCCGCGTCGGTCTGGATGTAATCATCATACGTTCCACTTAGCGCCCGATTACGAGCGGAAACGATACCCGCCGAAACCGAAAACCCCTGTCCTAGCGGGTTACCCATTGCGATCACCCAGTCCCCTACAAGAGCAGTGTCGCTGTCTCCAAACGGTACGTGCGACAGCGGTTTATCCGCTTCAACCTTAAGCAGGGCGATGTCAGTGTTGGGGTCAGTGCCTATCACCGTCGCTTTAAACTCTTCGCCGTTGAAAAACTCGATCAGAATTTCGTCGGCCCCTTCGATCACGTGGTTGTTTGTAACGACAAAGCCATCTTCCGAAATCACAAATCCAGATCCAAGCGCAGATGAACGGCGCGGCCTGTTGCGTTGGCCATTGTTGTTTCGATCTTGAAACTCACGAAAGAAATCTTCGAAGGGGGATCCTTCTGGCGCAATGCCTTGTGGCCCAGTGCGACCTTCGATCAACGTGGAGGTTGTGATGTTCACGACCGAAGGGCTGATCTGTTCGGCCAAAGGGGCCAAGCTATCCGGGCGCGCGGAAGCGTTTAACGCCTGCACCAAAATGAAGGCAAATGTCAGCACGCCCAACACAAGGGTGCGAACATAAAAAGTATTGTTAAGCTGTTTTGATCGTGCGATTACACGTCTTTGCATCAGGTCCCTCCTGCATGTTCTTTTCAGCCGTGAATGCCTGCGTACGACCGTTTAAATTTGGTCACATGCTGGACGTTTGACAGTCCGGCCGTTGATTACTTAAAATGGCGTCCGGTGTAAGACTGTCAACTCAGTATGACCAAAGCGTGAACAATCTTACAGCGATCTAGGCAACCCAATCTGGAACGCCAACCAAATCAAAATCAGGCCTGCAACCAACACCAACGCCCCGAATTGCCGCCGGACAGATTCTGGTAAACTACGCAAAACCTCGAGCACCTTTTCAATGAGCGAAGGGGCCAGAATATAAGCCAGCCCCTCCACCATCATCACAAGCCCGCAGGCAAGCAGCACCCAGGCCACTAGTCGCCTTCAACGCTGCGCGTGCCCTGATCAGAGCGCAGATAGTTGAAAAACTCGCTGTTCGGCGACATCACCATTGTTGAATTCGATCCCTTAAGCGCCCGCTCGTACGCTGTAAGCGAGCGGTAGAATTCAAAGAACTCGGGGTCGGCACCAAACGCTTGCGCAAAGATCGCGTTGCGGCGGGCGTCAGCCTCACCACGGATGATTTCAGCCTGACGTTCAGCATCCGACACCAACTCGACCACAGTACGATCCGCTTGAGCGCGGACGCGCTGTGCGGCTTCGTTACCACGGGCGCGTTCGTCGGTTGCTTCACGCTCCCGTTCTGCACGCATTCGCTGGAAGGTCGCATCCAAGTTTTCAGTGGGCAGGTCGGTACGCTTCAGACGCACGTCGATCACTTCAATCCCCAGCGCGCGGGCTTCCACAATCGCCGCATTGCGGATCCGCAGCATCAGCGCCGCCCTATCCGAGCTTAGAATATCATTGGATGAAACCGAACCAAGAACCTCCCGTGTTTCAGCTCGCAAAATCGAATCCAAACGGTTTTCTGCTGTGGCAATGCCGCCTGTACCCACCGCTTGGCGGAACTGTTCCACATCCACGATCCGGTATCGGGCAAAGGCATCTACCACCAGACGACGATCATCCAGTGGAGTGACCTCAAGCGGGTCTATGTCGCGGCTAAGAATACGATCGTCATAGCGCACGACTTCTTGGATCAGAGGAACCTTAAAGGCGAGCCCGGGTTCTTGTTTGACATCAACGATCTGACCAAATTGCAGAACCAGTGCCTTTTCGCGTTCATCCACGATGAACAGCGACGACGAAGCGACCGCAAGAAGCACCACGACGATTGGCAGCAAAAGAGTTGTACGGCGCATCAATTTGACCCTCCACGGCGAAGTTCATTGAGCGGAAGATACGGGACAACACCCTGACCAGAGCCACCACCAGTGTTTTCATCCAGAATGATTTTGTCCATCTGACCCAACACGTTTTCCATGGTCTCAAGATACAACCGTTTACGGGTTACTTCCGGGGCTTTGGTATACTCTGCCAGAACCGCAGAGAAGCGCGAAGCCTCACCTTCGGCTTGGTTCACTTGCTGTGCGCGGTAACCTTCGGCTTCTTCCAAAAGTTGGGCCGCCTGACCACGTGCTTCGGCAAGAACCTTGTTAGCGTATGCATCCGCCACATTTTGCAAACGATCCCGTTCTTGTTCGGCTGCTTGCACATCACGGAATGCGTCGATTACCGATTGCGGTGGGTCAGCTTTGTCAAAGTTCACACGAATAATGTTCACGCCAGAATCGTAGCTGTCGAGCGTGGACTGGATCAGGTCCTGCAAGCGGCCTGCAATGGCCCCCCGGTCCCGGTTTAGGATCGGCGCCAGATCTGACTGTGCGATGATTTCACGCATCGCCGATTCCGACACGGCGCGAATCGTTGGACGTGGATCGCGCAAGTTAAATAGGAACTGTTCGGGGTTGTTGATATTCCACACCACCTGAAAATCAATATCAACGATATTTTCGTCGCCGGTCAACATCAGACCCGCTTCGGAATTGGTGCGACCAACGCCGATGTCCTCAGTCCGTTCACTGGTGACCTGCAAAACTTCTGCCGTCACAACTGGCCAAGGCGCAAAGTTCAGACCCGAATTCCCAACGGCAGAGAACTCGCCCAAGAACAATTCGACCGACTGTTCTTCGGGACGGACAGTATAGAACGATGAAAACAGCCACAGGGCAAAAGCAGCTATCACCGCGCCAAACACCGTGCGTCGCGTCAGGAATGGGCCGCCACCGCCAACAGGGCCGCGCCCGCCACCCGTGCCGCCGCCACCACCGCGACCGCCCATCAGGACGCGCAGCTGTTCTTGGCCTTTCTTCACCAATTCTTCGATCTCGGGAATCTGCGGGCCTTCGTCACCCGGACCACGCCCGCCATTGTCACGTCCTGGGCCGCGCGGACCATTTCCGCGCCCGTCATTGCCACCGCCCGAATCTCCGCCTCCCCCCCAGGGGCCGCCCGTATTGCCAGCCATATGGTGTAACTCTCCTTTAGTTGCGCAGTGATCCCACGCGTTCATATTTAAGATGTGTTTTCTTGAACAAAGTTCAAGTTGTTCGCAAAGGTGTCTTCATTGTTACGATCTCTTCGGACATTGTCGGGTGCACAGCAACCGTTCGGTCAAAATCTTCTTTTGTTGCGCCCATTTTGATCGCAATGCCTGCCAACTGGATCATCTCGCCTGCGTTTGGTGCGACGATATGGCAACCCAGAACCTTACGCGTCGCAACGCTGACAACAAGTTTCATCAAAACGCGGTCAGGCTGCCCGGCAAAGGCACTCTGCATCGGTCGGAAAGATGTTGCATAAATTTCTACAGGCTCGATATCCCGCGCGGCCTCTTCGCTCAGCCCGATGGTTCCCATCTCGGGCTGCGTAAATACGGCAGATGGGATCAATTCATGATCCACCGAGGTGGCGTTATCCTTGAACACCGTTTCGACAAAAGCCATCCCCTCACGGATCGCCACCGGCGTCAGGTTCACCCTGTTGGTTACGTCGCCGATGGCATAAACACTATCGACGGCTGTTTTTGAGTATTCATCGACGATGATTTCGCCGCGGCGCCCAACTTCGACCCCGATGTCTTCCAGTCCCATATCACTGCTGTTGGGATCACGCCCCGTCGCAAATAGAACAAGGTCAAATGCCCGAGCTGTGCCAGACGTTGGTGTGACCCAGACGGGGTCTGCAGTAGAATGGTCCGGATCTGCGGCAGCCATCGCCGCGATATTGGTGCCAACCTGTAGGTTGATGCCCTTTTCGCGCATCATTTCCGCAATCAGGCTCCGCGCTTCGTCGTCAAATCCACGCAGGATCTGCGCCCCACGATAATACTGCGTAACCTCAACGCCAAGCCCGTTAAAAATGCCGGCAAATTCGCAGGCGATATAACCACCACCCACAATCAGGATCGATTTAGGCAAAGCTTCGAGGTGAAAGATATCATCGCTTACAATGCCAAGTTCAGCATTGGGAATATCTGGCCGGACAGGGTGGCCACCAGTGGCCACAAGGATGGTTTTTGCAGTTTTTGTTTCTCCATTGGACAGCACCACAGTATGTGCATCCCTGAGTATCGCACGAGCGTCAAATGTCTCTACCCCAGAATTCTTGAGCAAGCTCCTGTAAACACCTTCAAGCCGGTCGAGTTCCTCATCCAAGTACTTGCGGAATGTGAGCCAATCGAACGTGCCTTCGCCGATGTTCCAACCATAGCCGCGCGCCTGCTCTGGAACTGATGCAAATTCGCTGGCAAAAACCATAAGCTTTTTGGGAACACAGCCTCGGATAACACAAGTCCCGCCGTAACGGTCTTCCTCGGCAAGTGCTACACGCGCGCCAGCATCACCAGCCGCCACGCGCGCAGCCCGCACACCGCCAGAGCCGCCGCCAATAACGAATAGATCATAATCGAAGTCCATGAAGCCTCCGCAGCTTGCATTTTCATGCGATATCTCACAGCTAAGCATGAAACACCAGTTCCGGCAGGACATCCTACCATGCTTTCCACGCTTTTTCTATCGTCTGCAAGTCACCGCAACCGCCGAGGAATCTTTGCTGTCAATCAGCAGAAACGCACCATGCTAACAATGGCACTGTTCGTTCCACGCCTATAGCTCGGCGTCAAAAAGTGCCTCTTTTGGAGCTCAAACAGTCAAATCTCTGAACAAATTGTCAGTTTCGACAAAATCCAGACGATCCTGTTCGACCGTACCTTTGTTGATGTCGCGTACTTCGACACCACCCTGTCCGTCACCAATCACCACAATATCACAGATGTCGATGAACAGCCCATTTTCAACAACACCCGGCATCTGGTTCAGTGCCAAAGCCAGTTGGCGCGCGTTACCGATATGTTGCAGGTGCAGGTCAAGTATATAGTTACCCTCGTCTGTAACAAACGGACGTTCACCATTCATTCGCAAAGTCGACGAGCGCCCTAAGACATCCATTGAAATCAGCGTTTCCTCTACCAAAGCTTGAGTGGTCAGCCAACCAAAGGGGATCAACTCGATAGGTAAAGGAAATGCACCAAGATGCTCAACCTCTTTGGCCGCATCAGCGATTACGATCATTTGGTCGCTAGCAGTCGCCACGATCTTTTCTTGCAACAGCGCGCCACCGCCACCCTTGATAAGGTTCAAGTGGCTGTCAAATTCGTCTGCGCCGTCAATGGTCAGGTCCAGCCATTTGGCCTCATCAAGACTGATCACCTCGATTCCGACATCACGTGCCAGATCGGCAGTGCGGGTCGATGTTGGCACGCCTTTGATCCGCAGCCCATCATCGCGCACCTGCTCACCCAAACAACGCACTAGCCAAGCGGCGGTTGACCCGGTTCCCAAACCCACCCGCATTCCATCCTCGACATAGTCGGCTGCACGTTTTGCGGCCACGAACTTGGCCTTATCGATGGGCGACAATTCTCCGGACATTATCTGACGACTCCCCTAAACGTTAACCCTGTATACGAGCAGGATGGCCGCTGTGCGACCCTTCATTAAGCGAAAAGTGCACCATCCGGAAGCAATTGTCCGCGATCCGCGCACCAAGGCATGCGATCCAATCGCAATTGTGCCAAGGGGGTCGTTTTTGGCGGGTGACCCCGCCCGAGGATGCCGTATCCCGAGCTTATGTTTTACTTGCTGCATAATACCACTGACCATGACCCGGCAATCGCACTTGCTATGTTTGAGAAGCTGGATTTAGACTATAAACTGGCTGCCGTTCTGCGCAGGTACCCACTCTTCCCCAGCCGAAATAGTGAATGGTCCGATCTATATAATTTTCCTGCCTTTCATTCATTATCAAAGCGTATCTTTGGCCGCCCAGCAACAAGTGTCGCAAAAACAGCCGAAAGGCTTAGCCCCGCACCGCTCACCAAACCGCAGCACGCAACCCCACCCAAAGGAAGCGCCCACTGATGTTTCTGTCTGTCTTCGACATGTTCAAGGTGGGCATTGGCCCGTCCTCTTCCCACACAATGGGCCCCATGGTGGCCGCAGCCCGCTTCCTCGACATGATGCGCACATCTCCGTTTCACTTTGCCGGGGTGCGTGCGTCGCTGCACGGCAGTCTTGCCTTTACTGGAATAGGGCACGCCACTGATCGTGCCACGATTCTCGGACTGGCTGGGTTTGTTCCAGAAACCTACGACCATGCAAAAGCCGAAACTGCGCTGGCAGCTTTACAAAAGGATCAAACGCTCCACCCCGACGGGCTGGAGCCGCTAAAGTTCAACCCCAAATCCGATCTTGTATTTGATTATGAGACACCTCTGCCGGGCCATGCCAACGGCATGATCCTCATGGCCACCGATGCGCAAGGTGACATTACATTGCAACAGGCATTCTATTCCATCGGTGGCGGCTTTGTGATGACCGAAGAGGAACTGGCCGCAGGCAACAACACCGATGAAGGCTCACCCGTACCATACCCCTTTAAATCCGCAGCCGAGATGCTGTCCATGGCACAGACTTCGGGCAAATCTATCGCACAGATGAAACGCGCTAATGAATTGTCTCGCGACGGACACAATCGCTTAAAATCAGGGACAGCACAGCTGTGGCAAGTGATGTCGGACTGCATTGATCGGGGGCTTGCGACGGACGGAATCTTACCCGGCGGCCTCATGGTCAAACGGCGCGCCAAGGCGATCTACGACAAACTGATGCAGGAACGGGGCATGAACCTGACCGCGCCACACACCATCAACGACTGGATAAGCGTCTATGCCATGGCTGTGAACGAAGAAAATGCCGCCGGTGGTCAAGTCGTCACCGCGCCCACCAACGGGGCGGCCGGAGTGCTGCCCGCAACCTTGCGCTATTACCTCGACCACGTTCCGGGCGCCTCCGAAGCCCATATCGAAGATTTCCTGCTCACCGCCGCTGCCATAGGTGGCCTTGTTAAATTTAACGCTTCCATCTCGGGCGCAGAGGCAGGTTGTCAGGCTGAGGTTGGTAGCGCCGCCGCGATGGCGGCCGCTGGTCTGTGCGCCGTGATGGATGGTACACCCGAGCAAATCGAGAATGCTGCCGAAATCGCACTTGAACACCACTTGGGAATGACGTGCGATCCAGTCAAAGGGCTGGTGCAGGTGCCCTGTATCGAACGCAACGGCCTCGGTGCAATCAAGGCCGTATCAGCCGCGAGCCTTGCGCTGCGTGGCGATGGCACGCATTTTGTGCCTCTTGATGCCTGTATCGAAACCATGCGACAAACCGGCGCTGACATGAGCGAGAAATACAAGGAAACAGCGCTTGGCGGATTGGCCGTCAACGTGCCCAACTGCTGACGGTAAGTGACTGGTACAGAGTCGGTGGGCGGGCGAATTTCGCGCAATGCGCGGAAGAGACAACCACCGAGCCAAAGTTGACACAATCGGGCGTCATTTTTGTTTATTTTGTGGAATTGCTTTTCGTCGGCGCGGTGGTAGCGTACCGAACATGGTTCAGGATAGACCCCTGCTTGGCATCTTCCTGATGCTGGGCTTTTGCGTTTTTACCCCCATGGGGGACGCTGCTGCAAAGCTGCTCGGCCAATCCATGCCGGTTGGACAATTGCTTTTTGTGCGTTTCGCAGTGCAGGCTGTATTGCTCGTGCCGCTATTGTGGTTGACCGGACGGTCATGGTGGATGCAACGGCGGATTTTTTGGCTAACCCTTTTTCGCACTGTCCTGCACATCTTGGGCATCGGTGCAATGTATACCGCTTTGCAATACCTTCCCCTTGCGGATGCGGTTGCCATTGCATTCGTGATGCCGTTCATCATCTTACTTCTGGGAAAATACATCCTGAACGAAGAGGTCGGCAGACGCCGGTTGATCGCCTGCACAGTCGGGTTCATCGGTACTTTAATGGTTGTACAGCCTAGTTTTGCCAAAGTGGGTTCACCCGCTCTTCTTCCGCTGTTGGTTGCAGTCATCTTTTCCTTTTTCATGCTGGTCACTCGCCAAATCGCCAAGCACACCGATCCAATCGGCCTACAAGCGGTCAGCGGTGTGATCGCGGTCTGTCTAATGGGCCCATTTCTTTTGGCAACGCAAACCAGCGGGATCGTATCGTTAACCTTGATTGCACCCACGAGTACGGACTGGAGCATGCTGATCGCCGTTGGCCTGCTAGGCACAGTTGCGCACCTGTTGATGACCTGGTCACTTCGCTATGCGCCTTCTGTGACGCTGGCACCAATGCAATATTTGGAAATCCCTGTCGCGACGATCATCGGCCTAATTATATTTGGCGATATTCCCAATGGCATTGCCGCCCTTGGCATTTGCGTCACGCTTGCGGCTGGTCTGTACATTGTGCTGCGCGAGCGCTCCATCGCGCGGCTTGCGGCCCGAGATGGAGCGCTCGCGTAATCGCTGCCAATCGTGCACGTGGAACCATTACCAGCATTGCGGGCCCGTCCATGGTCAGGGAAACGTGCCCCAAAGCGGTGTTCGAAGTGCCAATCTTAACCATGGGATCAAATTGTAAATCGTTAATTTCCCACTTTAGCCCGTCAGAGGTCCCACTAACTGCCGCGATGGGAAACAATGAAACAATGTCGCCCGCCTGCACCGGCAATTCGATCTGCGGGGGGCATAAAAAAGTGAGCTCGCTCTCACCTACCAGAACGCAAGCACGCTCTGGATAGGCAGCCAGTACATGAAGTGCTGCCAGTTGATGATCAAACCGTGCACCAGTAAAACCCACGGCCAAGACAACCGGTGCTAGAATGTGCCGCAACGCTTTGTCGAAATCCGTGCTGTCCTGTTCGTCAATGTGAATCTGACGGGACATTGGAATGCGTTCAAGGTCCGGCCCTATGGAATCAAAATCACCAACCACCGCCGCCAGATCAACATCCGCTGCCAGAGCATGACGCGCCCCGCTGTCGGCGGCGACACAAACCGGCGCAAGCGCAAGCGCTTCAACCATATCTCCCTCATAAACGGTACCGCCTCCCAAGAGGGTCACTGGAACGGCACTTTCAATAATACCTATATTCATTCGCATTTAATGCAATTTTTGGAAACAGACCACAATGTCGCCATAAAATGATACCATTTTTTGCACAGATTCGGGCCACTTTGGTCCAGCATTGCCGATTATCACACCTCAGCACAAAGCAGAGGATAAACACGCTATGATGAGTAATAGTACAATTCTTACGGTTTCCTACGGCACGTTTTCCTGCACGTTGGAAGGATTTGACGACAGCTTTGGCACCATGAAAGTTATTGCTGAATATTTCCGTGATCTGGCTGCCCATGACCGTTATTTTGGCGCAGAACCACCACAACCAGACGCCGAAGTGCTCGCCCGCATTGCAGAACGAGAGATTTCCCGACCAGTTGAGGCGCGAGAAACAGACGGGCGCATCGTGCTAAGTACCGACACGGTACACGCCAGTCTTAATGATGCATCACCCACCGCAGTGGCGTCTGCGGCCCCTCCTCCACTTATAACTTCTACAGTAACCGAGGCACCGTTGGTCAATGAGCAGCCAATTGTAAAAAATCAGCTCATAATAGCCGAACTGTCAAATGCAGAATCCGTTACCAAGGACTTGTCGTCCGAACCCGACAGCATTGCGGAAAAATTGCAGCGCATTCGCGCAGTTGTTTCCAAAAGCCAGGACGAGGCCACCGAAGACGACCTGTTCGAGGACGAGTATTCAGAAAATCTCGCACCCAGCCTTGATACCCCGATGCTATTGACCAAGAGGTTGACAGATGAGGACGCCACACAAATTGGCGAGACACAAAAAATCAACAAAGAGGCTCCTCTCGAGGACGATACAAACGACAGCGCAATCCGCGCCCATTTTGACACCAAAGCAAAGGTCGAAACGGACAAAGATGCAGCGCAAACCGCCCAAAGCAACATCCAAGGCGCCACCAACGATGGCACGGACACACAGCACAATACCCAGGCACCGCTAACAGTCGACA
>JABITU010000009.1 GCA_018668195.1 Tateyamaria sp. | reverse complement strand
TCAAAAACCGGCCATGCCGCCTGTAGTTTCTAACCAAGATGGCCTGACCCAAATCCATTCAACCGCCTACCAGCGACCAGATGGCCTTCCTGAGGGTGCTGTTCTGGTGGTGGGCGCGGGATCGTCCGGCAGCCAGATCGCCGAAGAACTGCGCGACAGTGGGCGAGACGTTTTTCTGTCCGTAGGGGCACATGACCGTCCGCCGCGCCGGTATCGCAACAAGGATTTTGTCTGGTGGCTTGGCGTGCTGGGCAAATGGAAAATGAAATCGCCGCCGGTTGGTGCCGAGCATGTGACGATCGCTGTCAGCGGCGCGAATGGCGGTCAAACAGTTGATTTCAGGCGCTTTGCAGCCAAGGGCATCACGTTGCTTGGCATGACCAAGGCATTTGACGACGGCACGTTGTCCTTTGCACCGGACCTTGCGCGCAACATTGCGGATGGTGACGCAAATTACCTGTCCGTGCTGGACGAAGCCGACGCCTATGTGACCCGTGAAGGGCTTGATCTGCCGCTTGACCCAACCGCGCGCGACATCGGGCCTGATCCTGATTGTATGACCAACCCGATCCTTGAACTTGACCTGGCAGCGAGGGGGATCAAAACAATCATCTGGGCAACCGGGTTTACACAAGACTTTAGCTGGTTGGACGTCGACGCCTTTGACGATGCGGGCAAGCCGAGCCATGAGGACGGTGTGACTTGCGAACCGGGTATCTATTTCCTCGGGCTTCCATGGCTGTCTATGCGGGGGTCATCGTTCATTTGGGGCGTTTGGGTGGATGCGAAAAACCTTGCCGCTCATATTTCCCAGACAGGTCGCCGCGGTGAGTGAAACTTGGACGACTAAGTCGCTGTTGGCCAAGCTGATCTCCTATCCAACGGTCAGCGCTGACCCCAACCTCGGGCTGATAACGTTTTGCGCGGACCTGTTGGAAACGGCAGGCGCGCAGGTTACGTTGATCCCTGATGAAACGGGCAAGAAGGCGAACCTGTTTGCCACCATCGGGCCAAAGGATCGCGCTGGTGTCTTGCTGTCGGGGCATACGGATGTTGTGCCTGTCGCAGGCCAAAACTGGACCGTGCCACCGTTCGAAATGACCGAAAGCGACGGCAAGCTCTTTGGCCGTGGCACGACGGATATGAAGGGCTTTGTTGCGAGTGCGGTGATCTGTGCGATCAATGCCAGCAAGAAGGAGCTGCAAACCCCGCTGCATCTTGCGTTGTCATATGACGAAGAAATCGGATGTATTGGCGTCAGATCGTTAGTTGACATGTTGGCCACGGCCCCGTTCCGCCCGCAGTTTTGTATCGTTGGCGAGCCGACTTTGATGAAAGTGGCGACGGGCCATAAAGGCAAGACTGCTGCACGGGTCACGACCACGGGTCACGCCGCGCACTCTGCACTTGCGCCCACGGCGTTGAACGCGATCCACATGGCCTGCGATATGATCGGATTCTTGCGTAAGCTGCAGGACACGCTGGCCGACGACGGGACACAAGATGCAGACTATGACATCCCGTATAGCACCGTGCATGTCGGCACGATCAACGGCGGTTCGGTCTTGAATATCGTTCCTGATAATGCTGAATTCATGTTCGAAATTCGACACCTTGCGGGGGACAACCCCGACGTGATCATCGCGCAGATTGAAGCGCACCGCGATCAGTATTTGGCCGAGATCAAACCCCGTTTTGCAAACGCAAATGTGACAATCGAGATCACCGATAGTTACCCATCGCTGTCAACCGATGCGAACAGTGGCGCGGTCGGGATCGTCGAATCGCTTTTGAAATCCAACCATACGATCAAGGTGGCGTTTGGCACCGAGGGGGGGCTGTTTTCATCACGCCTCGACATTCCAACGGTGGTCTGTGGGCCTGGGTCAATGGACCAAGGGCACAAGCCGGACGAGTTCATCGAAATCACCCAATTGGACGCATGTGACACGATGTTGGACGCGTTGCTAGCGCGTCTTGTTACTGGGCTTTAGTGGCGGGCAACCCTTCGGTTTCAATGGCTATACGCACGTGGTCTTCGAATGCGTGCACAATGGCCGATTTGGGTGCGACTTGCTTTGTCGCCAGCCCCAAATTCACAGGAGCAACGTCTTCGCGAATAGGCAAGATAACAAGCGGTTGCCCGTCTGGCGCATAGGCAATGTCTGTTCCGATGTTCAGCAAGCTATAGCCGAAACCGTTGGCCACAAGGCTGCGCACCACCGATAAATCATCGGCGCGATCTGCGATGTTTGGCGTGATATCAAGGTTGCGAAAGGTCGCCAGAAAGTAGTCTCGGCTTAGCGGAAGATCGAGCAGTATCATTGGGTCTTGTGCGATTTTTCGCAGAGAAACGTCGTCTTGACCGGCCATCGGATGAGCGGGATGAAGCATCACAAATGGGCGCAGCGCGATCAGGCTTTTGAAGTGAGTGTCTTGGGGAATCTCCATATCATAGGTGATGGCGATGTCGATTTCAGCACGGGAGAGTTTTTGAAACAGCTCGGTCTGATTGCCGGCAATCAGTGTCACATTCGCCTCTGGATAGTTTTCCTCAAACGACTTTCGAAAACGCGCACTCAGCAGCGGAGCTATCGTGGATAATGCGCCGATTGTTATCGGGCCGACGGGCCGCTTGGCGACGTCCTCCGCGATGTTATTCAGGGCCGCGGCGTCCCCCAACATGCGTTTGGCCTCGTTAAAGACCCGCCGTCCGCCGGGTGTCAGCGAAAGCCCTTGCGCGTGGTGACGCACAAACAATTGCACGCCGAAATGCGCCTCAAGCTGGTTGATGGCGGTGGAAATGGACGGCGACGACACATTCAACTGCACAGAGGCCTGCGCAATCGTACCGGCATCGCCAACGGCGACGAGGTATTCCAACTGCCGAAATGTGAACCGAACTGCCATAAGACTACATCGCCTTTCTTGGCGTTCAGATCAAGCCGCGACTTGCTTTGCTAACCAAAGCAAGAAGTCGCGCACGGTGCCCTCATAATCGTCCTCGGCCAGCGGTCCACCCGTCGCAAAGACCGATCCCAAGGCGGATTGCATCGCTTCAAGCTTTTCGCGGTCTTCACGGTTCACGTCTTCCCATAGGGCGATGCGTGCATCAATTGTGTCGCCATCCAAACTGTCGCCGTAAACCGACATGGTCCAACGCACCTCGATAGATGTCGGCGTCAAGGGTCGGATACTAAGCGAGACAAGAAGTGAGGCCGCGACGCTGACGACTTGGCAGGGGAACGCGGCGAAAAGGGTGGAGCGGTGGCGTTCTTCTTTGGTCAGGTCCGCAGCGCCTTCGCCGCGTGGCGGGATATTGTCGGGGTAATTGGCGAAATAGCTGGTGAAGCCTGCCCCATTCGGCCCTTTGCGGCTAAGCCCTGTGGGGGTGTAACCATGCAAGGTTTGTGGGTGAACGACAGACAGGTGATAGCCTTCCATGAAGTTTTCGACCAGGGTTTTCCAATTGCAGTTCCAAACCTCACTCGCGCTATGCACAACGGCGTATTTTTCGGGCTCATAGCGCCCGATCACATCGCTAAGTCCAGCGAGATCTGCGTCAATATCCGGTGGATCTTCTGCGAGACTGACGTAGATAAAGCCGAACCGTTGCACACAGCTAAACGTGCCCAACTTGCAGGTCTTAGGATCAAATCCCGCGTTCTTCATCCGAGGTGCGCGTAGCAACGCGCCGTCAGTGCCATAGGCCCAAGCGTGATAGCGGCATACGAACCGGTTCGCGTTGCCCTGACCCTCGGCCAAGGGCATGCCACGGTGGCGGCACACGTTGGATAACGCCTTGATGTCGTCGCCATCGCGCACAATGATCAACGGCTCACCCAGCAAGCTCAGTGCGAGGTAATCGCCCGGTACCGCAAATTCATCTACACGACCAACGCAGTGCCAGCCACGGCGCAGAACGGTTTGGCATTCGAAGGAATAGAAAGACGAGTCGGTGTAGAAATACCCCGGCAATCCAATCGGTGCATCGTCGGGTGCGGCAGCGCATTCGGCGATTATCTGGCACATCCGTTCAACACGGGCAGCTTCAAGAGCGCTTTGTGCGACGTGTTCATTCATCACCGGGCACTCCGTAGCTGGGGGCTTCGCTCGGGTCGAGGGCGCGTTGCACGTAGGCCTCAAGCTGGGGTTTGTAGACATCCCAAGCGGTGGCGATTGCGTCAATTGGACAGTCCTCGGACCAGTCGCAGCGCAGGTCGGCCACGGGCCACGCGACTTTGTCACACATCTGTAGGCCTGCAGAATGTATCGGGCCTGCTTCGCCACCTGCCGCCAATCCGGCGCGCATTGCGGCGATCAGGCGGTCGCCAAGGTGGCCCTTGGCCTGTTCAAACCCCGTGACGATGGCCCGCGGCACGCCGTCATTTGCCAGAAGGTTGCCCGCAGAAAGCACATCTCGCCCTGCCGCATCGGTCCAAATCCCCAATGAATTCGGACCGGAATGGATTGCTGTTGTGCCGCTGGCGTCAATCGCAAGTACTTGGCGGTAAGCGGGATGCTGTGCTTGGTCACGCACGCCAGCAATCGCCTCACCCGCAGACATCCCACCTTGCATCAAGTCCAACGCGAAGGGGCCAAGGCGCGGGTCGGTGATGTTCTGGCTGGCCACAGCGCCAACGCCGGCACGTGTATAGACGCAACGCGCGGCCACTGCAGGCGAAGACGATGCAATCGCAATCCCAAACATGCCCGTTTCGGCACAGCGCGCGACCAGCGAAAACGTCATGTGCCGTATCCATCAGGGATTACCGCTGTGCCGTCGATTTCGACGAGCCATTCGGGACGGGCCAGGGCCTGGACCACCAGACCTGTCGATACCGGATGCACCCCTTGCAGGTATTCTCCCATGGTGCGGTAGATTGCCTCGCGGTGGCGGACGTCGGTGATGTAAACGACTACTTTGACCAGATGCCCCATCTCGCCGCCCGCTTCTTCGATCAACTGTTTGATGTTCTGCATCACTTTATGGGTCTGCTCGGTGGGATCATGGCTGTCGATATTCTTGGCATCATCCAAATTCTGCGGACATTGCCCACGCAGCCAAACGGTCTTGCCGCCCGACGTTACAACGGCCTGACACAGATCGTTATCAAGCGCCTGTTCGGGGTAGGTATCTTTGGTGTTGAACTTGCGGATACGAGTGTGGGTCATTGGTGGTCCTAAGCCTTGTTCGATTGAATACGCCGGTTTATGTACTGGGCAAAATCATAGTTTGGCCGTTCTAAATGCGACAAATGTCCGGGTTTCGCCCCGTGGGATGACAGACCCTTATACACTTTCTCAGTGCAGCCCTTGTCCTCGACGTTCACATCGTCGAGTAGATTTTTGAGTTTGGCGAAATTCGCCTGCGCATCGGGATCGTTGGCATAGTCGTTCGACATGCCACCACCAAAGCCGATCCGGACATGGTCCACGCCTTCTGGATGCAGACTTAGGTACCAAAAATACCCGGGCGTCAGAGTGATCATCAGGCTGGGGTAGATCGCGAGCAGATAGGTTGTGCGACGACGGTCACCCTCCATCCGTGTATTTGATGGATGGGCCATTGCAATGGACAAGGATTCATCCTTGAGGATCGTGTGGTAGTTGAACGCATCTTCCCCCGGTGGGCAGATCATTTCGTCCAGCTTTGAAAGCCCCCCAATCGTGCCGGCGTGACAGACCGGCAGGTGATAGCTTTCCATGAAATTCTCGGCGAGAACCTTCCAATTGGTGTTCCACGTGTGGGTCTCGAAGAAGCTTTGCGTGTAGTCGGCCATGTTGTAGTCACCGACGAGTTCTTCGATTTTTGCCAGTTGAATTGCCACATCTGGCGTGCCCGCATTCAGCGTAACAAACACCCAGCCAAGCCATTCTTGGCAGCGCACATCGGGCAGCTGGTAGTCGGATTTGCAGAAACCTTCATTCTGAGTCATCGCGGGCGCGCCGCGCAATGTTCCGTCAAGGTTATAGGTCCACGCGTGATAGGGGCACACGATGCTACGGGCATTGCCGCTGCCCTCTAACAAGGTCGACATGCGGTGGCGACACACATTCGACATCGCCTTGAGAGAACCGTCTGCGTCCCGCAAAACGATAATCGGCTGCCCTGCCAGTTCTAGGGTGGTGTAATCACCTGACTTCGCCAACGCATCCGCCCGTCCGACGCAGAACCAGTCGTTTGCAAAGATACTATCCAACTCGCGTTGTAGAAAATCCCCTGACGTATAAACCGACGGAGGCATCGCCCGCGCGTGTTCGAACGCAAGCGATACGTTTTCTCGAAGCTCGTCAACCGCATCTTTCATCACATCTCTCCTCGTGGCGTACGCTTGCGACATTGCGGGCGGCTAGGACGCAAATAAAGTCCCGTCTACGAAAGGCTTGCTTTGGGCGGGGCTAAGCAGTCTCAATCTGCTTGCCACCCAAAATCTCACCAAACAGTGCGCGACAGCGCTGAATCTCGCGTGACTAAGCTTTGTCAGTGTGCGTCAAATCTTGAAAGGTGCTCGAGGTAAGCAGGACAAGCTGCCGCACCGACGGATGAATGACGCTCGCTTTGGGCCTCAGTTTTCTGTTACGATTTTGGATTGGCTTCAACATGCATCAATGGCTGGTTTCATCAACGTTTTGCGGACTTGAACCCGAGCAAATACAACATTTTCACCGCTGCGAGCGCACGCAGCGAGATTTTGATACTTCCGGATTGGGCTGGTATTGTTGAATTTCTACCGATTTGTCGGTGTTTGCGTGCGCCGCTATCGCCATAAATAAAAAAGTTATGGTTTTAGTCACGGCAAAAAATAAGAGTTTTCTCGTTTTTTTTAGGTTATTTTTAGCCGCATCACTCATCGCCCTCACACGGGCATCCCTGATGGACTTAGTCCTCAGAGAATAAGCAATCCTGCCCGTCCTGTAATGCCGCCGTAAATCAGCAGGCACTCTACGGGAGAAATACC
>JABITU010000095.1 GCA_018668195.1 Tateyamaria sp. | reverse complement strand
GCTGGAAAATGCCTAAACTGAAAATTGACCTTGAAGTCAACAATCGCAAAATCTCCAAAGAGACGGACGCTCACAAGCGCCTTTTGGACTTCCTACGCGATGATTTGAACCTTACCGGCACCAAAGAAGGCTGTGGCGCAGGTGAGTGTGGAACATGCTCGGTTTTCGTTGATGGCAAACTGGTCAAGTCTTGTCTGATGCCTGTCGCCAAGGCGTCAGGGGCAAAGATTGAGACCATCGAAGGTTTGGCAGATCCCGGTTCGTTGACGCCGATGCAAAAGGCCTTTCACAAAACCGGCGCAAGCCAGTGCGGGTACTGTATTCCTGGCATGGTGATGGCCGCCACATCTGCATTGCGTGAAAACCCGAAGGCCGACATCGAAGAAATCAAAGAACGTCTTGGCGGGAACATCTGCCGTTGCACCGGGTACACCAAGATTTTTGAAGCCGTTGAATTGGCCAAGGCCGTGATCGCTGGCGACATGCCGGAAGAGGCGCTGAACGAAGAGGAAGTTGGAAAGTCCTACATCGGTCACAACGTCCGTCGTTTGGATGCCCCGTCTAAAGTATCTGGCCGCCTTCGCTATGCTGCAGACATGAAAATGCACGACATGCTTCAGATGCAGGTGCTTCGCTCTCCTCATCCACACGCCAAGATCGTTTCAATTGACACAAGCGAAGCTGAGGCCATGGATGGCGTGGTTTGTGTGATTACGTCCGATGATGTGCCAGAACAAACAGATGGTTTTGGTGTGTTTGTGCATGACCAACCAATCATGGCGCGGGGCAAGGTGCGCCATGTCGGTGAAGCCGTGGCCGCAGTGGCCGCAGAAGACTTGGTAATAGCCCGCAAAGCGCTTTCAAAAATCAAGGTGGTTTATGAAGAACTGCCCGGTGTCTATGATCCCGAAGACGCGATGAAAAAAGGCGCTGCAGTTGTACATGACTATGCACCTGACAACATAGTCAAACACATCCCTGTGCGTAAAGGCGACGTGGATACAGGTTTTGCGAACGCCGATCTGATCCTTGAAGACGAATTTTCAACGCAGCAAGTCGAACATGCCTATCTGGAGCCCGAAGCGGGCATCGCATACGTCGACGCAGATGATGTTGTTGTTGTGATTTCGCCATCTCAGAACATAACCCATCACCGGCATATGCTATCTCATATCCTTGGTCTGCCGATCAACAAGGTTCGTTTTATTATGAGCCCGGTTGGCGGCGGCTTTGGCGGCAAAGAAGACATGATCTATCAGGGCATGCTGGCAGTTGTGGCGATGAAGACCCATCGCCCGGTGCAGCTGAACTTCACGCGTGAAGAAAGCATCATCGCGTCCGCAAAACGGCACCCATCGCGCACTCATTACAAGATGGGTCTGAAATGGAACGGTGAAATTACAGCGATCCAATTCAGCATGATCTCGGACGGCGGTGCCTATGGTATGTCCAGCGAAGGTGTCATGCGCAAAGCAGCCATTCTGTCTTGTGGTCCATACGAGGTTCACAATCTGAGCGTCGATACGACAGCGGTCTATACGAACAACACACCTTCGGGAGCATTCCGAACCTTTGGTGGGATGCAGGCGCAGTTTGCGACTGAAAGCATGATGGATATGGCGGCTGAGGCTCTGGGAATGGACCCATTCGAAATCCGTCGCATCAATATGATGAAGATCGGTTCAAAGACCCATACCCAACACAAACTGACGGCGGCCTCACTGGACCGTTGCCTGGACGCTGCGGAAACGGAATCCCGTTGGGAAAAAGGAACACCAAATGTGCGTGGGGACAAGCGATCTGATTTGGGCGGTGACGATACGCGGGCGCCTTGCACCTTAGGTGCGCGTTTTACGAATGGTAAAAATACCAACGAAGAGAGGGTCGCGTGATGGAACGTAAACTTCGGGGCCGTGGCATGGCGGCAAGCTGGTACGGAATTGCGCGCACAGCAACGATTGACCGGGCCGGTGCCTGGGCCGAATTAGATGATGGCGGCACAGCAAAGATCGTGACCGGTGTGACAGAGATTGGCGAAGGTATCTTGACGCTGCTGGCGCAGGTTGCAGCGGATGAGCTTGGGATCAAACCATCGGAAGTGACCATCGGTGACAACGATACGGCGCGCTCACCTGAGGCGGCCCACGCTGGTGCGACCCGCCAAACCTATATGATCGGTAACTCGGTTCATCTGGCAGCCCGTGAGGCAAAAAAGCACCTGTTTGAACAACTGGCCGATCACTGGGGCGTTGAGATTGACAGCTTGCAATCGTTTGACGGTGAAGTCTGGTCCAACGATTCCAACCTGCGGATCACGATGGAAGAAGCCGTGGTCATCTGCAAAGCGCGCGGCGTGGTGCCTGTTGGATCTGCGTCATTTACCGCCCATGGCACAGGGCTTGATCCTGTTGATGGCTCCGGCAGCCCTTGGCAAACCTACGTTTTTGGCACGCAAGTGGCTGAGGTCGAGGTCGACACATATACCGGCGAAGTGCAGGTTTTGGGCATCTGGGCGGTGCATGATGTTGGTCGTGCAATCAATCCACGTGGTGTTGAAGGACAGATCGAAGGCGGCGTCGTTCAAGGCCTTGGTCAAGCATTGATGGAGGACTACCAAACCGTCAACGGGCATACATCGACGCATGGCTTTGCCAAATATATTCTACCGACGTCCCTCGATATTCCACAGATTAACTGCACCCTCGTCGAAGATCATGATCCATTGAGCCCGTTGGGCGCAAAGGGCATCGGTGAGCCAGCTTTGGTTCCGACCGCGCCTGCGATCATGAATGCGATTTATGATGCGATTGGCGTACGGATGAAGTCGCTACCGGCGACTCCAGAGAAAATTCTTGAAGCATTGAATAAAAAGACCCACGGGCGCGAACACTACGTATCGGCAGCCCGTGAACAAAGGGCACAGGCACATCGAGGTTAAGACGACCCAGAGAACGTTAGGGCGGGCCAGAAGGAGTTGGCCTTCCCTGAAAAGCAAAATCTAAAAGGAGGAAATTATGAAAAATAAAATTAAAATCAGAGGTCTATTGGCTGTTGCTGCGACTGCAGGGCTGATGGCGTTTTCAACCGCTGCAAAAGCTGAATACCCCGAAAAGCCTGTCGAAATGACAGTGCTGTTTGGCGGTACTGCAAACACTATCGCGCAATTGCTGTCTGAGCTGATGTCCGAAGAGTTGGGTCAACCCGTAGTTCCGGTCGCGCGCAAAGGCGGCGGCGGCGCTGTTGGCTATACCCACATGCACAGTGCTCCCGCCGATGGCTACAGCATCGTCTGGAACTCGAATTCGATCAACACAACGCATCATACTGGGCGTATTCCGTTCGATTATACGGCTTTCACCCCGATAGCGCGCGTGTCTACCGAGATTCCAGCGCTTGCGGTCAACTCATCAACAGGCTGGAGTTCACTTGCTGACCTGGTCGCTGCGGTGAATGCAGATGGCGGCACGTTGAAGGTTGGTATTTCGGGCAAGGGTTCATTCACTCATCTGACCTCTGCGGCATTGTTTGATGCGACGGGGATCAGTGACAAGGTTGCCTATATTTCTTACGGCAGCGGCAAGGCTCCGATTGAATTATTGGCGGGTCGTATTGATGCAGCCATTCAATGGCCCGGTCAATTTGCATCCTACGCCGAAGCTGGCGAGCTTACTGTCTTGGCCGTTACGGGAGATGAGCGGGCAAGTGTTTTGCCGGATGTTCCCACCGCCATGGAGCAAGGTGTTGACGTCAACATCAGCATGTGGCGTGGCCTGGCAGCACCAGCAGGCGCGTCACCCGAAGTAGTGGCAACACTTGAGGCCGCTGCGAAAAATGTTGTGGAAAGTGACCGCTTCGCAGAGGCCGCTGAAAACATCGGTTTCTCCAAAGCCTTCCTCGGTTCCAGCGAATTTGGAGCACTGATGGCAAGTGATGACGCCTTTTACGGCGACCTTCTGAGCCGACTAGATATCGCTAAGTAAGGGACGCATCAACGGGAGCCAATTCAATGACCGATCATAAGCTCAACTACGTGATAGGATTTCTACTATTGGTCCTATCGGTTGTATGGACCTGGTTGGTCATTGACACCATCCCGGCGGGTTTCGGGGAAGGGGACATAGGTCCCAGAGCCTTCCCACTGATGATTGGCCTTTGTTTGAGTGGTCTTTCGGTTCTCTTGCTCCTTAAGTCTCTCCTAAATGGGCCAAGGAACGAGCCGGAGCACAGCCTGACAGCTGAATATCAACTGTCCATTCACTGGCTCCCTGCCGTACTTATTCTAATCGAAATTTCGGCTTACGGCTATCTGCTAAAGACAGTTGGATTTGTCATAGCGACGCCAATTTTCGTTCTGTTTGTCATGGTCGTGAACTTACGAATTCGCTCAGCCAAAATGCTCTTGGGGATGTCTATCGGCATCACTCTTTTTTGCTGGCTGATCTTTGAAAAGGCTCTTGGCATCTACCTGGCCAACGGCAGCTGGATAAATCTCGGGTAAACATCATGGAACACTTCTTGAATGCCTTTGCGCTTGCGCTGACACCCATGTCGATTGCCGCTATCGGTCTGGGGTCTTTGGTCGGGTTGATCTTCGGGTCCATCCCGGGGCTGACCTTTACTGTTGCTCTGGCCCTTGCCCTTCCGATCTCGTTCAACCTCGATGCAGTGCCAGCAATCGGATTGTTGTTGGGTACTTATATTGGAGGCATGACGGGGGGCTCGGTTTCAGCCATATTGCTCGGCATCCCGGGTACACCATCGGCCGCGGCAACGGTTCTTGATGGATATCCGATGACTAAAAGAGGGGACGCTTCTATCGCGCTCGGAACGGCGGTCATTGTTTCGGTCTTCGGCGGCATCTTCAGCCTTGCCGTGATGATCGTGTCTGTCGATCTGGTTTCCAAAGTAGCGATTGGGTTTGGTCCGGCGGAAATTTTTGCACTCGTGTTGTTTGGGTTCTCAACGATCTGCGGATTGTGTGGGAACTCTCTGATCAAAGGCCTGATTGCGGGTGTTTTGGGCCTCATGATCATGACTATTGGGCTGGATGCAATCGAAGGTGTCCCCCGCATGACATTTGGCAGTGTAAATATGATGCAAGGGGTGAACCTGCTTGTTGCAATGATCGGCCTGTTTGCCGTGCCGTTCATAATTGAAGCATTTAGCGAAGATCCGTCGAAGTCTGCCAATCCAAAGAAGATGGCAAATGTTCGCCCGGAATTGCCGTCATTTCGATTGTTGTTCCGCAATATCGGGTTGATGATCCGCAGCTCGCTCATAGGAACTGGGATTGGCGCGATTCCCGGAACAGGCGGGGCCATCGCGTCGTTCCTTGCATATGACAACGCCAAACGTTTTTCCAAAAAACCAGAGACCTATGGTAAGGGGAACATCGAAGGTGTGATTGCGCCTGAAACAGCAAATAATGCTGTAACGGGCGGCACCCTCATTCCGCTTTTGTCCTTGGGCATTCCCGGAGACCCGGCGACAGCCATTGTCCTTGCCGGGCTGATGATACACGGCCTCGTGCCTGGTCCGGCGCTCTTCATGAACCATGCTGCAGAAGTCTATGGCATCTACATTGCCGTGATCATTGCCTATGCCTGGGTGCTTGGCTTACAGCTTTTGGGAATTCGATTGTTTGTGCACGTTCTTCGTGTACCGCGTGAAATCCTTGCGGTTGTCGTTTTGGTGCTCTGCGCTATCGGCGCATACTCCATCCGGAATTCCGAATTCGATATCTATGCAATGGCGATTATTGGCGTCACTGCCTATGTCCTTGTCGCAGTTCGCATTCCCATTACGCCCATCATCCTGGGAATGGTGCTCGGTCCAACCTTAGAAAATGAATTCCGCACCGCCATGATGCTGACCGAAGGCAAAATGGATATTTTTTATACATCTCCGACAGTGATTGTTTTCTTCTCTCTCGCCGCGCTTTTGATCGTTTTCCAAAGCCTCAGTGAGTTGAAAATGAAACGGAAAGAAAAACAGAAGGAAGACTTGTCCGATGCTTGATAAAGCCCCCGAACGCGAACAACTGGAGGTCGAAATTCGTGCCCGTGCAGAGAAAATTGCTGCGAGCGGTGGTGTCGATGTCCTAGCCACAACCGACAACAATGGTGTGGTTGATCTAACGCTTTCCGAGGCTCTGGTTGTTGCGATGCTTAAGCAAGAGGTCACCCAATTCTATGCGATTTTCGGACATGGCTCGACCGACCTTGGCGAGGTTCTGCGGATCTACCATGAAGCACGAGCCGTATCGGTAATAAATTGTCGCAATGAAATCGAGATGGCGCATGCTGCGACGGCCTATGCGTGGGTCTATGGCAAAACCCCAGCTGTTGTTACGTCCATTGGGCCTGGGGGATTGCAGGCGATGGCCGGGTCGTTGGCGGCTGCGTCAAATGGCGTCGGCGTTTACCATATCTACGGTGATGAGACGACCTGTGGCGAAGGCTACAATATGCAGCAGATCCCGAAACCTGAACAGGGCATCTTTGGCAAGATGGGCGCACTTATGGGCCAATCGCACACGCTGCATACGCCTGGGAGTTTGCGCGAATGTATGCGTCGCGGAACTGCATGTGTGCATCATCCCTACAAAGCTGGTCCGTTTTTTGTGATGCTCCCCATTAACACCCAGCCTCAACACACCAGTATCAATTTGGCAACGCTTCCGCCACGCCAATCGGTTCAGGCGTTGGTGCCGGCACATGACGCGGTTTTTGACGAAGCAGTCTACTTTATGCGTTCCAACACGAAGGTTGTGATCAAAGCCGGGGGTGGGACGCGAGCCAATCACGAGGCTTTGCGCCGGTTTGCTGTAAAATGCGGTCTGCCTGTTGTCCTTTCACCTGGGTCAACTGGTGTATTGATGGATGCGCATGTGCAGAATATGCATGTTGGCGGATCGAAGGGTTCAATCAGCGGCAACTATGCCATGCAAGAAGCCGAGGCGGTCATAGTCATCGGCAGCCGTGGTGTATGTCAGGCCGATTGCTCAGGCGTCGGCTATCCGAACTCGCATACGGTTCTCAACATCAATGGTGACCTTGATGATCTGGCACATTATGCAAATACGATCGCATTGCCCGGTGATATCACTGCCGTTCTTGATCACCTTATGTCGGCTCTTGGGGATGATACGGGCGCTGACAACCGCAAGGACTGGCTTCGGTCCTGTGCGGCCAAGAAAGAGGAATGGTCCGAATTCAAGAAAGCCCGGATCAATGCTGAACCCTTGGCGGACGAGGTTTGGCAACAACCGGTTTTGACCCAACCTGCAGCCCTTCATACGGTGTCTTCGTTTGCCAACAAAGTTGGTGCAATCAAGTTCTTTGATGCGGGTGATGTGCAAGCCAATGGGTTTCAGATCGTTGAAGACGATGCGCCCGGTCAGACATTCACCGAAACAGGTGCGTCATTCATGGGCTTTTCCGGCTCGGCGCTGCTTGGGGCGGCCTATGTCAACGATGCTAAATACGGCATCGCCTTTACCGGGGATGGATCGTTCATGATGAACCCCCAAATCCTGATTGATGGCGTCGAACACGGCGTGCGCGGCATGATTGCGCTGTTTGACAACCGTCGCATGGCAGCGATCACCGGGCTGCAATACGACCAATACGGCAAGGAATTCAAAACCAACGATTCCGTTGCCGTGGATTACGTTGCCATGGCCGGTTCAGTCAACGGGGTTAAAGCCCTGCACGCAGGGTTTACCAAAGCCAGCCTGAACGCCGCGTTGAGCGACGCATTTGCGCATGATGGCCTCTCTCTTATCCACATTCCTGTTTATTCTGGTCGCGATCCAATCGCTGGCATGGGTGCCTATGGATCTTGGAACGTCGGTAACTGGGTCGATGACGTTCAAGCCGCTTACCTTCAATCAAAAATCTAAGGAACATCCAATGTATGACGATCTAAACCTCTATATCGACGGTGAATGGCGCGCGGCCTCTGACAAAGGCACAAAGCCAGTCACAGACCCCGCAACCGAGGATACACTGGCAACCATAGCTGCTGCGACCGAGGCCGATATTGATGCCGCCCTTAAGGCGGCTGAGCGCGGCTTTGACGTCTGGCGCAAGACGGGAACTTGGGAGCGGGCGGCGATTATCCGTAAGGTAGCCGACTTGATCCGCGATCGTATAGATCAGATTGCCGTGGCGATGTCGCTTGAAACAGGCAAGCCACTTGCCGAAGCCAAAGGCGAAACCGGAGCAGCAGCGGATCAGTTTGAGTGGTATTCCGAAGAAACCAAACGCATTTACGGTCAGATCATCGGTTCGCGCACCCCTGACAGCCGTATGGCCGTTATCATGCAGCCAGTCGGTGTCGTCGCTGCATTCTCGGCATGGAACTTTCCAGCCCTTTTGCCAGCCCGCAAAATCGCAGCGGCGCTCGGCGCAGGCTGTTCGATTATTATCAAACCGGCAGGAGAAACGCCCGCGTCCTGTGCGGCGTTGATCCAAGCCTGCCATGATGCAGGTGTTCCAAAGGGCGTTGTCAATTTTGTCACCGGCAATTCTGGGGCCATTGCATCGCAGCTGATCCGATCACCCATCGTGCGTAAAGTAACGGTCACTGGGTCTGTGCCTGTTGGAAAGCAAATCCTGTCGCTGGCAGCCGAAGGCGTCAAGAAAGTATCGATGGAGCTTGGTGGACATGGACCGGTTGTGATCTTCGAAGATTTCGACGCGATCGAAGCCGCAAACGTCTGCGCGCCAACGAAGTTCCGCAATTGCGGTCAGGTCTGCATTTCACCAACGCGATTCTACGTCCACGAAAACAACTATGACGCCTTCGCAGGCCGCTTTGCCGAGATCGCAAAATCGCTCAAAATCGGTCGCGGCATGGACGATGGTGTTCAGGTCGGGCCGATGGCCAACAGGCGTGGTCTGGAAACGATCCAGGCAATGACGGAAGACGCGCTTGGTCGAGGTGCTGAGTTGCTGGCGGGTGGCAAAGTGCCAGAAGGCTCAAACAAGGGCTTTTTTATGGAGCCAACTGTTCTGGGCAGGGTGCCTGACGATGCAATGGTCATGACAGAAGAACCCTTCGGACCAATCGCCCCGATTACGACATTCACCGACTATGACGATGTGATGACTCGGGCCAATTCCCTGCCGTTCGGATTGGCAGGCTACGTCTTCTCGAACAACCTGTCGTTGGCCACTCGCGCCTACGAGGACCTTGAGGTTGGTATGATCGGCGTCAATGAAATGTTGCTGGCGACTGCGGAGGCACCGTTTGGAGGCGTCAAGGAAAGCGGCATGGGGCGCGAGGGCGGTTCTTTCGGCATCCAAGACTATCTCGACCCCAAATACGTAAAAATCAGACTATCGGAGATGGCAAATGGGTGATGATCAAGTCAAAGGCCTGTCGCGGGGTCTGACCAACTACGGCGATAAGGATTTCTCAGTTTATCTGAGAAACTCATTCGCATCTTCAATGGGATACTCCCGTGAGGTGCTCAAAAAGCCAATCGTTGGGATCGCGAATAGCTTTTCCGGCTTCAACAACTGCCACCGGCATTTTCCGGAACTTGTAGAGGCGGTCAAACGCGGTGTCTTGTTGGGTGGAGGGTTGCCCATTGAGTTTCCAACGATTTCGTTGGGGGAGGTATTCCTGAGCCCGACAAGTCTGAAGTTCCGTAATCTGATGTCAATGGACACCGAGGAAATGGTCAGGGCGCAGCCAATGGATGCGGTCGTCCTGATGGGCGGGTGTGACAAGACGGTGCCTGCCCAATTGATGGGCGCGGCCTCGGCTGATCTTCCAGCTGTTCAGCTGGTTGCAGGCCCGATGATGACGTCCCGCTACGGCGAGGAACGGTTGGGCGCGTGTACGGATTGTCGGCGCTTCTGGGGTAAATATCGCGCCGGAGAGGTCGGCACAGAACAGATCAATGATATCGAAGGCCGCCTTGCCACGACCGCCGGGACGTGCGCTGTGATGGGCACAGCTTCGACCATGGCGTGCATTGCGGAAACACTGGGCATGTCACTGCCCGGAACGGCCGCAATCCCGGCTGTGCATGCAGATCGCCTGCGCGCAGCCGAAGCCTCGGGCCGGGCCGCAGCGCGGATGATTGATCAACCTATTCGGCCAAGTCAGATTATTACTGAGAAATCGGTAGAAAATGCACTGCGCATGTTGCTGGCCTTGGGCGGATCGACAAACGCCATTATACATTTGACAGCTGTGGCTGGGCGACTTGGCATCAAAGTGTCGCTGGAGCGGATGAACGAACTGTCGGATACCACGCCGGTTCTGGTCAATCTCAAGCCAGTGGGCGAGCACTACATGGAAGATTTCTTCTTTGCGGGTGGCGTCGGCGCGGTGTTGCGGGAAATCAAACCGTTGCTGCATTTGGACACACTCACGGTTGCGGGTGAAACCCTGGGGGATCGGTTGGAGCGTGATCCGGGATATGTAGATCATCGCGTGATC
>JABITU010000094.1 GCA_018668195.1 Tateyamaria sp. | reverse complement strand
TGATGTGATGCCGGGCATGACCGAAGTCGATATGCAGAAAAGCCATGCGTGGCGCGCCGGCATGCTCTATCGTCAAGAAGGATTTTTCTGGGAGTGCCACGAAGTATTGGAACCCTTGTGGTTGGTCGCACCGCCCGGAACGCTCCGTAGTTTTCTGCAGGCAAACATCCAAATGGCTAACGCACTGCTAAAGCTAAAGATGGGGCGCCCCAATGCTGCAATGCGCCTTTGCAAGATCGTGGACGAGCATCTGGATGCCTGCGCGCCGCGTATGGTGATTCTGGGGCAATCGGTTCAAGCACTTCGCAAAGAAGCGATTGCGTTGGCTCAGATACTGCAAGAGTCGCAATAAAATGCACTTTCGCTGCAGATTTAGGCATATACCTGAAGCTTTCACCTCTGAAAGTGTTAGATACTGCAAAATTAGCAAGGCGTACTCGCGCCGGGAGGGTGCATGGAAATATTGATCGATTTTCAGACTGATCCACCGCTCTATCGTCATTGGCGTGTTGAGTATGATGGTGACATTGCCAATTTATTTATGGACGTGGACGAAAACGCAGGCCTGTTTGATGGCTATCAACTCAAGCTCAATTCCTACGATCTGGGTGTAGATATCGAACTGGCAGATGTCGTTCAACGGATGCGTTTTGAACATCCGGAAGTTAAGGTTGTCGTCCTGCGTTCCGCCAAAGACAAAGTGTTTTGTGCAGGTGCAAATATTAGAATGCTTGGTGGCGCGGCGCACAGTCACAAAGTCAACTTTTGCAAATTCACCAACGAGACCCGCAATACATTCGAGGCGGCCGAAGTTGACAGCGGGCAGAAATATATTGCTGCTGTCAAAGGGGCCTGCGCAGGGGGCGGATACGAGCTGGCCCTTGCTTGCAATTATATTATGCTGACGGACGATTCATCATCCTCGGTGGCTTTGCCAGAGGTGCCATTGCTTGCGGTTTTGCCCGGAACGGGTGGGCTGACCCGCGTGACAGACAAGCGCAAGGTGCGCCGCGATCTGGCAGATATCTTCTGTTCAACAGAAGAGGGGGTTAAAGGTAAGCGTGCCGTAAAATGGAAATTGGTCGACGAGGCCGTACCCAATGCAAAGTTCGACGAGACTGTACGCGTCCGTGCAGCGGAATTTGCAGCCGCCTCGCCGAAGTCGCCTGTTGCGACGGGCATTACTCTTGGGCCGCTGAAAAAAGCCATCAACGAGGACGGATCGCTGCAATACTCTTTGCTCGAGATTGCAGTTGAACGCGACACGCGACGTGCGACGTTGACGATAGCAGGTCCGACCGATGCCGCGCCTTTGGACATGTCCGATTTTGAGGCGCAGGGTGATCAGGCCTATCTTTTGCGGCTCGCGCGCGAATTGGACGATGCAATCCTGCATCTGCGTTTGAATGAGCCCGAATTGGGGCTCTTGGTGTTTCGCACCCAAGGAGACCCAGAGTTGGTACTGTCTCATGAGGCTGTGCTTGTATCAAACGCTGATCATTGGTTGGCCAATGAAGTGCTGAAATACTGGAAACGGGTGCTTAAGCGTATCGATGTCACCTCAAGATCATTGGTAGCATTGGTAGAGCACGGCAGTTGTTTTGCCGGGGTGTTGGCCGAATTGCTTTTTTCTGTTGATCGCAGTTACATGATGGAAGACGAATTCGAAGGTGACAATCGCCATCTCGCGACGCTGACATTGAGTGATGCAAACTTTGGCATTTTTCCGATGGGCAACAATCTGACCCGTTTACAGACTAGGTTTTTTGGTGCTCCCGAGTCTGTTGATGCAGCTCGTGCGCATGTCGGCGAAGGGCTGGAGGCTGAACCCGCAGATGATTTGGGTCTTGTTACCATGATTCTCGACGATATCGATTGGGAGGATGAAATCCGTATCTTTATGGAAGAGCGTGCAAGTTTCAGCCCCGATGCGATGACTGGAATGGAGGCGAACCTGCGATTTGCAGGGCCGGAAACAATGGAAACCCGCATTTTTGGCCGACTAACAGCTTGGCAAAACTGGATATTCAATCGCCCCAATGCCGTAGGATCAGAGGGCGCTTTACAGCGTTATGGCACTGGCTTGCGCGGCAAATACAACATGGAGCGGGTATAGGTCCGCGTTATGCGGCGGGCTTTGTCCCGCTCTACGGGATCCCGGCAGGTGGCCGGTTCCCGCAAAGAATGCAGGGCGAGGCCCCCCGCCACTGAAATGGAGAACACTATGCTTGATCTGATAAATGTCAGCTATGACACACAAATTCCCAACAATGTCGGCTTGAGTGACGACCGCAAAGTCTTGAAGGCGCTTGAGAAATGGCATCCGGGCTATATCAACTGGTGGAATGATCTGATCCCGCAGAATTTTCAGGATAGCATGGTTTACTTGCGCACCGCCGTCAGCGTCGATCCCAAGGGTTGGGCCAAGTTCGATTATGTAAAGATGCCGGAATACCGCTGGGGCATTTTGCTTGCGCCTGCTGTCGAAGATCGCACAATCCCCATGGGCGAGCATTACGGAGAACCGGCATGGCAGGAAGTGCCGGGCGAATACCGCAATACGCTAAAACGGTTGATCGTTATCCAAGGCGACACCGAGCCGGGCTCGGTCGAGCAGCAGCGGTTTCTTGGTCTGACGGCCCCTAGCCTCTATGACATGCGAAACCTTTTTCAGGTCAATGTCGAAGAGGGGCGTCACCTTTGGGCGATGGTCTATCTCTTGCAGAAATACTTTGGCAAGGATGGCCGCGAAGAGGCAGATGATATGCTTGTTCGGTCGTCAGGGTCCGAAGAGGCACCTCGCATGCTGGGCGCGTTCAATGAACAAACGCCAGATTGGCTGTCGTTTTTCATGTTCACCTATTTCACGGATCGGGACGGCAAGATGCAGCTCGAAAGCCTTGCTCAATCGGGGTTTGATCCGCTGTCGCGCACCTGTCGTTTCATGCTGACCGAAGAGGCGCACCACATGTTCGTTGGTGAAACCGGGGTGGGCCGTACGATTCAGGCGACGCTAGAAGCGATGAACAAGGCTGGCATTACCGACCCGTATGACGTGAACAAAATCCGCGACATGGGTGTTATTGACCTGCCCACGATCCAGAAAAAGCTTAACCTTCATTATACGTTGTCTTTGGACCTGTTTGGCCAAGAGGTGTCAACCAATGCAGCCAATGCTTTCAACGCGGGGATCAAGGGCCGTTACATGGAGCAGCGCATTAATGACGACCACAAGCTGCAGGATGACACCTATGCCGTGACCAGCATCAAGGATGGCCAGATCTTGACCGAGGATGTGCCCGCGCTGACCGCGATCAACATGCGCTTGCGCGATGATTACGTGCGTGATGCATCGGGCGGCGTGGGCCGTTGGAACAAGCTGATTGCCAAATCGGGGATCGAGTTTGCGTTAAAACTTCCGCACGAAGGGTTCCATCGTCAGATTGGTGTATTTTCTGAGGTCGCGGTCGACCCCGATGGCAATATCGTTTCGGCGGGCGACTGGGCTGCGCGGCAGCATGAATGGCTGCCCACTAAGGCCGATGGCGACTTCATCCAGTCCTTGATGAAGCCATGTTTTGAACCTGGTGAATACGCCAGCTGGATAGCGCCACCCAAGGTTGGTATCGACAACAAGCCTGGGGATTTTGAATATGTTCAACTGCATATGGCGTAAGTCAATGTCGGAACTGGAAGAGAGATTTGCGATGAAGGCTTCTTTCTCTTCAGTGGGGCACGCAACCTGCGTCAAACAGTCTGCCCCATGACAGCACCGTTCAAACAGCACCTGATCGACCCTGAAATTTGCATTCGTTGTTACACCTGCGAGATGACCTGCCCAATCGGTGCGATTCATCATGATGACAACAACGTCGTAGTCGACCCCGAGGCGTGTAATCTTTGTATGGACTGCATTCCGGTTTGCCCAACTGGGTCAATCGATGAATGGCGCGTGGTAAACACGGCATATTCACTCGAAGAGCAATTTGATTGGGAAGAACTGCCCGATCAAGAAGACATCTCTGCCGACACGCAGTCCGAAGAAGGCGAAGTCGACGAAGCGGTTGCGCGCCTGTTGGCAGAGGCACATGCCGGGGCGGGCGGGGCCTCAAAGCCGCCAGTTTCCGCGACCAAACCAGTCATCAATATGTATAATTTGGGCAAGCCTGCGACATTGATCGTGCAAGGTAACTACCGCCTGACGGACGATCCAGGCCACGACGTGCGCCACATCATCCTCGAAACCAATAGTTTGCCATTTCCCGTACTCGAGGGGCAATCGGTTGGTGTCATTCCGCCAGGCACGGATGCGACAGGGGCGGTGCATCTACCGCGCCTTTATTCGGTATCTTCGCCGCGCGACGGGGAAAGACCCCGCTACCACAACATTTCACTTACAGTAAAACGCGAGGTTGATGGTGTTGCGTCCAATTACCTATGTGATCTTGAAAAAGGGTCAAAGGTCCAGGTGACCGGTCCCTTTGGCGGCACCTTCTTGATGCCCAATGACAGTGATGCCCGTATCTTGATGATCTGCACAGGAACTGGATCGGCGCCTATGCGCGCGTTTACGATGCAACGACAACGCACCTGCCGCAACGACACGGGTGGAATGACGATGTTCTTTGGGGCGCGAACACCAGAAAGCCTGCCCTACTTCGGTCCTCTCGGGAAAGTACCAAACAGCTTACTAAAGCAGCATCTGGTTTTCAGTCGGGCGCCAGATCAGCCCAAGCAGTATGTGCAGGACAGGATGCTGGCAGAAACAGGTGCAGTTGCTGAAATGTTGGATGATCCTGCGACCCACATCTACATTTGCGGCCTAAAGGGTATGGAGGATGGCGTTGAGTCTGCCCTGACGCAAATTGCAGCGACCATGGGCGCAAAATGGGCCCCGATGCGTGCCGCCATGCGTGAAGCAGGCCGGTATCACGTGGAAACCTACTGAATCTCGCAGGCGTCTTTCATACATGAAATCCGCGTCACTTGGGGTGATTGTGATCCGGCGCGCATTGCCTATACTGCGCGGCTGCCGTGGTTTTCATTGGACGCGATTAATGCTTGGTGGGAGGCCCATCTGGGCGGCGATGGTTGGTTTCAGTTGGAGATGGACCGCAACATTGGAACCCCTTTTGTCAATTTGAATATGGATTTCAGACATCCCGTTACGCCCCGCCATCGGCTTTTGTGTGAAGTCTGGCCAAGCCGGTTGGGCAACAAGTCTGTCACCTTTGCTGTTGTCGGACGGCAGGACGGAATCATTTGTTTTGAGGGCAAATTCACCAGCGTTTTTATGATTGCAGACCAGTTCAAGAGCCAGTCTGCACCAGAAGAATTGCGCGCAGTTATTGAACCTTTATTGCGGCAGTGAAGCTACATTGACGGATACCTATGCAGAGCTACCTTAACTTTCTAAAGTAATCATAACGTGCCATGACCAATCATAACGTGCCATGACCCTTGAGAAATACATATCAGATGCGCCGTCGACCATGATCGAGCAGTTGGCAGCACGTGTGCGCGCGGCGCGAACGGCGCAGGGTTTACCGCGTCGGGAACTTTCGGAACGCTCGGGTGTATCGCCACGCTATCTGGCGCAACTTGAGGCAGGTGAAGGAAATATTTCAGTCATCTTGCTGAGCCGTGTAGCTGCTGCATTGAACACCCGTATCGAAGACCTTTTGGCGGAAAAAGACCCATTGGCGGATGATGTGGCGCGGGTCGCTGGTCTTTATCGGGATGCACCTGCCTCGGTTCGCGGTCGGGTACGTGCCTTGTTGGCCCCGGAAAATCCAATTGCCTTGCGGGCACAGCGTGTGTGCCTGATTGGATTGCGTGGAGCTGGAAAGACAACCTTGGGTCAGGCAGCGGCTGAAAAGTTGCAGGTGCCATTTGTCGAATTGAACGACGAGATCGAGCGGGCGGCACAGATGCCTTTGGCTGAGATTATGGGTCTGTATGGTCAGGATGGATATCGCGCGCTGGAGGCTGACGCAGTGGCCCGGGTATTACAAAACCATGATAAGTTAGTTCTGGCGGTGGCGGGTGGAATCGTTGCCGAGGCAAGCACCTATAGCTTGCTGTTGGAGCGGTTCCATACGGTTTGGCTTCGCACCAGCCCGGCTGAGCATATGGCACGCGTTCGAGCTCAGGGCGACCTGCGCCCAATGGAAGGCCACCCGGCGGCTATGGATCAGCTAAAGCAATTTCTGACTGCGCGTACACCGCAGTACGAACAGGCACAGGCCCAGGTGGATACCGCTGGTAAGCCGGTTCAAACATCAGTGAATGAGTTGCTGGCAGTGGTTGCCAAGCATCGGTTTCTTGACTGCATCGGTCTAGTATGAATGCGCCGATAGCCCCGGTTCAACAGCTGTTCTGGCGTGCTTGCGAAACTATGTTGATGGACCATACTAACCCTTGGGAACTGGATGAAGCTTTGGTCGCTTGGGGCTATGGTTTGGGTCCATGCGAGGCACAGGACCTTGTCGGTTTGGATGTAATTATGCGTAATTGGTGCGGAGATCAGCCCAGTCCAATTCTTGCGAGGATGGTCGCAGAGGGTAGGTTAGGTAAAAAGGTGAGCTGGGGTTTTTACCGTTATCCTGGCGGTGGCGGCACAGTAATAGACCCTCTGATCGAAGACCTGATCCTTGAGGAGGCTTGGTTTGCCAAACGTCCTCGTGTTCCCCTTGAGGGGGCTGCACTGGTCACGCGTCTTCATGAACTTGTTGCAGATGATTTGCGCAGTGAGCAGCAGGCAGCCGTGGCATTACTTCATTTTCCTGTAGGCCGCTGGCCGGACGCTCTTTGACCGCGTACGCGGCAAAGACGCCCTGCCCACCGTCCCATTTTGGTTGATACGTCCATCCCAATTGGTTTTGCGTCGCGCGTGTCCAAGAAAAAAGGCCGCGCTGTGGCGGCCCTTTGAGTTTGCTTTATTGCGTTTGTCGAAATACCTGAAACATCACGCAATTTCTGAAGGGTTGAAATTGATGACTTCTGGTAGAGTTAGCTGCTTCCAGTTTTTCGCATAACGATTTCGTGGTCTCCATCAGGTCCAGTGCAGTTGCTCTGGGCGCACTTCAAAAGAGATGTGGTGGCTGCCGCCTTCCAAACCTTCTTTGGTGTGATTATAGAGCGAGCGCCAGTAAGGCTGAATTGTAACGCCGTCATTCTGGATCATTGCCTGACCTTCGGCCATCAGCGTACGGCGTGCTTCGATGTCAGCTGTCGCAAGGGCACGTTCGAGTAGTGCGTCGAACTCGGGGTTGGAATAGCCGAACTCGTTCCATGCTTCGCCGGTGCGATAGGCCAATGCCCAGATCTGGACGCCTAGTGGGCGGTGGTTCCAGTTGGTCGAGCTGAACGGATACTTGGCCCAGTCATTCCAGAAGGTCGAGCCGGGCAGGATTGTCCGCTTGACCTTGATGCCCGCGTCGCGGAGCTGGGCTGCAACGGCGTCGGTGGTGTCTTTGCGCCACGCATCGTCGATCGAGATCAGCTCGTGCTCGAAGTCGGCCATTCCTGCTTCGTCCATAAGGGCTTTGGCTGCGGCACCGTCCACTTTGCGCGCGGGCAGTTCCGCATATTCCGGATGCATTGGGCCGACATGGTGGTTCTCGGCTGGGATGCCGCGACCGGCATAGCCCAGTTCTAGCAGAACTGCGTTGTCAACGGCCATTGTGATGGCCTGTCGCACGCGCGCATCAGCATAGGGACGCTTGCCATCAACCTCGGCCAATTGGTTGGGGCGGATAACGATGGTCGCGGCGGTCGCGATTTCGTTCCGGTTCCAGCCGTCCAGCGTGTCAAAGATGTCAATAAATTCACCCTCGATCGAGTAGGTCATGTCGATCTCTTCGGCTTCGGCTGCGGCCACAAATGCAGAGGGATCTGTGCCGTAGTCGATGTATTCCACGCGGTCCATAAAGGCGCCGTTGCCTTCGTTCCACCAGCTGTGGCCAGCATTGCGAACCAGCGCGGCTTTGACGCCGACTTCCATTGACTCGGGCAGGTAGGGGCCTGTGCCGACCGGGTTATCGAGCATTGTATCGGCCGCATGCGAGCTGTGCACAATGGCGGCCGGGTAGTCGGCCATACCAGCGATCAACGTGATGTCAGATGCGGGCAGATTAAGAACGACGGTGGATGCATCGACAACTTCGATGGCCCCATCAATGGCTTTGTTGGTATCAGCATTGATCAGAGTGGCAAAGCGGCCAGCCATCGAGTTGCCTTCGACGTCCTTATCGCACCACATAGCGATGTTGCGTGCAACGTCATCGGCTGTAAAGTCGTCGCCGTTGTTCCACTTAACACCCTGACGTACCTTGAGTGTGTATTGGGTCGCGTTTTCGTTGATCTCCCAGCTTTCAAGCAGCTTTGGTGTAAATGTGCCGTCATTCTCGTATGCAACAAGGTATTCCAGCCATCCGCGCGAGAAGTTCGCGATCTGTGACCAGTCATAGGTGCGTGGATCTTTGAGTGCGCGTACTTCTTGTTGGATGCGCACGGTGCCACCCGCTTTGGCATGCGAGGCAGCCTGGGCCGGAGCAGCCGCTCCGAGCATGGCATATGCTGTTGCGGTCGTCGCGCCGAACGCACTTGCCATGGCCAGAAACTCGCGGCGGTTGACCGGGTCTTGGCCGACTTTGGCAGCTGAGTCTACGATGGACTGCGGCAATGGCTTGCCGGTACGTGTTAAATAGGTCATGTTCTTCCTCTCTGTTGGCGTCGCGGTATATTGTTTCGCGTCCTGAAGTAGCCCAGTTTCCTCCGAGCATTTCGGTGTTGCAGTTGATCTGCGTGTCATCGCCTCCCCACATCGGGGGACACGTAGAGTTCAAACGATCCCATGCACCGCGTCAACCCCATGTCGCAGAGCCCGTTAACGAGAGTCGCCCCATAATTCGGGAAGCGTTTATAAAATAGCGGCCTGTCGAGACAAAAATCCTGATCATGGCAGGTCTAAACACAATTTAAAGGGGCGTTTTTGGTCAAGTTTACTCGAATATCGCGAGCATTATGCACCGAAAGGCCCAACGCCTGGCTGCGTTAGGGCCCGAGCATCTGCCATCAAAGCGATGATCGTATCTGGGTTGCCGATCTCATTCATCATCATCAGCACAAGGCGGGCATTCAATGCGTGTGATTGGTTGGTTGTTAGCCCGTCGTGCGTTTGCATAAGCGCTGAATAAAGGGCGTCGCCTTGATGCCCGAGGTTATCTTCGATTATCATGAGAACCCTCCGTTTGCCCGGAACATGGCGTCGGAAATTGCTTCTACATCTGGCGTGGAAAAATAAGCACAAATGTGCCCATCGGGCCGAATGAGAAAAGCGCCTTTTGTGCCGTACCTGTCAGCCGTTAGTCTGCCAGGGGGCAGGGCGTAGTTGAGTAGCCCCTTGGTCGTCGGCCATGGGGCGTTATCAAGGGTCAGTAATGTGAAATCGTCTGTGATAGTTTCGGTCAACCATCCTGAGGCAATCGGCAGGTCTATCAAACAGCGCCCGACCAAAGGATGCTGACCGGTCTGCAACGTCATACCTGCCAATGTACAGGGTGTTGACAAGCGACCGGAATTTATCAGTTTGCGGGCGAATGGGTGCGTGCCCGCAAGGTTCAAGGCTTCGTTGCGGAACAGGGTTTCAATCTCTGATTTAGGAGTCATGAAGTTTGTGGCACGCGACGAATTGAGGATGTTTTCAGCAGCTCCATGACGGCGCTCTGCATCATAACTGTCCAATAGAGTGGTGGGTTTTCCCCTGAGCACAGCCGCCAGTTTCCAGCCAAGGTTATCTATGTCCTGAATGCCACCGTTGCCGCCCCGCGCACCAAAGGGGCTCACGACATGGGCGCTGTCGCCCACGAAAATTATGCGGTCATGCACGAACCTGTCGAGTTTGGCGCAACGAAATTTGTAAACGCTCATCCAGTCGAGCCGGAAATCCATCTCGCCTATGACCTCCTTGATGCGCGCAAGCACCTTTTCTTCGCTGGCCTCAAGTTCGGGGTCTGCATTTGGGCCCAGCTGTAGGTCGATGCGATAGATATTGTCGGGTTGCTTGTGCAGCAACGCCGATTGACCAGGGTGGAAAGGAGGCGCAAACCAGAACCATCGTTCGGGATCTTCCGTGGGAAAGGGGCTTTGGGGCAATTCCACATCGACGATTAGGAAATGTTCATCGAAACTCTGACCGTGGAACGGTAACTCCATACGTTTGCGTGTGGATGATCCAGCACCGTCGGCTGCAATATAGTATTCCGCCTCGATCTGATATGCGCCGTCTGGCGTTTCAACGTTCAGCGTGACATGATCGCCCTGATCGGAATGGTCTGTCACCTTGTTTAGGAACCGCATGTCGATCAGATCTGGAAAGTCCTGAGCGCGTTCGACAAGGAACTGTTCGACATAGTATTGTTGCAAGTTGACAAAGGCGGGGTATTTGTGTCCGTCCTCGGGCAGCAGATCAAAACTATAGATTTCATCTGTGCCATGAAACAGCCGCCCGACCGTCCATGTCACACCCTTTTCAAGCATTCGATCACCCACGCCAAGGCGCTCAAATATTTCCAGTGTTCTCTTGGCCCAACAGATCGCCCGCGACCCGACAGAGACCACGTTGTTGTCATCGAGCACCACAGATTTGATACCGCGTTGCGCCAGATCGATTGCAAGGGCAAGGCCGATGGGCCCTGCACCTACGATGGCGACCGGGTGGCGTGGTTCCGGTGCGATCAACCCCGGTGGGGCAACATACGGGAACGGGGCGTAGTCATAGGCCATCGGGATGGTCGCCTCGGATCAACTTGATAAGAGTCCACACAAAGGTGCCACCAAAGAACACGGTGGCTATGCCTATGGCCTCCCATCCGCCGGGGCCTTTAGGCCAGCCGCGATAGGCAATAGCGCTGACCAGCAGCGCAAGGCCCACACCAGAAAAAGCAAGACGGAATTTCAGATCACCGCGGGTTGGGCCATACTTATTCATTGGAACATGTACCTTCGGTTCAGGGGCGCGTTGGGATCGATGATAACACATTGTGCACACGAGGCAGAACAAGCGTTATGTGCCTTGCGCCACTGTTGTGTTGTCATTGGTGCAAGGCCTCCCACATCTCGATATCACGTTTGTCCGTCCATATGCGGGGGTGGGTGATGCCGCGCGCTTCGTCAAAGGCGCGCGCGACATTGAACGGTAAACAATGCTCATAAATCGCATAATCACTAAATTTCGGGTCGCAAGTTGCACGGACTGCCTCCCACGCTTCTTTTAGGGTACCATTTCGGGCGGCAATACGGGCGGCGGGCGCATAGGTGGAAGCCAGGAAATCGCGGGTATTTTCGATGGCCTTGCTGACCATCTTTGGGCCCACCAGTGCATCCCCTCGCCCGGGGGCGATAGCATCCACGTGATATGCTTTAATCGCGTCCAACGTTGTGTTCCAGTCACTAAAATAACCGTCACCGCAATAGCAGGCCGACTGGTATTCGACGATGTCACCGGTAAACATCACATTTTCATCCGGAACGTGAATTACGATGTCGCCGGCCGTGTGGGCGCGGCCAAGATGCATCAGGTCGACACGGCGGTCGCCCAGATAAACGGTCATCCGATCATTAAATGTCGTTGTGGGCCACGTGAGGCCCGGGATGCTCTCGTGGCCTTCAAATAGTCGTGGGAAGCGTTGGAATTCGCTGTCCCAGTCTTCCTGTCCGCGCTCGGCCACCATGGCGCGCGCCATGTCCGACATGATGATCTGTTGCGCACCGAACGTAGAGGCACCCAGAACCCGCACCGCATGATAATGTGTAAGCGCAACGTGCGTGATCGGTTTGTCCGTCACCTCACGAACCTTTTCAATCACCTTGCTTGCAAGGCGTGGCGTGGCCTGTGCCTCAATGATCATGACGCTGTCATCACCAATGATAACGCCAGAGTTCGGATCGCCCTCGGCGGTAAAGGCCCAAAGATCGCGGCCCACCTCCTCGAAGGTGATTTTCTTTTCGGTCATGTCCCCTTGCGAGGCGAAGGTTTTGGCCATTTCAGGTTCCTATTTGTATGTGATGTATCATCATTTTTGCGCATAGGGATTGGTCAGTGCGGGATTAAGCGTACCTGTGCAGGCGCCAAATCCGACTTTGTATCCAGCGCACTTTGCAGCCCCCATGAGGGTCAACGTATCGCCATCCTCTAGGAATGTTCGGGTCTCTCCGCTGCTGAGCATGATGGGTTCTTTGCCGCCCCAACTAAGCTCCAGTAGGCTGCCCCGCTCGTGTTTCCCGGCACCTGAGATCGTTCCAGAGCCAAGCAAATCACTCACATTCATCGGGCATCCGGATGAGGAATGATGCGCCAGCTGTTGGGCTGCCGAATAATAAAGCTCGGCTGCGTTGGTTTCTGCGATGACTGTCGGCGCTTTGCCAGATGGCGCAAGGCTGATCGGCAGCTGAATGTCATAGAGCATCGGGCCTGTGTCCCTGAGATGGTCCAACAAGGGCACATCACGCGCGGGCGTTGCAGTGCGGAATGGCTCTAGCGCGGCTTTCGTCACGATCCACGGGCTGATCGAGGTCGCGGTTGCCTTGGCCTGAAATGGTCCCAATGGTTGATATTCCCAAGCCTGAATGTCGCGGGCTGACCAGTCGTTCAAAAGCACGTAGCCAAAAATGGCACCGTCAGCCTCATCTACGGTGATCGGCCCGTCCGAGGCCATTCCAACGATCGCACCCAGTTCCAGCTCCATGTCAAACCGGCGGCTGGGCAGAAACGCAGGCCTGTCGTGACCGGAGGATTTTAGCTGGCCCCATGGCCTGCGAATATCGGTGCCTGACACAACCACCGAAGAGGCGCGCCCGTTGTAGCCGATTGGCATATGAAGCCAGTTGGGCGGGAGCGCTTTTTCTGCCCCTCGAAACATCGTGCCGACATTTGTGGCGTGGTGTCGGCCGGCGTAAAAATCGGTGTATTCGCTTACCACCAGCGGCATGTGCATCTGTGCATCGGTTAGCGGAACCAGCAGCGGCGCGATCCGCTTTTGATCTGGGCTGCCCTCTGTCAGAAGGCCGGTCAACCGATTGCGCAATGCTGTCCAGACCGCAGGCCCCTGTTCCATCAACGCGTTCCAGAACGGCATGTCGAATAGAGGCTCAGGTGTTAGGTCGATGATGCCCTGTTCCTCGGCCAGTGTCATATCGAGGATCATGTCGCCAATCGCGACGCCGCAGCGGGCATCAAGCCTGTCTGTTGAGAACACGCCATAAGGCAGGTTGTTAAGGGGGAAATCGGTGTCGGCGTTGTTGGCGCTGGTCACCCAGGATCGTTTGAGGGTCATGTGAGGCTTTCGTTAAGGGTCAGTGCCAGCCAGAGCCATGCGTGGGCGGGTCTTCACCCGGCAGTATTTTGCGCTTATCAACAGGACGGTCCCACCATGCGCGGATGATAGTGGGCAGTTGCCAGAGGGCAAAAAATGTCAGGGAAATCAGTAGCCAGCCAACCCAAGACACAGAGGCAATGAACGTGGTCATGTCTTGTCCGTGCGGTGCCACTGTCCGCGTTCTGCGCCGCGCAGGTCATGGCCCGGTCCCTTGCCGTAGCGGTCGGGGCGATTTTTCGCAAATTTCTGCCACCAAGCCCAAAGGATAAAGCCCAGCATAAAGACGATGAACGCGCCCATGAGGTATCCAAGGTATGTCATCATTTTTTGCCTCGTGTCCCGTCAAATTTCTTTTCGATATCCGCCCAGCAGTCGATGTAATCGTCCTGCAGTGGCGCTTTTTGGGCCGCGAAATGTGTCAGGTGCTGAGGAAAGCGGGTTTCGAACATAAAGGACATTGTGCTGTCTAATTTTACGGCGTCAAGCTCTGCGTTGCTTGCTGCCTCGAACGCGTTTTTGTCTGGTCCGTGTGGCAGCATCATGTTGTGCAGGCTCATGCCGCCGGGGATGAATCCTTTGGGCTTGGCATCGTACTGACCATAGATATTGCCCATCAGCTCGGACATGATGTTCTTGTGATACCACGGCGGGCGGAACGTGTTTTCTGCCACCATCCAGCGTTCGCGAAACAGAACGAAATCGATGTTGGCGGTGCCTTCGACACCCGAAGGGGCGGTCAATACGGTAAAGATTGACGGATCAGGGTGATCAAACAGGACCGCCCCCACCGGGCAGTATGTCCGTAGGTCGTATTTCACGGGCGCATAGTTGCCGTGCCACGCCACCACGTCGAGGGGCGAATGCCCGATCTGCGTCTCATGAAACTGACCGCACCATTTGATCGTAACCGTTGAGGGGCGTTCGACATCTTCGAACGCGGCAACGGGCGTCTTGAAGTCCCGGCGGTTGGCCATGCAGTTGGCCCCGATCGGGCCGCGCCCAGGAAGTTGGAACTTTTGGCCATAGTTCTCGCAGATGAAGCCGCGTGCAGGCCCTTGCAGCACTTCGACCCGATACAGCAGGCCGCGTGGCAGGATCGCGATTTCTTTGGGCTCTAGGTCGATCACGCCCAGTTCGGTGCAAAAGCGCAAACGCCCTTCTTGCGGGACGACAAGCAACTCGCTGTCTGCAGAATGGAAATAGCTGTCTTTCATCGATTGCGTCACAAGATAGATGTGGCTGGCCATGCCAGTGTGGGTGTTCACGTCTCCGGCCGTGGTCATGGTTCGCATGCCCGTCAGCCAGGTCAGTGGCGCATCGGAATGTGGGATGGGATCCCAGCGGTACTGGCCAAGGCTGGTCACGTCCTGCGGGATGTGTGGGGCCGACACCCAATAGGGCAGGTCAATGCGCGTATACCGATGCGAGTGTTTGACAGACGGGCGAATGCGATAGCACCAGGTGCGTTCATTCTGATGGCTTGGCGCGGTAAAGGCTGTCCCGCTCAGCTGTTCGCCGTACAGGCCATAGTCACACTTTTGTGGAGAATTCATACCTTGCGGCAGAGCACCCGGCAGAGCTTCTGTTTCAAAGTCATTCCCGAATCCGGGCATGTAGCCATTGGTAATACCAGCGCCTGACGCGGGCTGAACCGTATTTTGCGATGGCGTCTGCCGATTCATTTGATGCTCCCTTGCAGATTTGGTCGCAAATGTAATAGTTGAATTTGTAACTAACAAGCGGGGCGTCATGGTAGATTTTGATTTAGAGCAATTCCTTCCCTACCTTCTGAATCAGGCGGCCGAAGCATCAAGCCTCGAGTTTCAGCAGATCTACAAGGACCGGTACGGAATGTTGCGTAACGAATGGCGGGTGCTGTTTCATCTGGGCATGCTAGGGCAGATGACAGCATCAGCGATTGGCGCGCGGGCAGCGTTGCACAAAACCAAGATCAGCCGTGCTGTCGCCAAACTTGAGGCGCGGCGCTTTATAACGCGCAACCGAGATCAGCATGACCGGCGGATCGAACACCTGTGTCTGACTGGGGCAGGCCGGGCTGCGTATAATGATTTGCGTGAGGTTGCACAGCATTATGATAACACGTTGATCAAAGGGTTTTCAGATCATGATGCCAAACAACTAAAGATGATGCTCGCGAAACTGGCAGGTCGACGACTTTAGGGTCGCACCTGCAGAAACCCTCAAAAATTGGCTTCGACACTTGGCAGTTTGACCGCCTTGATCAGATCGCGAAGCTCTTGGCGTGCTGCCACGTTCGAGATGTTGAGCTGTTTGATACCAATATCCTTGAGGTCAAGAAGGGTAAGGCCGCGGGGGAACAATTCACGAAAGATCACCCGTTCGGAAAATCCTGGTGCGATGCGAAAGCCGATCCGCTTGGAAAGCATGGCAACAGCGCGTTCCATCTTTTCCTTGTTGACCATGCGCTGTGCTCCCAATCGGTTGCGTACTACAATCCAATCGATGGGTTTAAGGCCGGCTTGTGCCCGCAATTGCCGCGCGTTCCAAACCATTTCTGAATAGACTGATGGGCCAAGGATACGGTCGCCGGTCGCATCGATGCGCGCGAGCAGGTCGAAATCGACAAAGCTATCGTTCAAGGGGGTGATCAGAGTATCAGCTAGCGAATGCGCCACCTGACTGAGCCGCGTGTGCGATCCGGGGCAGTCGATCAGGATAAAATCGTTATCAGGTTCCAGCGTGGCGACGGCTGCCGAAAGCCTATGATCATAGATGTTTTCGCCTGGCTTGAGCGCAGATGCGTCAATTTCAGGCAGATCATGCACATCTGGGCTGGGCAGTTCCATCGCTGCCTGCTTGCAAAAGCTGTGCCTGTTTTCGACATAACGCGCAAAGGTCCTTTGCCGCAGGTCTAGATCAAGCGCGCTAATCTTGTGCCCCATGCGGGCCAAGGCAGTGGCCACGTGCATCGATACCGTCGATTTGCCTGCCCCGCCCTTTTCGTTGCCCACGACAATAATATGCGCCATGTCTGTCCCCTTACCGCACAACTGCTATGCGTAGCTTTCGCGACTATATGTTGTGATTACGCACTTTAAAAGCACGCTGTGGCATTTCCTGCGACAACGTAGCAGATGCATTATTGTTAGCGCTATCATAAAATCTGTGTTACAGAAGCCCTGCCCATTCAATGAGAGAAGAAAGCGCAATGCCCTTGCACCCTATGCTCGCCCGTGTCACCGCCCGTGTCATCGAACGAAGCGGCCCCAGTCGTCGCCGTTATCTGGACCGGGTGGCCACCGCTAAATCCCATGGCCCAGCCCGGGCGCATCTGTCCTGCAGTGGTCAGGCCCACGCTTTCGCCGCTGCGGGTTCCGATCAAGGCCGCCTTGCCGAAGCTGCAGTTGGGAACCTTGGGATTGTCACCGCCTACAATGACATGCTGTCGGCCCATCAACCCTTTGAACGTTATCCAACATTGATCCGTGATGCAGTCCGCGCAGCGGGTGGCACCGCGCAGGTCGCAGGCGGCGTGCCCGCCATGTGTGATGGAGTTACACAGGGCGAAGCGGGCATGGAGCTGAGCCTGTTTTCGCGTGATGTGATTGCGCTGGCGGCTGGTGTCGGGCTCAGCCACAATACGTTCGATGCGGTCGTGTACCTTGGTGTCTGCGATAAAATCGTGCCGGG
>JABITU010000093.1 GCA_018668195.1 Tateyamaria sp. | reverse complement strand
GGAAGCCTGCTTCGGATCTGCCTCCGCTTTGACGACAGATTCAAAGAAGTCAGCCATCTCTTTCGATACGGTCAAAACCTCTGCATCATAAGCTGGCAGTCCCATATCTTCAACATATCGCTTCTTGCGCTCGTCCGGAAGCTCTGGAATCTGCGCACGAACCCTTGCCTTCCACTCTTCATCGATATAAAGATCAGGAAGATCCGGTTCAGGGAAATAACGATAATCATCTGAACCTTCTTTTACGCGCATTAAGAGAGTGGTGTTCGTCGCTTCATCATATCGCCTTGTCTCCTGCTGGATTTCACGGCCAGCAAGGATTTCCTGCTCCTGGCGCTTTTCTTCGTACTCAAGACCTCTGCGCACGAAGTTGAAAGAGTTCAGGTTTTTCAGCTCGGTTTTTGTGCCAAATTCCTTCTGGCCAACCGGCCTGATGGAAATATTCGCATCACATCGAAGTGAGCCCTCTTCCATTTTACAATCCGATACACCCGTATATTGGATGATTGACTTCAACTTTTCCAGATAGGCATATGCCTCATCCGGCGTGCGTATATCGGGTTCCGATACGATCTCAACGAGCGGCGTTCCCTGGCGGTTGTAGTCTACCAGCGAGTATCCATTGCCGTGGGTCAGCTTGCCGGCATCCTCTTCCATATGGATACGCGTGATGCCGATTTTCTTTTTATAGCCATTCACTTCGATCTCAATCCAGCCGTTCTCGCCGATCGGCTTGTCGAATTGTGAAATCTGGTAGGCTTTCGGATTGTCCGGGTAAAAATAGTTCTTGCGGTCAAAAGCAGAGTTCAGGTTGATTTGGGCCTTGAGGCCCAGACCTGTGCGTACCGCCTGTTCGACACAATATTTGTTAATAACAGGCAACATGCCGGGCATTGCGGCATCAACAAAAGCAACGTTCGAGTTTGGCTCGGCCCCGAATGTTGTGGATGCTCCTGAAAACAGTTTGGCATTTGAACTGATCTGCGCGTGGACTTCCATGCCGATCACAAGTTCCCAATCATGCTTTGCACCCGCGATAGTTTTGGGCTTTGGGGTATCTTCGGTCAGGTCAAGCATGTTTTCACCACTGGTTTAGGGCCCGCATGGGGGTTTAGATCAGCCAGCGATAGCCCGCAAGAGGGCGCGGCGCATGGCCGCCTTGGATTCGCGAGATTCTCGTGTTTGATAGTATCATGAACGTGACTGAAAGCCCCATCCCGGAAAGTAGTTTACTGTTCAGCTATGTGCAGGTCGGCGGGCATTATACGGATTGCTTTGCATGTGCCACGCGCAAGAACGTTGATCTATGTCAGTATATTAGCGCATTTTATACACAACCACTGTTTCGTTGCGAGCGGCTGGTGTTGGGCTTGTTCGCACGTGTACCATCAAGCGATGCAGACGTAGCGGCGCTTGCCGACGGGCGGGCTGATAAATTTGCGGTTTGGCGGGTTGTTAGCCGAACTGATGATGAGCTGCTGATGCAGGACAAAAGTGGGCGAACGATGTCGTGGTTGCAGGTTGCTGAGGGGCAATTACGTTTTGGGTCAGTCGTGGTTCCCGTGCCGGGGCGTGGAGGCAAGCCCACGTTGGGTCCGGTATTCCAGAGTCTTTTGGGTGCGCACCAGTTGTATTCCCGTGCTTTGTTGGCCGGAGCGGTACGCAAGCTTAGGGTTGGATAGACCAGAGCGCGTGTTTTTTAATGCCATCCACGTGGAACGAAAGGTCATCAGCACACCATGGTTTTGGGCACGCGCGTGAAGCCAGCTAAACGTGCCGGCATTCAAGACACTCTAAAGCGAAGCCTGCAGATCTTGGCCAGTATATTCGTGCCTGTCTCTCCATTAGCAAAGTCGCTGGTTTTACGCTTGCGACGCATTATTTGGTTCAATGGGAACTCGTAATAGGCCACCGCATGCATTGCGATATTTGCGCAAGGCGGGTCGCGCTTGCACGTCGGATTGGCACATGCAGGGCCAAAGTGATGTCAGGCCATCCGTGTTTTGGCACCTTTTTCGGTGAATAAAACCTCGTGACCTACGGCGAGTTCGCTGTGAAATAAATTTACAAGAAAACGTCGCGCGTCGGCATGGCCTGAAGCTACGTAGCGCTTTGGGCAACGCACTTTGAGTGCATTGTCAAAGCCTCGAGCAGCATTAGCCCAGACCATCGGGTGCAGTTCGGTCATGTGATCTTTGATCAGCCACTTTGCGGCAGCTGCAATTTGCGCGCGGACATAGTCGGCCTCTCCTTGGCCGGTGGGCATGGTGCCAATGGTACTGGCACAGTACGCGGCAAGCAGGTTCACCGTGTATTGGTCGGGACAGTGGCGGACGATGTCGATCAGACCATCGCAGAAAAGCCTGAGGTCGAGCCGAGCACAAGCCTTTGCGTCAGAAGAGATTGCATCAAACATGGTCCAAGTGTAGCCGCCAGCGCCCCAAATATAGGCTGTTTTCGAGGCGGCGCGACGCGCTTCAATCTCGAGTCGGTCATAGGTTCCGTGCCAGCGCGGCAGCAGATGATTGCCCATTGCGCGCAAAACAAGAGCGTTGTGCGGATCAAGTTTTAGCCAGGTTTCATAGTCGGCAACAATCTTTTCGACTGGCGCACTCAAACCTGCGTTGAGTGCGCAGCGCGTTGCTGCGAAAAGAGGGATTTTGATGTTGTTTTGATCAAACCCAGCAAGGATATCAGCCGCCCGTTCGAAATGCGCATCAAAAGCTTCGCGATTGTGCGCTGGAACGAGAGTATCTGCGCCAGTGCCGCGCCACGCCCATCCAATGTCCATATGCGCCTGTGCAATAATTGATGCGATTATTGCGTCGTCGGAATGGTCGGACAGTACGTCTTCGAGGGCTTCGATGCCCTCCATGATCGGGGCGTCACGATCTGGTTTTCCGGTAATAAGGGCATGTTCAACAAGGCCGACCACATCCGTGCGCGCACCAAATGCTAGCAATTCAGCGACCGGCATGCCGCCAGTGGTTTTTGCACGTGTTTCTTCGGCGGAAGCAATTGCTTGGGACAATCCGGCCCAGTCTTCTTGGCGTGCGAACCCCAGTCCACGTTTCTTGTGGAAATCGTGATCGCGGTCTTCGTCCGTTAGATCGGGGCAGGGGATGGACAGGGCATGTTCCATTGCGAGTGTGACTTGCTTAGTAGGTACCTTGAGTATTGTCTGAGAATGCAAAATTCCGTCATGTGCCATGCTCTTCGTTGGCCCCCAAAATTTTCTGCGAATTTGCGTCCAGGGGACAAGAATGCGTTCTGCAAGTGCCATCATAAACAATCCAAACGTAGTTTCAGAAACTGTTTTGACCGGAAATTTGGACACAAAAAAGGCAGTGCAGCGGCAAGATCGCGCTGATTGTGCGGCGCCCTTTTGGGGAATCTTATAAAGGGAAACTATTTCTATCCAAAGATGTTAATTGCCGCGTGTTGAACCCTACTTTTCGGCATTTACCTGACGTTGCTTTTCAGGCAGATTAATCCATATTTTATTCGTTAAACTTTTACTATTTGGGCTTTTCGTCCCCCATAAGTGGTAATCTGGATGTAAGGTTAGGTTGCAGACACCGATGCAAAGACGACCGCGTCAGATGCGGGATCGAAGGTTTAAGGCGTAGCGGCAGTCGTCCAGTGGCAAAACAGCGTATAACGCCTGAAAGCCACGAACATCGCGTCCTTATCGGCGCTCAAATTGTAGAGCTAGATTCGGTTGGGCCAGTCTTGCTATCTTCAATTGCCTCACGCTTGCGCCATTTGGCAACCGTTTTGATATTAATTCTGGGTTTGTAGCTTGCAATCATTGTATTTCTGCTCTGACTGCGTGCCCAGTCGTGGCGCAGCCGTGACGTACTTGTTTAATAATGCTTCCTTCCATTCCAAACAATAGATCGCACCATCAAACCATGGGATTAAACACCTATGTACGAGGCACGGATGTGGGCTCAAACCTGAGTAGTTTAAGAAATAGCAATACGACAGTACAGAATGTGCCAGTTAGCCCTTTGGTATTTTGAGAACCAAGTTCCGTGAGCCCTTTTGATAGCGTAATTCGTCGTCTCCGATAGCCGAGACACGCCCACCATCAATTCTGTCGCCTACCTGAATTTTGCGGTAGCGTCCGCTTGACAGTCGCACAAGTGCCCGACGGTCCGTAGGTGTTCCATATACGCCGACAAGGTTAATTCGATTGAGTTTGATGGCGTTGCGTACAGTGGCCTCGCGCGACACTGATGCCGATGATGGTATCGGTGGTGTGACCGTTCCAGGGGCGACGCTGGCAGTGGCCGCCGCCGCGGTGGATCCCCTATTCGGAGATTGGGTCGCGCGAGCCACAATGCGCTCAAAATTTCGAGGACGCAGGTTAGGGCGTGCAGATTGAGCGGTGGCCCGCGGGCTGGCTAGGCCGTCCGCTTCATCTGTCGGGGATTGCTCTTCGGCTTTCTGCTGGACCGAGGCGGGGCGTAGTCTTGGCCTCAGGCCCGCTAGTTCTGATCTTAGCAAACCGCCCAAAGTGGCCCGTTCATTTTGTGCAACGAGGTCGCCTGGCCGGGCGCGGGGTCTGATTTGGGTCAAAGTGTTGGACGCTGTTGGATCGTTGGCAAAGCGCACAGGTGTCGCCGGCGGTACGACTTGCGGGCGACCAAGATACACGGTGAAGCCATCGGGGCTAAGTGCGCCCGAAGTGGTTGGAGTCACGCGCCCGTCGTCTCCAATCGTGAAATTTGTGCCTGCCGCAGCTGGTGAAGTTACGACTGCAAGCTGCACATCGGTCTCGAACAAGGTCTGGGCAGGCAGCGCAACAGCATCGAGTGCCGGACTGATCGGATCGATGCTGGGGATATAAAGATCGTCAAGCAAGATTGCTTCGATCAGAAGAGTGGGTTCGGGTGATTTTGGCCAGATGCCGGTAACAGCATAGCGCGCGTTCAGCGCAGCTGCATCCAGCGCTGCTCTGCTCGGAGGGTTGCGCAAGGTGTCCGGCAAGGGATCGCGCAGCGCGTCCAGCAAGGCGGATTCTTTGGCAGTCAGGCCAACGGCATCTATTGCCACCAATTCGATGTCTGTTTCGGCGGCTTCCTCTGGGGTTATTGTTGTTGCTCCAACGTCTTTTGCGATGATCGCGGGCGTTTCTTTGGGTAATGTGGATGCGAGTGTACGTTCACGTCCCTGAAACAGTCGCGCCAGTCCATCGTCAAAAAAAACTGTTGCCCATGCAGCTACGCTTGCTAAAAATATCAGCAAAATCGCCATCAAGATCAGGTTAGGATTGCGCGGTTTGCCGCCCCCATCCGTTTCGCGCGCCCAGAATATGGTCATGCGTCTGGCTTCCAGCTCAGCCGTCATGGTGGGGGTGACTAAAAGTTTTGCTGGAACCTTGGTCGTCGGTATCACTGCAGGTGTTTTGCGCCGTGACATAAAGCGCTCGATTAACGGTTCGGATGGTTTTTTTGACGGGGGATCTGGCGCAGGCGCCGCCATCTGGCGAAGGCTGTCAGTGGCTGACTTGGGCGGTGTGATGGGCGGCAGCGGCACTTGAGCTGCAACCGCTCTTGTAGATCTTTTGGGTGGTTCGCCGCGCGTGAACCCACCCACCGGAGCGACTGTTGCGATTGGTGACCCGCGGCGGCTGGCAAACCCAAGCGCTGCGACAGCCGCCGAATGCGGCGAGGATCTGGCATCGTCATCGGCTTGGGCGATGGCATTTTCCGGAATATTTGTGTTTTGAAGCGTAATATTGTCCAGGCCGATATCTTTTCCACTATCGGGTTGCGATCCGCTTTCATCCAGCGCGAGGTCGCCTTGCTTTTCTTCTGCACTCTTCGGTGTGTCGTCGGTCTGTGACTTAATATCGACTGAACCGGTGACCACGACCCGAATACCGTCTGGTTCGACCTTGCCATTTTTCTGGTTAAGCGATTTGTAAATGGCGGTGACCCCAAAAAACGGCTCGCCCAAAAATCTCTGGTCCTCGGGGGCAGCGACAAAACTGACCGGGTTAAATTGGTGCTCGACCGCAAAGGCTTCGGCCTCTTTGAGGGTGACATATGCTACGGCGGCGATATGTGTGGTGCCGCCCTCGGCGCAAATATCAAAGGCTAATTCATCAACTGGATAGGGCGTTGCACCGACCAGCGCTTTGCGGGCTGCTGACTGGCGACTGGCTTCATCCAAGTCGCCGGTTTCGATGCTAAGGTAGCGGATTTGATCATTGGGTATGATCAGCTTCGTTTGCAAGCGGTGTGGGGTAAGCTTTTTGGCAATAGCCCGCAGCGCCGACAGCTCAGCTGCTAGTTTAGGGGTCTGCAAATTTACATCGCCCACGCTTTGCCAGCCCCCTGCCGCGCGAAGGAGAAAACGGATCCCGTCTAAGGACAAGGACAGCGCGAACTGTGGCTTCATACCGGGCCTGTAGCAGTTGTGCGTCGTGAGGAACACGAGAGACGCATTCCATCACAAGATAGAGCAGGTCTTTGCTCATGAAAAGCAAAAGGCCACAGTCGTCTTGTGCTAAAGCGCAATGCAAGCGCAAGATACAGTGGGTAAACAGATTTAGTATGGGATAATTAATAATGCGAATGATTATCGTGAGTTTGGCGATGCTATTGGGGTTGGCTGTTCAGGCTGTGGCAGAAGCGCCCATGCGCGTCGTGTCCGTTGTTGGCGAAGGGCAGGTGGCTGCGGTGCCTGACATGGCAATCATCTCGCTCGGCGTGACACACGACGCCAAAACGGCCCAAACGGCAATGGAGCAAGTAAATATTGATGTCGCCGCATTGCTCACCGCACTTGCGGGGTTGAAGGTTGACGCGCGCGACGTGCAGACCAATCAGTTGAGCGTTTCTCCGATCTGGAGTGACAGCGTATCCTCGCGACGGATTATCGGATTTGTTGCGCGCAACACATTGTCCGTGCGGGTGCGCAACCTCGATAAACTTGGCCCGGTCCTCGATGCAGCATTGGCCGCCGGATCCAATACTTTCAACGGAGTGCAATTTACCTTGCAAGACCCGTCTGAGCAGGAAGCACAGGCGCGGGCGGATGCGGTGCGCGATGGCATGGCTAAAGCTGCGCAACTGGCACAAGCCGCGAATGCGACCCTTGGCCAGATCATCACGCTAAGCGAACAGGGCGGCGTTGGGCAGCCTGAGATGATGATGGCAACGGCCCGCCGCGACAGCATGGCGATCGCAACTGGCGAGGTGTCTGTCAGCGCTCGGGTCTCGATCACGTTCGATCTGATCCCCTGAGCGCTGATAGGCCGCTTTATAGCGGTTAATGACAGCCCCGAAATTTCGTGCATCATCTAACGCGTTGAAATCCATGATTTCAGACGGCCTTACATGATGCACTTTTTCCGCATAACGCTTCAGCTGGCGGCCTTTGACAAGGCTTGGTCCAAATCTGCGATCAGATCGTTGACATCTTCTGTTCCGATGGAAACACGCACCACTTCGGGGGCGGCTCCGGCGGCGCGTTGCTGTTCCGCTGTCAGCTGTCGGTGCGTTGTCGACGCCGAATGGATAATCAGGGACCGCGTATCACCAAGGTTGGCCACATGGCTAAAGATCTCAAGCGCATTCACCAATTTGACACACGCATCATAGCCACCCTTGACTGCAAAGGTGAACAGCCCGCCTGCACCGCGTGGGCAAATCTTGGCCACGCGTTCGTAATAGGGCGAACTGGGCAGACCCGCATAAGTGACATAGTCGACGCGGTCGTCTGCCTCGAGCCATTGCGCAATTTTGACTGCATTTTCCACGTGCCGTTCCATCCGCAATGACAGCGTTTCGGTGCCCATAAGTGTGTAGTGTGCAGCTTGCGGGTTCATTGTCATGCCAAGGTCACGCAGGCCAATGGCGATGGAGTGAAAGGTAAAGGCGAGCGGGCCAAACGTCTCGTGAAACTTCATGCCATGATAGGCTGGCTCTGGCGCAGAGAGCGATGGAAACTTGTCATTGGCTGACCAGTCAAACTTGCCTGAATCCACAACGCAGCCTCCAGTAACGGTACCGTTGCCTGTGAGGTACTTGGTGGTGGAGTGCACCACCAGTGTTGCCCCATGTTCGATCGGACGGCACAGGTACGGCGTGGCAGATGTGTTATCCACGATCAGTGGGATTTCGGCGTCATCGGCTATTTTGGAAATTGCGTCGAGGTCGGTGATATAACCGCCCGGGTTGGCAATGGATTCGCAGAACACAGCGCGGGTCTTGTCGTTGATCGCAGCCTTTACTGCGTCCAAGTCGTCGAAGTCGACAAATGTCGCCTCCCAGCCAAATCGTTTGATGGTCTGGCTAAACTGCGTGACAGTGCCCCCGTAAAGCCGGGTCGAGACAACCACGTTCATGCCCGGAGACATGAGTGGAAACAGCGCCATGATCTGTGCTGCGTGGCCTGACGAACAGCAGGTGCCGCCGACGCCGCCCTCAAGCGTTGCAATGCGTTCTTGCAGGACAGCAACGGTCGGGTTGGTCAGCCGTGAATAGATATAGCCAACCTCTTGCAGGTTAAAAAGTGCCGCGGCGTGTTCTGCATCACGAAAGACATAGGCCGTGGTTTGGTAGATCGGCGTTTGCCGGGCACCGGTTGCTGGGTCAGGCCGTGCGCCTGCGTGGATTTGAAGGGTGTCAAAGCCGTATGTCGGGCCATCGGTCATGGAGCGTATCCTTTTGTGGAAAAACGGTGCGGTTTCGCGGCATGGTTAAGCAATGTGGCGACCGGCGGCAAGGGCAGGTTGCTGAATCTGCTTTGGTGAGACGCTTTGCGACCAACCAATCAGCCTAGCTGCGAGACTGATCCGTTTTGTTCGATCTCGGAAAAAGCAGAACCGATATATCCCACAGACCTCTGCAACGGATCACGAAAGGCAGCGCCCGCCCCTGAATGGGCGCATGGTCAAGCAATGCTACTTTCAGCGGTCAACAACGCTGTTAAGATTTCAATACTTTGAAAGATTACAAACGCGCTTCCCATGGGTGGGTTGGGCGAAAAGTTGGTTGTGCATCATGTTTCAGGCATTTCGTCAGATGCGATAGGCAGTAGGAATTAGTGTTTTGAAAATATGGAGTGGTTGGTGCAGTACTATGTTCTGTGCTGTCAGCGCATCCAAAAGCCATTGGATTTTATCCTGTTTCTGATCGCTTGCTCCTTGCGCGGTAAGTCGTTTTGGTCAAACAGCGCGCGCACTTTTTGACCACGGCCCTGATAGACCATGCGTTTGATTGGATCATAAACCTTAAGCACTTTTTTGAGCTTGTTGGGCCGCGAGATGGCCTCAAGCGTCTCGATCACAGCGTCACTTTCGCGGGCGTATAGAAGCGGGAGAAATCTGTAGTGGCAGCTGACCGGACCGTCGAGAACGTTATGAGCGTCACTTTTCCTACCGCCGCCCAAAGCGTGGATCACGAGTGGCAACGCCACTTGGTCAAGCCATGGATCAAGTATTTGGGACGCAAGTGCGGTGGGTGGGTCGTTTCGAATGCGCAAAGCGTAATTCAGAAACAGATTGCCGAATTCGTGTGGGCATTTCCCAAAGAAATAGCCGGCATTAAAATACAGGTAGCGCGCCCAATATTCGTCAGGTTCGCTCAGATCGAGGCTGGTTTCGAAGTCCAGTCCAAACAGGGTATAAAGCGACTTCCATATTTCAGTATAACCCGGCCCGTAGAGAGCGATCTTGGGCCAAGTGCCTTCTCGGCGCATCGATGCGCTTGGACGGTTAAAGTCAAAAGGCACAGTGCTGATGTCGCCCGTGATTAGCGTGTCGGTATCAAAAAATACAAATGGTTCACCCTTTGGCAGTGCCGAGAGCATTTCGATCTTGTTTCCATAGGGATAAGTGTCGCCAAAGTGCGTTGTTGCGAAAGGCATGATTTGCGCACCCAGATCGGCCAGCGCCACACGGATGTCACTATCTGTGATGCGCGGGTCTTTTTTCCACAACGGTCCGGGCTGGGGTTCTGCCACCAGCAGCTTGCCTGCGAACCCCGGATTATGATGCCGCAACGACGCTGCAAAAAGCAGCGCCTCGCAGCCCAGTCTGCCCGACTGGCCAACAATTACGACGTTATACTTCGACGAATTTGCCACTTTTTATCATTTATCCTAGTCAAATACCTATGTGCGCTCGCTATATGAGCAGTTACGGTTCGGCAAAATATTTCGCTTGTCCAAGTTTATTTCTGGATCTTTGTTTGCATGACTTTTGCCGACATGTCCACAGAACGAGTGCCCTTATGGTCCTAGTCATCTGTTCGAACACAGCTAGGTCGGTTCCTCACAGTAAGCGCGCCAAAAATGTCGCTCCTGGTGTGTATTGTTGTGACGACTGAATTGTGTCGAAAGCAAGCTGCATTCCCGCCTTATTCAAACTCTCACAAGATGTTTGTCCCATCACTCGACGAAGTTCGGCTATCGGCCGTTCAGCCCGTCTGGTGGTGCGCCGCTCTTTTACCTGCTCAACAAGCTTTATGATAGTACCAGCGTCGTCATCACAACCAACCCCAACTTTGATGAATGGACGCAGGTCTTTGGTAATGCAAAGCTGATAACAGCACTCCTTAAACTGCTTATTCACCGCTGACACACCTTGGAAACCGACAGCTACCGCTTCAAAGCCAGCTCACAAACCGCGAAGCAGACCGCAATATTGACCAAAGCGTAATTGCGGATAAACAATAAATGAGGGCCAAATCTCAGTGACAATACATGGTCAGTTCTCAACGACATTCGACAAGCGATACACTTCGGTCTGTTGGTAGGGCACGCGGGCTGCCAGCCATGCCGCACGTGCGTGCTGCAACGCTTCGGCAGATGGCGTATTGCTCAGGGCGTTTACAGCATCCCGGAGCCGTTGGGCTGTGATCAGGCTTTCTTCATATTTGGCAGCCGCGATGTTCGAATAGGTCTGTAGTACGCCTTCTGAGGTGGCAGACACGACTGGTGTTGCCACGATCAGCGCAATGGCTGTGAGAGGTATTTGTTTCAATGGTTTTATTCCCTTAGTGCAGTGTATGAACTTGAGTATCGTTCGCCAGTTCTCTGGGGGCAGAGAGCCGCATTCTTCGGAGGGCAAGCCCAAAATCTGCAGCCACCGAAGTGAGTAATGGCGCCACGTCGGCTCTGACAATCAGCGTTGCGATCAGCATCGCATCATCCCGATCGCCGGTCGCAGCGGTCGAGATGAAATTGGCAAAGCAGGCTTCATCTGCTCCGAGGTATTTACAGTGCACCGCGTGCCGCATCAGCGGTCTGCGCCCATGTCTAGCGCACAGCGAGCAGAGTGTTTGAAACGACTCGAGGGATTTTTGCCCTTTCTCTGGGCCAAGACAGGTCACAAGATCGTTAGAGACCTGCGACTGTGCATCTGGTCCCGCACACCAAAGACGAAGATAAATGACGGACGCAGCTTCGATGCTGTCGAGTTCAGTTAAATACCCAACGGGTGCTCCACCTCGGTTTTGTTGGACATCTGTCATTTGGTCAGGATCAGTTTGCCGGCCCGCGTGACGCGTAGGGTGTAGGTTTGATCGCCTAAAACGATCTGAGCAACAGTGCCCCCTTTGGTCAAATCTTCGGCAGAATAGATTGGGATGCGCGATGGTGTCATCTGCGAATGAGGAACAGCGTGAAGAGTCATTTGTCGTCACCTAACCTGTCCATCTCGCGATGAGCGAGCCAGATAGCGTCCGTATTATCAGCCTCGCCCAAGGTGTTGATGGCTTCAAGCAGGTCGTTTTGCCGTGTGCGCGGTGATTGCTTCGGACGTAGATCTTCTTTGCTCTGTAAATGTCTCATTTGATGCCCTGTCTCGCTGAATGCGTTCCGTTCAGTCGGGCTTCCCTATGAGTCTGTGGGTGGCTGGACCTTTTATAAAGTTGAGTGATTTTGTCAGTTATGTCAACCTGACAAATTTTGTCAGATTAGATTTGTTTATGCGTTGGGCTGCTGATCTGCTTTTGATGTCCATGACTGATGCGAGAACGGAAGCGTTCAAAGCGTCACGGCCACGATGCGGCAGCCATGGGGTGGCTATCTGTAAGTTTTTTACGCCGGTCGGCTGAGACGGTTGTTTAAAGTAGTTGGGAGCTATCTGCTGGTTTGGAACAAATTTCCGAGAATGCGTTTGCTAAGTCAGGTTCGCTACCACAGCGGTTGCCGAAATAGTTGAACTATCAAATGTTACGCAATGCATTGAAATATTTGGTTTCATGCAGAAGGTAATAATTCAAGGTTCTCGCAGAATATTTTAATGCCCCCGCACTTTGGATATGGTGGTCTCTGCTAGGCGCTCTATCAAGCTTTGCTCGATATCTTTCATGACACCTGAAACCCGTGTGTGTAGCGCACGTTCAACAGAGCATGCTGGAATAGGATCATTGGTCTCGGTTGCAATCAGGCGCTCGTCTAATGCCAGATAAACGTCAGCCAAAGTGATGTCTTCTGCCGATTTGGCGAGTTTCCAGCCCCCTGAATGACCTTTTTCCGAGGTGAGCAAGCCAGCCTTGCGCAGCTTGCCTAATACTCGACGCACAACAACGGGATTTGTGCCTGCATGATCGGCTATAACTGCTGATGTACGGATTTGGTTCGGATCATTTGCCATATGACTGAGCGTGTGCAGAGCAAGCGATAGGCGACTATTGCGCTTCATTTGAAAAAGCCCTTTGAATTTTTAACCACGTAACAAATACGGTTGCATTTGTCTAGTAACTGCTTAAGTAGCGTGACGCAAAGCGTCCAACGGAGTTCTCTCATGTCAGATACACGCCTTCCAGTCACTGTTCTCTCTGGTTTTCTTGGAGCAGGAAAGACCACACTCCTCAACAAAATTCTGAACAATCGTGAGGGCCGTCGCGTTGCGGTCATCGTCAACGACATGTCCGAAGTGAACATAGATGCCGACCTTGTGCGGGCTGACACCGAACTTAGCCGGACGGATGAAACGCTTGTCGAAATGTCGAATGGGTGTATCTGCTGCACGTTACGCGATGACCTGCTGGATGAGGTGCGCCGCTTGGCCGCTGCAGGACGCTTTGACTATCTTTTGATTGAATCAACCGGTATTTCCGAACCTTTGCCTGTTGCGGCAACTTTTGATTTTCGGGATGAAGGCGGAGATAGCTTGTCAGATTTAGCGCGGCTGGACACGATGGTCACGGTTGTGGATGCGGTGAATTTGATGAATGATTTTTCTTCGCACGATTTCCTGAGTGATCGTGGTGAGACAATGGGTGAGGAAGATGAGCGCACGCTTGTTCACCTTTTGACCGACCAGATCGAATTTGCTGATGTGGTTATCTTGAACAAGGTGGATGATGCCGGCGCAGCCAAGGTCGATGCCGCTCGCAAGATTATTCGCAGCTTGAATGCGGATGCTGAAATTATCGAGACCAATCAATCTTCTGTCGCCACCGATAAAATTCTGGACACCGGCCTTTTTGATTTTGAACAGGCGCATGAACACCCGATGTGGGCAAAAGAGCTCTATGGCTTTGCTGACCACACGCCTGAGACGGAAGAGTATGGGGTTACGTCTTATGTCTACCGGGCGCGGCTGCCATTCGTCCCCGATCATATCTTAGAGGTCCTCAACGGTGATCTGCCGGGTGTTATAAGAGCCAAGGGGCATTTTTGGATATCTACGCGTCCCGATTGGGTGGCCGAGTTTTCGCTGGCTGGTGCGTTGTCTTCGGTAAAGCCACTGGGCACGTGGTGGGCATCCGTACCCAAAGAACGCAGACCAACCCATGATAGCGCCGTGGCCTATATGAATGCCCACTGGCAAGAGCCTTGGGGCGATCGCCGCCAAGAGATCGTCTTTATCGGGGCAGGTATAGACTGGCCCGTTTTAAAGTCGCGATTGGATGCCTGCTTGGTGCCCGCAGCTGAGGCGACGCGTCCCGAAGATATCCCCGAATACAATGATCCATTTCCACTTTGGCGTCGGACAGAAGACGCTGCATGAACGTTGTCTCTGAAACCCTCCATCATGCGGCCATTGGTGTAGCTGTTGCAGATGATCCGTCATCCATTCAGGCATTTCTGGAACCGGAATATGCTGCTGCGATTTGGAAGCGGAAAATCCCACAAATTAACCAAACTTGGCTTAATTCACTCGATTCAGACGTTTTGCCAAGTGGTCGAATTGTACTGCGCCCAGAAGATGTTTCTGGTGCAATAAATAAGCTGTGTGATGCGTCCGGTCTTCCATTAGGATCAAATCGCGATTGGCTAGTGGCGGACATCGTTTCGCTTGCGCAGATGTTCTCTGATTTGATGAGCGTCACGCATCTCAGGCTTAGGTTGTCCGTCGTAACAACAAACGCGTGCCGGAAATTCCACGTCGACGCTATAACGTCGCGGTTGCTTTGCACCTACAGAGGAACAGGTACACAATACGGAATGTCTATGAGCGGGGAAAACCCAACCCGCGTGTTTACGGTTCAAACGGGTGCGCCGGTGTTGTTGCGCGGGACGCTTTGGCCGGCCCAGCCATCATCGGGATTACTGCATAGATCGCCCCCAATTGAGGGGACTGGTGAGAGCAGGCTTGTTCTTGTCGTGGACCCAATATTTGATCCTAAGGTCGCAGTGTGAAAAGCAATTTGGGGAAATGTCGTCTGCGTCACAAACGTCGGTCAAACGACCCAATGGCCGCATATGACGCTTTGCCTGCGCCCTTGAGAAATTGGCTGTCACAGGCGACACTCCCTTGGTCGCCCGTATCCGCAAGACGCATCTGGTCCAAATCCCTGGCCAAGGGGCTGACAATCGAAGAAATACTTGTTTCGCTTAGCAAGGCCGAGGCCAGCACATTGACCCGCGATCGCTGATCAAGTTTGCTGTCCTGCTAGTTTTTAGGTCCCGGCATCTGGTGGATTGGATTTAAAACGAACTGATCTCGGTCAGAAGTCCAGATTTTGCAGATGTATTCATAAGGTGTGAGACCGCTGAGCGATTTGAGACGACACGCGCGTAATTGTAGGCACCCAAGAACTCGCTGAGATGCGTGCAGAGTTAGTCGTGGCTATCGTATTGGTATCGCTTGACGGTCGCGTCCTTAATTGTGCGGTTCATGCGCTTGACCTGACCGTTTGTTCAAGGATTGTTTGGCTTGGTCAAGCGATGTTCAATGCCATTTGGCGCACAGATCATGTCAAACCGTATGAGCCGTGAGTAAGCGGTGTTCCGATTACGGGCTTGCTCATAAAACTGGATGCCGTTTTAATTCAGTATTGTTTGGATCTTATACGGCACGGGTTACGTGACCTTGGGCATCACCGCAGAAGGAAACGTGAAGTTCTGGGGTGGACCTGTCGCCCTTTAGTGCCGCCCCAATCGCTCGTTTACACAATGACACAATCAGCCCTGCATCACGCGCTGAACTTCCTGAAATGACCGTAATATAGGCCAATGCCCAAAGTGACGCAGCGTCTTGCTTACGTCAACGTCAACTATTTATTGCAATCGCAGTATCTCTTGACCATATCTCACTAAACACCACGAGAGCCGGCTCATGAGCGAAAAAAACCTAACGATCCGCGAGATGTGCACGACTTTTAACGTCACCCCTCGGACTTTACGCTTTTACGAGGCGAAGGAACTTTTGTTCCCCATTCGTGAGGGACAAAAACGACTATTCACCAAGCGCGACCGTGCGCGGCTTAAGCTCATACTGCGAGGTAAGCGGTTTGGCTTCAGCCTTGAAGAAATTCGCCAACTGTTGAACCTTTATCACATGGGCGACCAGCAACAGACCCAATTTGCCCGCACATATGACATCGCGCGTGATCGCCTCGCAGATATGGTCTCACAGCGTGACGAGCTCAACGAAGCCATTGCCGACCTAGAAGACCAATTGAAATGGGGTGAAAAAATGCTTGCCTCAATGACCGCCACAAAAAAAGCTGCTCAATAAACGGACAGAGGACAAGGGAAACAATTATGCCCAGCTACACCCCACCCACCAAAGACATGCAATTTATTCTGCACGATGTATTGAACATCACCGAGTCCAGTATCCCGGGCTATGATGAGCTAGAAGCCGATTTTACGTCTGCTATTCTCGACGAGGCGGGCAAGCTGACTTCCGAAGTCCTCGCCCCGCTGAACGTCGTTGGCGACAAGGAAGGCTGCCGCTTGGAAAACGGCGTTGTATACACGCCTACAGGGTTTAAAGAGGCTTTCGAGCAAGTCAAGGAAGGCGGTTGGCCAGGTCTGGACATGCCCGAGGAATTCGGTGGCCAGAACATGCCATATGTCATAGGGACAGCTGTCGGAGAGATGTTCAGCTCTGCCAACATGGCCTTTACCATGTATCAAGGCCTGACCCATGGCGCGGCTTCTGCCATTCTGGCCCATGGGAGCCAAGCACAAAAGGAAACATATCTGCCCAAGATGGTGAGCTGCGAATGGACCGGCACTATGAACCTGACAGAGCCTCATTGCGGCACTGATCTGGGCCTGATGCGGACCAAAGCCGAACCACAGGAGGATGGCAGTTACAAGATTTCAGGTCAAAAAATCTTTATCTCGGCTGGCGAACACGACATGTCGGAAAACATTATCCACCTTGTGCTGGCAAAGATCGTTGGTGGCCCTGATGGGATCAAAGGCGTTTCGCTGTTTATTGTGCCCAAATTCCATGTGAATGAAGACGGCTCTTTGGGCGCGCGCAATGGCGTGGCCGTGGGCAACATCGAAGAAAAAATGGGTATCCATGGCAATTCCACCTGCGTGATGAACTACGATGGCGCAACCGGCTACTTGATTGGCGAAGAGCACAAGGGCATGCGTGCCATGTTCACCATGATGAACGAGGCCCGCCTTGGCGTCGGCATGCAAGGCGTTAGTCAGGCCGAAGTCGCCTATCAGAACGCACTGGATTACGCTAAGGACCGCCTGCAAGGGCGCGACGTCACCGGTGTGAAAAACCCCGAAGGGCCGGCAGATCCGCTGATCGTGCATCCTGATATTCGCCGCTCACTTATGGATCAAAAGTCGTTTGTCGAAGGCGCGCGTGCGTTTATTCTCTGGGGAGCGACCATGATTGATGCAGCTCACCGCGCGGGTGACAAGGACGCGGATGGGCTGGTGTCACTACTTACACCAATCATCAAAGGCTTTTTGTCAGATGTGGGCTATGACAACACCATCAAGGCCCAGCAGGTTTATGGCGGTCATGGCTACATCGAAGAATGGGGCATGTCCCAATACACCCGTGATGCCCGTATCGCGATGATCTACGAAGGTGCAAACGGTGTGCAGGCGCTCGACCTTGTCGGTCGCAAGCTGGCGCAAGACGGCGGCAAACATGTGATGGCCTTCTTTGAATTGGTCAAATCATTCATCAAAGATAACGCAGGTCAAGACGACGCGTTCGACAAAGAGTTTTTGGATCCGCTTAAAACCGCATCAAAGGATCTTCAGGCCGCGGGCATGTACTTCATGCAGAATGGCATGACGAACCCAAATAACGCGCTGAGCGGCAGCTACGACTTTATGCACATGTTCGGCCATGTCTGCCTTGGCCTTGTGTGGGCACAAATGGGTAAGGCCGCGCGCGACGCTCTGGCCCGTGACACATCTGATCCGGAATTCTATCAAACCAAACTTACCACCGGGCGCTATTACATGGCGCGTCAACTCCCCGCTACTGCATTGCATCTGACCCGCATACAATCCGGAAGTGATACTGTGATGGCACTTGAGGCCGCAAACTTCTAAGCTGATGGGGCGAGGACACTCCTCGCCCCTACTGCCCAAAGGAACAAGATGCCAAAGCGATTTCGCCTGACCCGTCGTTTCCCAGTCGCCATGACCGAGGACGGCTATCGTCGGCTCAAGGCGTTCGCAACCGAAGCAGAGTTGGATGAGGGCGAGGCTCTGTCTTTTTTGTTTGAGAATTTCAGCAGCGTGATGAACCAAGAAAATCTCACGGCGCGGCTGAGGTTGTTTAACGCAGAACTGCAAGCGCGCAAGCGCTGATGTATAAGATTGATTAAGGGGGATATGACAATGAAAGATCTCGACACCAGCCCACGCGGATGGATGACGGACGAGCATCAGATGATCTCCGATATGACAGCGCAATTTATAACCAACGAATGGGCCCCCCATTTTGAACGCTGGCGCAAACAGGGCGAGATGGATCGTTCAACGTGGGGTCAAGCGGGTGAACTGGGTCTGCTGTGCCCTTCAATCCCGGAGGAATACGGCGGCGCAGGAGGCGACTTTGGCCACGAAGCGGCAATTTTGATCGAAGCATCGCGCGCCAATTTGGCGTCATGGGGCCAAGGCATCCACTCCGGGATAGTTGCGCATTATGTTCTGGCCTATGGCACAGAGGATCAAAAAGAGCGTTGGTTGCCCAAGATGGTGACCGGGGAGCTGGTCGGCGCACTGGCGATGACGGAACCCTCGACCGGCTCAGATGTACAAGCCATCAAGACCCGCGCAATCCGCGAGGGAAATGCCTATAAACTCTCGGGGCAAAAAACGTTCATCACGAACGGCCAGCATGCCAACCTGATCATCGTAGCCGCCAAAACAGACCCGGCTCAAGGATCCAAGGGGGTGTCACTGGTCGTAGTCGAAACAGATGATGCACCCGGATTTGCACGCGGACGTAACCTCGAAAAGATTGGAATGCACGCGGCAGACACATCAGAACTATTCTTTGATGCCGTAGAGATCCCACCCGAGAATATCCTAGGCGGTGCCGAAGGTCAGGGGTTTTACCAGTTGATGCAGCAACTGCCCCAGGAACGTATGATTATTGCTTGCTCTGCCATTGGTGCCATGGAGGGGGCTGTCGAACGCACCGTTGCCTACGCCAAGGAACGCGAAGCCTTTGGCGGCCCGATCATGCAATTTCAGAACACCCGCTTCAAACTTGCCGAGGCTCAGACCAAGACAATGGTCAGTCGCGCGTTTTTCGACGCCTGCATGTCTGAACACCTGCGCGGAGAGCTGACCGTTGCCAAAGCCGCAATGTGCAAATACTGGACAACCGACACTCAGGCTTGGGTGCTTGACGAATGCCTGCAGTTGCATGGTGGTTATGGTTTCATGCAAGAATACGCCATCGGCGAAATGTGGACCGATGCGCGCGTACAGCGCATCTATGGTGGTACAAATGAGATCATGAAAGAGCTTATCGCGAGGGCGTTTTGATGATTTATGCCACTACATACTTTGCAAACCGACCCTCCGGGGGGAGTTTATTTGGCAAGATGAAGACCGGATCAGCACAAAGATCCGCCCCGCAGTCCGGCTTTTTGGTTAGCAATACGACCATAGAGCGGAACTTTGGGGCTTCACCTTGCACATGGCTCAGCTCTCCAGCTTACCATGCCCATACACGTTCAACGATTAACCTTAATTCAAGGTGAACCGATCCATCTTCATCTTGCGAAAAAAACTCCACGGGGGGTCCGGGGGGTGTGAAACCCACCGGTTCTGCTCTCTCGATTTAAACGAATAGAAAGGTTGCATGAAATGACACTGAAACTGCATTGCTTCGGCGAAAGCGGCAACTCATACAAAGCGGCTCTTGCGCTGGAATTGTCCGGGCTCGATTGGGAGCCTGTCTTTGTCGACTTTTTCAAGGGCGAGCCGCGCTCTGAGGCCTATCGCACGCTCAATTCCATGGGCGAGGCGCCGGTGTTGATCGACGGCGAAAAGAGGGTCGCCCAGTCGGGGGCAATTCAGCAGTATATTACTGACAAATCGGGAAAGTTTGGCGGGACAGGAGATGACCACTACGAGGTTTTAAGATGGGTCTTATGGGACAACCACAAGCTAAGCTCAATGTGCGGCATGACCCGGTTTCTAATGAATTTCCTCCCAGAAGATAAACGTCCGGCAGAGGTTATTTCATTCAATCAGATGCGCCTCAAGGCCGCTTATGCCGTACTCGACACGCATCTCGCAGATCGTGACTGGATTGTGGGTGATGGCATCACGAATGCCGACCTGAGTTGCTGCGGTTATCTATACTATCCGGAACCATTCGGCTTCGAGCGCGCCGACTGGCTCAATATTGATCGCTGGCTTAACAACCTGTCATCTACACAGGGATGGAAATCTCCATATGATCTTATGCCCGGTTCCCCCGCAGACAGAGCATAAGATACACGGTTAACGCAAGCCGTCGCCACGTCACCCTTGAACAAATCAAGCCGTCTACCCCACTTACTTTACAGAAAACGACCGCCTCTGGCAAAAGGACAACCAACCATGACCGAAGCCTACATTTATGACGCCCTGCGCACGCCACGCGGCAAGGGCCGCAAAGACGGCAGCCTGCACGAAGTAACTGCCCTGCGTCTCAGCGCCCTTACGCTGAATGCAATCAAAGAGCGCAACAATCTCGAAGGCCATGCCGTCGAGGACGTGATATGGGGCAATGTCACGCAGGTGATGGAACAGGGTGGCTGTCTTGCGCGTTCTGCCGTTTTGGCTTCGGATCTGGACGAGCGTATTCCCGGCCTGGCCATCAATCGGTTCTGCGCAAGCGGCATGGAAGCTGTGAACCTGGCAGCCAATCAGGTCAAGGGAGGCGCCGGGGAAGCCTATATCGCCGGGGGCGTCGAGATGATGGGCCGCGTTGCGATGGGAAGCGACGGTGCTGCTGTTGCTGCCGACCCTTCACTGGCTATGGAAAAGTATTTCGTGCCGCAAGGCATTAGCGCAGATATCATTGCCACCGAATATGGCTTCAGCCGCGATGACGCAGACGCCCTTGCGGTCGCAAGTCAGCAACGTGCCAAGGCCGCGTGGGACGATAATCGTTTTGCCAATTCGGTTATCACAGTGCGCGATGTGAATGGCCTATCCATTCTGGATCATGACGAATACATGCGCCCACAAACCGATATGCAGAGCCTTGGTAGCCTAAACCCTGCTTTTCAGGCTATGGGCGAAGTCATGCCCGGGTTCGACAAGGTCGCGTTGATGAAATATCCCCATCTAGAGCGGATCAACCACATTCACCACGCGGGCAATTCGTCTGGCATTGTCGACGGCTCTGCGGCTGTGTTGATTGGTAACAAGGAATTTGGCGAAAAGTGGGGCCTTAAGCCGCGCGCCCGTATCCGCTCGACTGCTAAAATCGGCACGGATCCGACCATCATGCTGACGGGCCCAGTTCCGGTGACGGAAAAGATCCTTAAAGACAGCGGAATGACCATCGGTGACATCGACCTGTTCGAGGTAAACGAGGCATTTGCATCGGTCGTGATGCGCTTTATGCAGGCGTTCGATGTGGACCACGACAAAGTCAACGTAAACGGCGGTTCCATCGCTATGGGTCACCCGCTCGGGGCGACCGGCGCAATCATTATCGGCACACTTCTGGACGAGATGGAACGCAGCGACAAGGAAACCGGCCTTGCCACCTTGTGCATCGCATCCGGCATGGGTGCCGCAACCATTATCGAGCGGGTCTAAGCGCTGTGACATCAGACGCTAGCCAGATGCGACCGCAAAACTTGCAACACCTTACGAAAGCGATGCAAGCGTGCGACATCAGGGCGGCGTGGCAGCACTATATCCTGCATCCGCTTGCAGACATTTCAAATGACACTCCGACGAAGGGAGAAATTCAATGACCGATTTCACCATGCAAAAGGATGCCGATGGCATCGCCACAATCACATGGGACGTAACCGATAAATCCATGAATGTAATGTCGTTCGATGGCCTAGAGCAGCTTAACGATCTGGTTGATGATGCGCTAGCCGATGACGCCGTCAAAGGAATTGTCATTACCTCGGGCAAAGACACTTTCGCAGGTGGCATGGACCTAAACCTTTTGGCCAAGATGAAGGAAAGCGCAGGCGATGATGCGGCTAAAGGCCTGTTTGAGGGCACCATGAAAATGCACGGCTTGCTACGCAAGATCGAGTTGGCGGGCATGGATCCGAAAACTAAAAAGGGTGGCAAGCCTATTGCATCTGCTATCCCAGGCACGGCTGTTGGGATCGGATTGGAACTTCCATTGTCCACGCACCGCACATTTGTTGCCAACAATCCAAAGGCACGTTTGGGCCTGCCTGAAATTCTTGTGGGCATCTTTCCCGGTGCCGGTGGCACAACTCGGTTGACCCGAATGCTGGGCGCAATGGGGGCATCGCCCTTCTTGCTTGAGGGCAAGTTGTCAAACCCACAGGCCGCACAACGCGCAGGGCTGATCCACGAGGTTGTCGATGATCCGATGGCCGCAGCGCGCGCGTGGGTATTGAACGCAAAAGATGCCGACCTTGTCAAACCGTGGGATGCCAAAGGCTACAAGATGCCGGGCGGTGCACCCTATCACCCTGCAGGCTTCATGACTTTTGTCGGCGCCGCTGCCATGGTCAACGGCAAAACCCAAGGTGTCTACCCGGCGGCAAAGGCTCTTTTGTCCGCTGTTTATGAAGGCGCACTTGTTCCCTTCGATACCGCACTCAAGATCGAAGCCCGCTGGTTTACCAACATTCTGCTTAACCCGTCCTCGGGTGCCATGATCCGGTCGCTCTTTCTGAACAAGGAAGCGTTGGAAAAAGGGGCTGTTCGCCCTGCCGGCATCCCGGACCAGCGCGTCAGAAAACTTGGCGTTTTGGGGGCAGGCCTGATGGGTGCAGGTATCGCCTTGGTGTCCGCTCAGGCTGGTATCGAAGTTGTACTGATCGACCGCGACCAAGATGCCGCAGACCGTGGCAAAAATTACACCCAAAAGCACCTCGAAAAGGGGATGGCGCGTAAAAAGGTTACACAGGAAAAAGCGGACGCAATGCTGGCCCTGATCACTGCAACACCGGACCTTGATCAGCTTAAAGAGTGTGACCTGATCATCGAAGCGGTCTTTGAAGACCCCGCAATCAAGGCTGAGATCACCAAAAAGGTTGAAGCAATCATCTCTGATGACTGTATCTTTGCATCCAACACCTCAACTTTGCCGATCTCTGAGTTGGCCAAAGCCTCGGGCAATCAGGAACAGTTCATCGGCATCCACTTTTTCTCGCCTGTCGAAAAGATGTTGCTGGTTGAAATCATCAAGGGCAACCAGACCGGTGACCGCGCCGTCGCCAAAGCGCTGGACTATGTCCGCCAGATCAAGAAAACGCCAATCGTGGTCAACGATGCGCGCTTTTTCTATGCCAACCGCTGCATCATTCCCTACGTAAACGAAGGCGCGCGGATGGTCACCGAAGGGGTCGAGCCTGCGCTGATCGAGAATGCCGCCAAACTGGTCGGCATGCCGCTTGGTCCGTTGCAACTGACTGATGAGACGGCGATTGATCTGGGCGCAAAGATTGCCCGCGCGACCATGGCTGCAATGGGCAACGCGTATCCAAGGTCGGGTGCGGACGATCTGATCTTTTGGATGGAGGCCGAAGGGCGCATGGGCCGCAAAGCCAATGCTGGCTTTTACAGCTATGACGAAAAGGGCAAACGCGTCGGCCTGTGGGACGGCTTGGGTGAAAAATACCCGACGGCCGAAGATCAGCCCGACCTGACCGACGTACAGCACCGACTGTTGTTCAGTCAGGTTCTCGAGGCTGTCCGTGCTTTAGAAGAAGGCGTGTTGATGGACATCCGCGAAGGCGACGTGGGCGCGATCCTGGGCTGGGGCTTTGCTCCTTGGTCGGGCGGTCCGCTGAGCTGGCTGGATATCATCGGCGCTCCATACGCGGCAGAGCGCTGTGACCAGCTGGAGGCTAAGTTTGGCGAACGCTTCAAGTGCCCTGCCCTATTGCGGGAAATGGCAGAAAAGGGGCAAACCTTTTATGGTCGTTTTGGCATCAAAGACGCCGCTGCAGCCTAAGATTGTTTGAAAATCTTTCAAAAGGCCCCGCTCTGCGGGGCCTTTTGAATTGGGCATAAAGGTCATTCGAAAAACCAAAAAATGAATGGAAAACAGAGCCAAATACGCAAAATTTGCGTAACCTGACACTGCCTAATACCAAAGATTCCAACGCGTCAGATAGCAGGCAATGGTTTAGGTAATACGTGAAATGCCTTCATCAAAACTGTAGCCAAACCTGTTTATATCTTCGGCGTTGTCTTTTTCGACCGCGCGACGGGCCGCATCAGAATAGTAAGGGCGGTAATCGACGGTACGTTCCGATGTATTGACGCGGGGAAGTTCCAAGGAAAATCCAAGATGCGACCAAAGCGGCCCGGCATCCTCTGCAAAAGATTCGATCCTAATATAGGCGTCACAACGCTCAAAGCCTGCCGCATCCGTCATATAATGGCGCGCCGGATGTGCCCGCGCGGATAAGCGAACCAAAGGATTTTGAACAAACGCTTCAAAAGGTATGTTGTAGGCAATCCGCACGACTGGATGATCAAAGGATTACACGCGCAGCCAGTGATAATAGCTGACCATCCGGTCCCATGGGTTGCGCACAAGTGTAAACTTAAAGAGCCCATCAAGCATCGGCACCAGACCGTCAATGTCTGCAAGAGTACTGTGTTTCCACAACCGCCCCGCAGCTTTGAAATCCTGTAGTCTTCGCCTGCGTTTGCGTGCCTTGGGCGTATCACCCAGCATGATATCGTCCTTCATCGCCCGCCCTTCCAGCGCGAGCGCCGTGGCGGTTCCGCCCGTCTTGGGGATATGGACAAAAACATATGCACGGCCAGATGACAAAATCATGGGTGCAGTTTAACTAGTGTTCGTGCAGCGTGCATCACATGACTTCGAGTATTTCAATGTCAACTACGTCTCACTGATAAGAACTTCGCAAAGCAATGATTATCCCAGCAAGAGCAATCAGAGCGATACCAACCATCTGCGTCAAACTCACTGGCTGGCCAAGCAGTATCCAACCAAACAGGGGCCCAAAGATCATCACCGTGTATTCAAAGACCGCCACGTGGCTCGCCTCACCAATCTGGTAGGCACGATTTAGCAGCGACACACCCAGCATCGCGCCAAAAACCTGCATCAGAACATACGGCATCGCGTCAAACATCGGCCACACCCAACCCCGAGTAAGGAATGCCATGCCACCAACACCTGCTTCGGTGTCTGCCAGCTCAATGATGGCCAGTAAGACACCTGCACAAAGCCCCTGTGCCACGAAAATACCTGTGAGCAACGTCAACGTGCTTTCGCCTTCGCAAAGAGCCCGGGTTGCGACCACCCCGCCAGCATAAAATACGCCGCCCAATACAGGCAAGGCAATGACCCAACCAAGGGCACCCCCCGTAGGTCCAAGCACAACCAAAATGCCAGCAAAGCCAACGGCCACAGCTATTATTCGCCAAGGGCCAATTTTCTGCCGTAACCCGAAAACAGTGATCAACAGAACAAAGATCGGTGCAGTGAATAGACCGGCCAGCGCCATGGCGATTGGCATGAATGCGAGTGCCCCAAAGTAGCAGAACATACCAACTGCAATCAGACTGCTGCGCAGCGCCACTGGCCCCAGTTTCTGCGGCCAAATACGGCCAAGGCCTAGAATAGAAAGAGCCCCGATCAATGGTAAGGAAAGCACCATGCGCACCAACAGGAACTGCCACAGCGAAATCGTCTGAGATATTACCACCACGTATATGTCGATTGCTCCGATAACTGCCATCGCAGCGACCATGCTGAAAGCGGCAGCAAACGGGCGTGTTTCGTGCGCGGGTGTCATCATCTCTTTCCAATTCCTACACAGCCCTGCATAACTCTCTTCCAGACAAACCGGCACAGCGGAGGGCATGATGGGTTGGATGGCAGATGAGACAGGTCTGGACAAGACTGAAGCGAATTACGTGGCCTTGACGCCTCTGTCGCATTTGCGGCGCGCTGCTCAGGTTTTTCCAACGCATATGGCAGTGATCTATGGAGCCCACCGAGTCAACTATGCCACCTATTACGAGCGTTGCACGCGATTGGCATCTGCACTGGTGGCGATGGGGGTGAAATCAGGTGAGGTCGTAGCCACCCTAATTCCGAACCTGCCCGCACAAGCCGAAGCACATTTTGGCGTGCCCGCATGCGGTGCGGTTCTCAATACAATCAACATCCGGCTCGATGTTGCCACAGTTGCCTACATCTTCGATCATGGTGGCGCGCGCGTCGTTCTAGTTGATCCGCAATTTCTAGAACTTGCCGAGGCTGCCGCCACGACGATGCAAGGCCCACCCCCAAAGATCATAGAAGTGGCAGACGCAGCCCATGGTTGGCCCGCCAGCGGGCGGCACCCGGAATATGAGGATGTTCTTGCAAATGCAGATCCTGCGTTTGACTGGATCATGCCACAAGACGAATGGGAGAGCCTCGCGCTGAACTATACCTCAGGCACAACAGGCAGGCCTAAGGGCGTGGTCTATCACCACCGTGGGGCATATTTGATGACCATGGGCACAGTGATCAGCTGGCGGATGCAGCTCCACCCGATTTTTATGGCCATTGTTCCATTGTTTCACTGCAACGGGTGGAACCACACGTGGATGATGCCTGTGCTCGGGGGCACGCTGGTGTGCTGCCGGGATATCACAGCAGCAGCGATCTATGACGCCATCGGTGACGAAGGTGTGACGCATTTTGGCGGCGCACCCATTGTTCTAAACATGATCGTGAATGCCGAAGCCGGCGACCGCAGCACCTTTGATCACGTGGTCGAAGTTTTTACCGCGGGTGCCCCGCCCGCCCCTGCCACGTTGGGCAAAATTGAAGCCTTGGGCTTTAACGTCACGCAGGTCTACGGACTGACGGAAACATATGGCCACGTTACTGAATGTGTCTGGCGCGGTGATGATTGGGATGGGCTTGGGCAGTCGCAAAAGGCCGCAATCAAAGCACGTCAAGGCGTCGCTTTTCCAATGATGGAACATATCACCGTCATGGATTCAAAGATGGCACAAGTGCCCATGGACGGTACATCACAGGGCGAAATCATGATACGTGGCAATTCGGTCATGAAAGGGTACCTTAAGAACGCTAATGCCACAAAAGAGTCCTTTTCCGGAGGCTATTTTCACTCTGGCGACATCGCCGTTCGGCACCCCGATGGTTACATTCAAATCGCTGACCGGGCCAAAGACATCATAATTTCAGGCGGCGAAAACATCAGCTCTGTTGAGATTGAGGGCGTTTTGATGGAACACCCTGACGTGAACCTCGCCGCTGTGGTGGCAAAGCCGGACGACAAATGGGGCGAAGTGCCTTGCGCTTTTGTCGAACTAAAACCCGGTGTATCCCCGACCGAGGCCGACTTAATCGCATTTTCCCGCGAAACACTGGCAAGTTTCAAAGCTCCCAAGCAGGTCGTGTTTCAGGAATTACCCAAAACGTCGACGGGCAAAATCCAGAAGTTTGAATTGCGTAAATTGGCCAAGGAAACGTGAAGATGTGACATTGGACTGCAGGCGTGGCAAAGCGCCTGCCACTCCAAAGCACGCTTCGAGCAGTCGTCTATAGCATTTTACAGAATACCTGGCTCATCTGGCATAACCTACCACGATGAAATTTTTGATTTCAAACTGCGTTAGACGGGTCAAGTTTTTCACATAACGCTTAAAATGCCAAGGCTGTAGTCCCTAGACAAGCGGATCACGATTATCAAGCGCGCTTTTAACCCAGGGCATACCCGATCGTCTGCAATGCCTCTTTGATCTCGTCCAGAATGGCGGGGTCATCTATGGTCGCAGGCATCTTGAATTCTTGGTTGTCAGCAATTTTGACAACCGTTGCACGCAAGATTTTGCCCGACCGCGTCTTGGGCAAGCGCTCCACCACAACCGCCGTTTTGAAAGCTGCCACCGGGCCGATTTGATCACGCACGCGCTGAACGCACTCGCCCACAATTTCGTCATGCGGGCGATTCACACCATTCGTCAGGCAAAGCAACCCAAGCGGCGATTGCCCCTTGAGCGCATCGTTGACGCCCACCACGGCGCACTCTGCTACATCCGGATGACCTGCTAGAACCTCTTCCATTGCGCCGGTACTCAGCCGATGGCCCGCAACGTTAATCACATCATCCGTGCGCGCCATGATATAGAGATACCCATCTTCATCCATGATCCCGGCATCGCCCGTTTCGTAGAAGCCAGGAAACGTTGTGAGATAAGATTTCCTGAACCGGTCCTTGGCATTCCAAAGTGTCGGAAACGTGCCGGGTGGCAGTGGCAATTTAATGGCAATTGCACCCAATTCACCTGTTGGCACAGAATGTCCTGTGTCGTCGAGGATCTGAACGTCATATCCCGGCATCGGCACTGTCGGCGAGCCCACCTTGACCGGCAATGTCTCTAAGCCCGCGGGATTACCTGCAATGGTAAAGCCTGTCTCTGTTTGCCACCAGTGATCGTAGACGGGCACCCCAAGGGTGTCCTTTGCCCACTCGATTGTATCGGGGTCGGCCCGCTCTCCGGCAAGGTAAAGTGCACGCAGCCCGCTTAAATCATATTTCGCCCGTTCGATGCCCTTTGGATCCTCGCGTTTCACCGCTCGGATCGCTGTTGGAGCCGTAAAAAAGCTTTTGACGTTGTGTTCGGCGATGACCCGCCAAAATGTTCCTGCATCCGGCGTACCTACGGGCTTACCCTCAAAGACGATGGTGGTGTTTCCGTGTATCAAAGGCGCATAGCAAATGTACGAATGACCCACGACCCAACCAACATCCGACGCAGCCCAAAACACTTCGCCGGGATCGACTTGATAAATGTTCTTCATCGTCCAGTTCAACGAGACGAGGTGCCCAGCCGTCGGGCGCACCACGCCCTTTGGCGCTCCGGTCGTGCCGGAGGTATACAAAATATAGGCTGGGTGGTTGCCGGTCACGGGCACGCAATCAGCAGGTGGCACACCATCCTGACAGTCGTGCCATTCAACATCTCGCTCCGACAGATCGCAAAGCCCCTGTTCGCGCTGTAGTATCACGCAGAAATCGGGCGTATGGTCAGCAAGTTCGATGGCCCCATCCAGCAGTGGTTTGTAGGCGACAACACGTCCCGGCTCCAGTCCGCAGGAAGCAGCGATGATGGCTTTTGGCGTGGAGTCGTCAATACGAACGGCCAATTCATGAGCTGCAAAGCCGCCAAAAACCACCGAATGGATCGCTCCGATGCGCGCACAGGCCAACATCGCAATCAAAGCTTCGGGGACCATGGGCATATAGATGATGACGCGGTCACCCATGCCAATACCCCGCGCAGCAAGAGCACCGGCAAAGTGCGCCACCTGATCCCTGAGCGCAGCATAGGTTATGGTGGAGCTTGTGCCAGTTATGGGGCTGTCGTGAATGATGGCTACCTGATCACTACGACCGTTTTCAACGTGTCTGTCGACGGCGTTCCAGCACGTGTTGACTTTGGCTTCTGCGAACCATTCGTAAATGTCGTCGCCCCGGTCATAAAGCGCGGTTGTCGGAGGCTCTACCCAGTCAATGGCTTGAGCTTGCTTTAACCAGTAGGCTTCCGGATCGGCTAGCCAGCGATCATACTCTGCGCGATATCCCATGGTCGCATTCTCCTTCGTGCTATTGATCAGGCATACGAAACAGCCAAGGGTTCCGGCAACCCGCGCGCGCAACCTTTAGGCAGTTTGCCACAAATAATTTGCAAAAATGCCGTTTTGATCCTGCAAATATTTGCAAACCAGTATGTGATACGCAGAAATCTGCAAGATCATTAAGGTTTTGAAAATTTGCAAACTATCGCTTGCAAACTCTCCGTATCGGTCTCCAAGGGCAATGCAAAGGAGTCGCGCGTAACATTTGCTCGCTCTGCGGTCGCAGTCTTGCCCAACATGTACGCACCGCTAACCGTAATTTGTCACAGGCGTTCCCGCCACAGCAGACATATTGAGCAATCCGCGTGCCGTGATCGAGGGACTGACGATGTGCACGCGGTTTCCCATTCCCATCAGGATCGGACCAACTTCAAGCCCTCCGCCCTTCATCTTGAGAATATTGCGAACCCCGGATGCCGCATCAGCATGCGCAAAAACTAACACGTTAGCAGGCCCCTTCATGCGGTTGCCCGGGAACAATCGATTTCGCAGTTCTGGGTCAAGAGCAGTGTCAATATTCATCTCGCCCTCATAACAGAAATCATGCCCCTGCTCGTCCAGAATGCGAATGGCCTCGCGCAGGCGCCCACCTGATCCGTCGCCTTGGTTGCCAAATTGCGACTGCGAACAAAACGCGATGTTTGGCGTGATCCCAAACCGACGTACATGGCGCGCAGCACCCACTGCGATTTCGGCGATTTCTTTCGGGCCGGGATGCAAGTGAACCTGAGTATCGGCTATGAACAGCGGACCATCCTCTAGGATCATCATACTGAGTGCGCCCACAGGATGCGGCCCATCGCGCCCCAAAACCTGGCTCACATAATTAAGGTGCCAGCGAAATTCGCCAAAGGTGCCGCAGATCAGGCTATCGGCTTCTTGGCGGTGGACCATAACAGCACCGATCGCAGTCGTATTCGTGCGCATAATCGCACGGGCCAGATCAGGCGTTACGCCTTGGCGGCACATTAGGCTATGATATGTCTCCCAATAATCACGGTAGCGTGGATCATTCTCTGGATTAACAAGGTCCACGGTTTTGCCAATCTTTATGGTCAAGCCGGCCCGATCGATCCGTGACTGGATGACGTCCGGACGACCAATCAGGATTGGGCGTTCGGTCGTTTCTTCGACCATGGCTTGGGCGGCCCGAAGCACGCGCTCATCCTCGCCTTCGGCAAAGACGATCCTGCGAGATCGTTCGCGTGCCGCCTCGAATACCGGTCGCATCAATAGTGCCGACTTGAATACCGATTCATCCAGTTTGGCCTTGTACGCCTCAAGGTCTTTGATGGGCCGTGTGGCAACGCCCGTTTCCATCGCCGCACGCGCCACAGCAGAGCTGACAATGCCGACAAGTCGTGGATCAAACGGTTTTGGAATCAGGTAATCGGCACCAAAGGTAAGTTGTTCGCCCTGATAGGCTGCGGCCGCCTCTGCGCTGGTTGTTGCGCGGGCCAGCTCGGCTATGCCGTCGATGCAGGCCAATTTCATTTCATCGTTAATTGTCGTTGCCCCGACATCCAGTGCTCCGCGAAAGATGAAGGGGAAACACAGCACATTGTTCACTTGATTAGGAAAATCGCTGCGGCCTGTCGCAATGATTGCATCCGGCGCAGCGGCGCGGGCCAGATCGGGCAAAATCTCGGGCATGGGGTTGGCAAGAGCAAAAATGATCGGCTGGGCCGACATTTGTTTGACCTGATCAGAGGTCAAAACTCCGGGGCCCGACAGGCCCAGAAATAGGTCAGCACCCGCGATTACATCATCTAGCGTGCGCAGCTCGGACGGTTGGGCAAAAGCCGCTTTAGACGGGTTCATGTCCGTCGTCCGCCCCTTATAAACTAGCCCGTGGATGTCACACAGCCAGACATTCTCGCGCTTGACACCCAGTTTGAGCAACATGTTCAAACAGGCAATTCCCGCCGCTCCTCCACCGGTTGAAACAATTTTGATGTCTTTGAATTCTTTACCCGCGACATGCAAAGCGTTCTTGGCTGCCGCACCTACGACAATTGCTGTGCCATGCTGATCGTCATGAAACACTGGAATATTCATGCGTTCACGACAAATGCGTTCTACAATAAAGCATTCAGGTGCTTTGATGTCTTCTAGGTTTATAGCTCCAAAGGACGGCTCAAGCGCACAAACGATATCGGCTAATTTTTCGGGGTCGGTTTCGTCCACTTCGATGTCAAAACAATCTATCGAGGCGAATTTCTTGAACAGGACGGCCTTGCCTTCCATCACAGGCTTGGACGCGAGCGCACCAATATTTCCCAGACCCAGAACCGCCGTTCCGTTTGACACCACAGCCACCAAATTACCCCGCGCTGTAAAGCGCGCCGCGTTGCGGGGGTCATCCCTGATCTCCAGGCAAGCTTCTGCAACACCGGGCGAGTATGCGCGCGCCAAATCGCGGCCATTTGCCATTGGTGTTGTCGCGCGAATTTCAAGTTTACCTGGTTTTGGAAACTCATGGTAGTCAAGAGCAGCTTGACGCAGGTTCGGTTGATCGGACATGGTGCCTCGCGATTAGATTTTGTTTAGCGTTAAACTAATTTCTAGGCGGGGCCAATTGACGTTCAGTCAAATGTGGTAATTTGTCATTAGGCGAGCCTTTGAAAACCCAAACAAACACGCATTCCGATCGCTTGGCGCATTGCATCCGCTGCCCTCACAGAGTTTAGTCAGCGTATCGAAAGGAACTTGCATGGCGGAGATACGCGCGGAAATTCGGTTGCCGACCACGGCACTTAGTGATGACATTCCATTTTTCACTAAGGTTTTGGGCCTACGAATGGATATGATCTATCCTGCTGATGACCCGCGAGTGGCAGTGTTTTCGGGGCATGGCCTGCGCGTACGGATCGATACGGACGCGGTCGAACCTGCAGGAACGTTGCGCATTCTCACCGATGACCCCGATAGATTTGCAGACGGTGCGCGTGTCTTGACCGCCCCGAACGGAACGCGGATCGAAATCGAACCGTTGAACCCACCCGTGGAAATGCCCGAAACAGTTCACAGCTTTGTGGTGCGGCGCCTCGCCGATCAGGCACCGTGGGTCATAGGCCGGGCAGGCATGCACTACCGCGATCTTATCCCGGACCGCCTTGGTGGGTCGATCATTGCCAGCCACATCCGCATTCCGGATGGCGGCCCAGTCCCGGATATGGTGCATTACCACACCGTTGGGTTTCAGCTGATATTTTGCTACCGCGGTTGGGTCGATCTGGTTTATGAAGACCAAGGTGAGCCTTTTCGACTAACCGCAGGCTCCTGTGTGATCCAACCGCCGGAAATTCGCCATCGTGTTCTGTTTGCCAGCGACAACATCGAAGTGATAGAGATCGGCGTGCCGGCAGAACATGTTACCACGATTGATCATGAGATGGGCTTGCCCAACGGCCCCGCCAACCCCCAAAGACGGTTTCAGGGCCAGAGCTTCGTGCATCACAAGCTGGAAGAGGCGATATGGCAGCCCTTTCGCCTGACTGGTTTCGAAGCGCGCGACACAGGCATCTCGACAGGCACGCAAGGTGTCGCGGGCGTTCAGGTTGCCCGGCCAGCATTCGGTACACCGGATTGGGCGCAGCACGACGCCGATATTTTGTTCACGTTTGTGATGGATGGCACCATGGTACTGGAGGGAGAGGGCCGTGAACCAGTTCGCTTGTCGGCGGGCGATGCCTTTGTCATTCCGCCCGGCATGGCAACACGATATGCTGCTCCGTCAGAAAACCTCGAACTGTTGGAAGTGGCACTGCCCGGACAGTTTACGACGCTTCCCGAAAGTGATCAGATACAGCCTGAGTGAAAAAAGGAACCAATATGTCCACTTTGAAACAGGCAGCACTTGAAGTGCGCGAAAATGCACATGCCCCTTATTCTGACTTCAAAGTCGGCGCCGCAATCCGGGCCGCTTCGGGCAAGATTTATGTAGGCTGCAATGTTGAAAACATCGCCTATCCCGAAGGCACCTGCGCCGAGGCTGGGGCCATCGCAGCAATGGTGGCAGCGGGCGAGCGCGAGATCGTAGAAGCGTACGTGGTGGCCGGAAGCGCGCTGCCCGTCCCACCGTGTGGCGGGTGCCGTCAAAAGCTGGCCGAATTCGCAGCGCGCGATATCACAGTGACCATGGCCACTACGGAAGGGGTCGAACAACCGATGACCCTAGCACAGTTGCTACCCGGTGCATTCGGC
>JABITU010000092.1 GCA_018668195.1 Tateyamaria sp. | reverse complement strand
CTTGCCACAATGTTTGCGGGCTATCTCATATATTCGTCGTTCCAGAGGCCGAGATCAAAATCTCAATGGATGGGCGCAGCCGGTATCTGGACAATATCTTCATCGAACGGCTCTGGCGGTCTTTGAAGCAGGAGGCTGTGTATCTGCACGACGTGACCAACGGCTTTCAAACCAAGCGGATCATCGATGAGTGGATCGTCTTCTACAACAGCGAACGGCCTCATACCGCACTCGACAAACGCGCCCCAGACGCGGCATACTTCAACCATAGTGAAGCACGAAAAGCGGCATGACGAATAACCTGATGCATCTTAGCAGAGCCGCAAACCTGTCCTGAAAAGCAAGACCACTTCAGGTATCGCAGAGGAGAACCGTCGCCTAAAGGACAGTTAGGTCGCCAGCATGATGAGTGCAGCGCGAATCCAACTGGAAACGCGACACCCCTTTATTGCTCTGCTTGTTCCAAAGGCTTCAAGCGAGGCCGCTGCCTTAGCAGGCTTCATTATATAGTGTTATGCTAAAAGCTTAGATCATCCAACTTTGCCTAAAATCAAAAATTTCCACGCGTAAGATAATGGACGATGTTTCAGGTGTTTTGGCAATCGCTATAAATCAAAGGTGCGTTGTAAAAATTTAACATTTACAGCTCAATCATCCCACTGCACATCAAAGGTTCTGACCAAGTCGCGCACCTGAACATCCGTCAGCGCACGCGGATGCATGCCTCGTGTCATCAGGGCCAGCCGCGCAGTGTCTTCCAGCTCTTCGATGGCATTGCATGCAGCCTCGACATCCTTGCCCGCTACAACCGGCCCATGATTGGCCAGCATTACCGCACTGCGCTTGCCTGCCAGTCTGCGTACCGCCTGTCCCATCTCCGGATCTCCGGGTAGAAAAAACGGCAACAACCGAACTTTGCCCAACTTCATTATCCCATAAGGTGTGAGCGGCGGAAGACAATTATCTGGGTCAATATCTGGCAGCATAGACAATGCAACCGAGTGGCAAGAGTGTAAATGCACAACCGCCCCAGCGGAACTACGGGTGTCGTAAAACGCGGAATGCAGCGGCATTTCTTTGGTCGGCGGATCACCCGAGATTAGCTGTCCAGCATTGTCAAAATGACTTAGCCGCCCCGGATCAAGCCGACCGAAACTGGTCCCAGTTGGTGATACCAGCAATCCACCATCAGGCGTTCGAGCAGAAATGTTGCCACTGCTGCCATGGGTCAGCCCCCGATCAAAAAGGGATTTTGCCAGCAGGCAAATTTTCTCGCGCAACGCACTATCATTTACCATTTTCCTGCCAACACCTTGTCTGCATTTTCAAAGAAATCTTCGGCTCCGAAGTTGCCGGACTTGAGCGCTATCACCAGATCAGCGCCAGAGCGCAAGGCAGGTACACCTGGGTCTATTTCGGGCCCGATTTGTAACGTTTTTAAACCAAGTCCTTCGACCACTGCTCCCGAGGTCTCTCCACCTGCAGTGATTATACGGGACACGCCGGCATCACGGCACCGCCTGGCGACGTCGGCAAAGAACCCCTCGAGCGCGGCAGCCGATCCATCGCGCCCATATTTATCCTGCACAGCCCGAACAACATCAGGGTCCGCCGAGCTATAGGCCAGCGGCACCCCCGGTTGAGAAACAAGCCAAGTGGCCATTTCCAGGGCCGTGAGCCGCCCTTCGATGACATCAGCCGCAATGATTTCGCGGGTTGCAGAATGCAACGCATGCCGCACCACCTGCGCCCGCGTTGTATTGGAACATGACCCTGACAGCGCAACCGCCCTGCCCGCCTGCCCGCTCCAAGGCACTGTCCCTGCCGAACAACCAAAATTCGCAGGCAGGCCCAAAGCCACACCTGACCCACCAGTTATAAGGGGCAGATCGGTTGCTGCCTCTCCGATTCGGAGCAGGTCTGAGTCGCGGATCGCATCGATCACAACATGACGGTGACCTGCGTCTTGCTGTTTATTCAAGGCTGCACGAATGGCCAAAGCCCCTTGAAACACGGCCTGCATAGGAACGTGCCCAATGGAATAGCGTGACTGCGCCGCCATGCAGCGTCGCAAATCTGGATCGACCATTGGAGTAAGCGGATGATTCTGCATGCCGCTTTCATTCAAAAGCACATCGTTGACAAAAAGATGGCCCTGATAAACTGATCGGCCTGCGCCCGGAAAAGCGGGGCACACAATGACCTGATGGGCATCAAGCGCTTCTGCCAACGCGTCAGTCACAGGACCGATGTTACCGTCCGCAGTGCTATCGAACGTCGAGCAATACTTGAAGAAAAATTGTGTGCAGCCCTGATCTTTCAACCAATGCAGCGCGCTTAGCGACATTGCAATGGCGTCTTGGGGATCTATCGAACGCGATTTCAGCGCCACAACACCCGCCTCTACGTATGCATCTGCGGGTCCCTTTGGCACGCCGCTGTATTGGGTAACCCGCATACCGCCCTTGGCAAGGGTGTTGGCCAGATCACTAGATCCTGTAAAATCGTCTCCGATACAGCCAAGTTTCATGTTCGGTATCCTTTGTGGGGTTTAAAGCACGGCGCACCACCGGACGGCAGAAAAACACAGCAGCGGCCATAGGTGCAAGCGCCAAACGAACCAAAGCTTTCTGATGCAGTAGTCAAGCGGCTACCCAATCAAAAAACCATCGCACAAAGGCCTGTTGCGCGACAGGTAG
>JABITU010000008.1 GCA_018668195.1 Tateyamaria sp. | reverse complement strand
GGGCGTTGAAACCTTTAATTTCAGTCAGCTCTTAGTTGGTTCAAGTTTTTGGTACAACGCTTTAACCTCTGATCGCGCGTGCGGCAGCCATGGCCGAGGACCACGCCCATTGAAAGTTGTATCCGCCCAGCCATCCGGTCACATCAACCGCTTCGCCTATGAAATAGAGCCCCTCTGCCTTTGACGACATCATGGTCTTTGAACTTAGTCCCTCAGTGGCGATGCCACCGCGTGTGACTTCGGCTGTACGGTAGCCTTCGGTGCCGCCGGGTGTCAGCTGCCATGCTGTAAGTGCCTCGTTTAATATGTCGATCCGTGCATCTGATACATCGCCCAACCGACCCGACAGGTCCATTTGTGTGCCAAGGTGATCTACCAGTCGCGCCGGCAAGTATTGCGCGAGTTCGGTGGTCAGCGCCTTTTTGCCGTTCTCAGTTCGCCGGTTGCGTAGGCTACGCGCGAAATCAGTTTGGGGGGCTAGGTGCACGGTAATAGGCTGGCCTGCATCCCAATAGCTTGAGGCCTGCAGGATCGCAGGTCCCGATAGTCCACGATGCGTAAAAAGCAGCGCTTCATCAAAGCTGGGTCCGTCTGCGGTGACACGCGCAGGGCAGGCCACGCCCGAGATGTCAGCAAAGCGGCGATCTGGAAAGGTGAGGGGGACCAGCGCGGGTTCGGTCTCAGTGATCCGGTGACCAAAGCGGGTCGCAACATCATAGGCCCAGCCGGTGGCGCCCATCTTGGGAATAGATTTGCCCCCTGTCGCGACGACGGCGTTGCGCGCTTTAACCGTTCGGGTCGTTCCATCCTTGGTCAATGTGGCGGTGAAGCCTTCAGGTGTCTTTGCAAGCGCTGCTACTTCTGTTTGCAAGCGCAGTTCCACGCCCGCATTCTGCATCAGGCGCCGCAGCATGGCGATTATGTCCTTGGCCGAAACATCACAAAACAGCTGGCCCAATGTCTTTTCGTGCCAGGCGATGCCATGATGGTCAACGAGGTCTATGAAGTCCCATTGCGTGTAGCGTGCCAATGCCGATTTGGCGAAGTGTGGGTTTTCGCTAATAAAGGCATTGGGGCTGCACTGCAGATTGGTAAAGTTGCAACGGCCACCACCGGAAATGCGGATCTTTTCGCCCGCGGCCTTGGCATGATCGAGCAGCAAGACGCGCCCGCCCGCATGGGCCGCGCACATCATGCCAGCTGCACCCGCACCTATGATCAGCGTATCAAAATCCATAATGTTCCCGTGCAGGATTGCACCGACAGGGTCAAGGTGGCAGCTTTGCCCTCGAAAGGTATCATCAGACATCAGTGCCAAAACCAGACTAGGATATTGCAATGATCACACTTGGCGCTGGCGCTGTTTTTCCCAGCATTGCCGTTCACCGTTTGGGGGAGTGGTACGCTTAGGCTTGGGGATCAGCAGGGCGGATGCGACTGGCAGATGGTTGTTGTCTATCGCGACCTGCACTGCTCGGTTTGCAAAGCCTACCTTGCGTCACCGCAGGTAATGTAAACCGAATTTCGCGTGATGGGTGTGCACGTGTGCATCGTCTTGGGCGATCCAAAAGCCAAGGCCCAGTTGATGGCACATGCAACTACACTGATATTGCCCACGGGTTACGGTCTGAGCGTGGTGCAGATGCAGGCGCTTGGTCTTTACGTCTTCGATCCGCGTACTTGCACGAAATGGACCAGCCCTTTTTTGAGCCGGGCCTTTTCATGATTAATGGCGATGGCCTGATCCACACGCTGGATGTCTCCCATTCGCCGTTTGTGCGCCCCGACCTGCGCGGCGCGCTTAACGGCATCACCTTTATCCGTAAAAACAACTATCCTATCCGCGGGACCCATAGCCCTAGTTGATAATGGATGCGCCAGCCTAACAAATGCTGGCCCACGCTCGAATTTTCGGCTATATTATAGCTTAAGCACCTCAGAAAAACTGAGGGCACGAGGCAGTAACAAGCAGCAAGGCGGCAGATCATGACTGAAATGGTCTACGGCGCGGTCCCGGTTCGGGGCGGTGAACCGATTCTTCCCAAATGGTGGCGCACGATCGACAAGTGGTCGTTATCTTCTGTTTTGTTGCTGTTTTCCATTGGAATGCTGCTGGGGTTTGCAGCCTCTGTTCCGTTGGCGGAAAAAAATGGGTTTGCACCGTTTCATTATGTGACCAGACAGGCGATTTTTGGAACTGCTGCGTTGATCGTTATGCTGCTGACGTCGATGATGACGCCGGTCTTGGTGCGCCGTTTGGCTGTGATTGGGTTTCTTGTTGCCTTTGTGGGGCTTGCTTTCTTGCCGTTTTTTGGCACCGATTTTGGCAAAGGGGCGGTGCGCTGGTATGCACTTGGGTTTGGATCTGTGCAACCATCCGAGTTCTTGAAGCCCGGCTTTGTCGTCGTGGCTGCTTGGATGATGGCAGCCAGTCTGGACTTGAACGGACCGCCGGGTAAAACATGGTCTTTCGCCTTGTGCGTTTCGATTGTGCTTATGCTGGCCTTGCAACCAGATTTTGGACAGGCCTGTCTCGTGCTGTTTGCATGGGGCATTATGTATTTTGTGGCTGGCGCGCCAATATTGATCCTCGTTGTGATGGCGGGATTGGCTATTTTCTGCGGCACGTTGGCCTATTCAAGCTCCGAGCACTTTGCCCGGCGCATAGATGGCTTCCTAAGTCCCGATGTCGATCCAAGGACACAGCTGGGTTTCGCGACCAACGCGATCCAAGAGGGCGGTTTGTTTGGCGTAGGCGTGGGCGAGGGGCAGGTGAAATGGTCTCTGCCCGATGCTCATACAGATTTCATTATTGCAGTGGCGGCCGAAGAATACGGCTTGATCCTCGTGTTATGCATCATTTTTTTGTACGCTGGTATTGTACTTCGATCGCTCTTGCGGTTGGTGCGCGAGCGTGATCCGTTCATCCGTTTGGCGGGCACCGGTCTGGTCTGCATGTTTGGGGTGCAGGCAATGATCAACATGGGGGTCGCGGTACGATTGTTGCCGGCTAAGGGTATGACATTGCCGTTTGTATCCTATGGCGGGTCATCTGTGATTGCGTCAGGCATTGCGATTGGAATGCTGCTTGCCTTCACTCGGAAGCGGCCACAAGGCGAAATTTCGGATTTTCTGGGGCGAGGTCAGATATGACGGTAAACGCAGTAGGCGGCCTGGGATGACTCAGCCACTGGTGTTAATCGCAGCAGGTGGCACTGGCGGGCATATGTTTCCAGCTCAGGCGTTGGCCGAAGCAATGTTGGACAAGGGCTGGCGCGTCAAGCTGAGTACAGATGCGCGCGGGGCACGCTACACCGGTGGATTTCCCCACAGTACGGAGATCGAACAAATTTCATCGGCCACTTTTGCGCGGGGCGGCCTGCTGGCTAAGGCTGCTGTGCCATTTCGAATTGCAGCGGGCGTGGTCAACGCAGGTGTCAAGCTCATGGCTGATCGGCCCAATGTTGTTGTGGGGTTTGGTGGCTACCCGACGATCCCTGCTATGTTGGCTGCGACGCTGTTGCGTCTGCCGCGGATGATCCACGAGCAAAACGGTGTTCTGGGTCGTGTGAATGCAATTCTGGCCGCGCGTGTCGATAAAGTCGCTTGCGGGACCTGGCCCACTGATCTGCCCAAGGGCATAGAGGGTCTGCATGTGGGCAATCCGGTGCGCAATGCCGTGTTAAGCCGCTCGGGTGCAGCATACATCCCGCCGGGCAGTTATCCTGTGGAGATTCTGGTTATTGGCGGCAGTCAGGGCGCGCGCGTCCTGTCGGAGGTGATACCGCCTGCAATTGCCAGCCTTTCACCTGACAGGCTGGCCAATCTGCGCGTCAGCCATCAGGCGCGCGGTGAAGACGCGCCTGGGGTGCGCGATTTCTATGCCGAGCATGGTATAAATGCAGATGTGCAGCCGTTCTTTCAAGACGTGCCGCGCCGCATGTCAGAGGCACAGCTGATCATTTCACGCTCAGGTGCGTCTTCGGTCGCTGACATCTCTGTCATCGGACGCCCCGCTATTCTTGTGCCGTTCCCCTCTGCAACTGGTGATCACCAAACCGCGAATGCGCGTGGCCTCGTCGAGGCGGGCGGCGCGGTTCTTATTCCTGAAAGCCAGCTGAGCGCAGAGACGATGGCCGAGCAGATCAAAACTGTTCTGGACAATCCGGACGGCGCGACAAAAATGGCGCGGGCTGCACTTGGCGTGGGCAAACCCGATGCCACGCAAGCCCTTGTGTCGATCGTCGAAACCCTTGCCAAAAAAGGTCAGCCATGAATGCTTCTACCAAACTGCCCGGGGACGTGGGCCCCATTCATTTTGTTGGGATTGGCGGGATCGGTATGTCGGGCATCGCCGAGGTACTGCTGAACCATGGCTATATCGTCCAAGGTTCCGATCTGAAGTGCTCAAAGATCACCAACCGATTGGCCGACCTTGGAGCGCTGATCTTTGAAGGGCAGCGAGCTGAAAATGTGGAAAACGCTGAGGTGATCGTGATTTCGTCAGCAATAAAGCCGGGAAACGCGGAACTGGATGCGGCACGCGCGCGTGGTCTTCCCATCGTGCGACGCGCCGAAATGCTGGCAGAACTGATGCGCCTGAAATCCAACATCGCAGTGGCGGGCACTCATGGTAAAACCACGACAACCACCATGGTCGCAGCCCTTTTGGACGAGGGTAAATTCGATCCCACAGTGGTGAACGGTGGCATAATCCACGCCTATGGATCGAATGCGCGTGCGGGTGAGGGCGAGTGGATGGTCGTCGAAGCGGATGAAAGCGACGGCACGTTCAACCGGTTGCCAGCGACCATTGCGATTGTGACCAACATTGATCCAGAACATATGGAGCATTGGGGCACCGAAGAGGCGCTGCATCAGGGGTTTTACGACTTTGTGTCGAACATTCCGTTCTATGGTATTGCTGTTTGCTGCACTGATGATCCTGATGTGCAGGCCTTGGTTGGTAAGATCACTGACCGGCGAGTCATCACTTATGGGTTCAATGCACAGGCTGATGTTCGGGCCCAGAACCTGACCTATGAAAACGGGGTTGCCCATTTCGATGTGGCCCTGCAAGTCGAGGGTCAGGTGATCGAACGGTGCAGCCTGCCGATGCCCGGCGATCATAACGTTTCGAATGCCCTCAGCGCGGTGGCCGTGGCCCGTCATCTTGGCATGAAGGCGGCTGAAATTCGTGCCGCACTCGCAGGATTTGGCGGAGTTAACCGCCGCTTTACGCGTGTGGGTGAAATTAATGGCGTTACGATTATCGACGACTATGGCCATCACCCTGTTGAGATTTCGGCCGTCCTTAAAGCCGCGCGCCAAGCCACCAAAGGCCGTGTGATCGCAGTGCACCAACCGCATCGATACACGCGGCTACACCACCATTTTGACGAATTCTGCGCCTGCTTCAATGATGCGGATGTCGTGGGTATCGTCGATGTTTTTGGCGCAGGCGAAGACCCAATTGAAGGCGCCAGTCGCGATGATTTGGTCGCGGGGCTGATCCGTCACGGCCACCGCCACGCCTGCGCCGTGACTGGCGAAAACGATTTGGAACGGTTGGTTCGTGAACAGGCGCGTCCGGGGGACATGTTGGTTTGCCTGGGGGCTGGGTCAATCAGTGCCTGGGCCAATGGGCTGCCCGCAAGGTTGCAAAAAGGGGTCGCGTAACGGATGCGTTGGGACATGAAAATCTGTGGCGGAGCAACGGCCACAGTCTTTTAGCACCTATTTCGGCCGTTTGTTTATAGTGGTGCGTAGCTTTGTAAGTGGTCTGGACAGCGCAGTTTTTAGCTGAACAGATCTGGCGTGCACCAAGATGCCTTGACCCTGCCCCCAATGCTGGGCCATTCCGCATACATGGAATATTCGTTGCCTCCGGTACGCGGCACCCTCACCGCGCAAAAAGATCTCTCAGCGTTGACATGGCTGCGTGTCGGTGGCCCGGCTGATTGGTTTTTCCAGCCTGCCGACGAGGACGATCTGAGCCAATTTCTTGCGGCATTAGACCAGGATGTGCCTGTGTTTCCCATGGGCGTCGGTTCAAACCTGATCGTGCGGGATGGGGGCTTGCGGGCCGTCGTTGTTCGCCTGTCGCCTCGCAGCTTTGGCCAGATCGAGGTCGATGGGCAAATGGTCACGGCGGGTGCGGCGGCGCTGGATGCGCGCGTCGCCAACGCGGCCGCTGCTGCCGACGTCGATCTGACCTTTCTGCGCACAATTCCGGGTTCCATCGGCGGTGCTGTGCGGATGAATGCAGGCTGTTACGGCAGTTATATTGCGGATGTCTTTGTTTCGGCGAAGGCGGTTTTGCGGGATGGTACCAAGGTCACCCTGACGCCGAAGGATCTTGGTTTTGCTTATCGGCAGTCCTCTCTGCCGGAGGGGGCGGTGTTGACCTATGTCACCTTGCGCGGCGCACCTGGTGCGGCAGAGGCCATTCAGGCCCGGATGCAGGATCAGTTAGCCAAACGCGACGCTACCCAACCAACCAAGGAGCGGAGCGCTGGATCGACATTTCGCAATCCGGCGGGCTTTTCGTCCACGGGCCGTGCTGATGACGTGCATGAGCTCAAGGCTTGGAAGGTTATCGATGAAGCTGATATGCGCGGTGCCAGACTTGGCGGAGCACAGATGAGCGAAAAACACCCCAACTTTTTGATCAATACAGGTGGCGCCACTGCTGCGGATCTCGAAGGATTGGGCGAAGAAGTGCGAAAAAAGGTTTACGCATCAAGCGGCATCACGCTACAGTGGGAAATTATGCGCGTCGGTGATTTGGCATAAATCAGAAGCGCAGGGCAGGCCGAAAAAACGACGAGACGATCGACGGCCGATAGAACGATGAGGGTCCGAAAAAGGACTCCGGAAAAAGAGGCACATGGCGGGTCAGTCGAGCAGGACGTCCCCGACAGTAGCAGTGTTAATGGGCGGCCCCTCGGCTGAGAGAGAAGTGTCGCTTTCAAGTGGGCAAGCCTGCGCAGCTGCGCTTAGGGACCAAGGATACATGGTGGTTGAGGTCGATGCGGCCCCCGACCTGGTATCCGTTTTGACATCGATGTCTGCGGATGTGGTGCTTAATTGCCTTCACGGGCGGTGGGGAGAGGACGGCTGCGTTCAGGGTCTGCTGGAATGGATCAGAGTGCCTTATTCGCATTCCGGCGTCCTGTCGTCCGCGCTGGCAATGGACAAGCAGCGCACCAAAGATGTCTACCGCGATGCTGGTCTGCCTGTCGTGGATAGTATCATCGCGCCCGCCCGAGAGGTGCGCGCAAGCCACGTGATGCAGCCCCCCTATGTGGTCAAACCCAACAATGAAGGCTCAAGCGTTGGCGTGTACCTTGTGCATGAGGCGGCCAACGGACCACCACAGCTGAGCGCCGACATGCCAAACACTGTTATGGTCGAGGCATATGCCCCCGGGCGCGAGCTGACCACCACCGTAATGGGAGACCGCCCGCTGGGTGTGACGGATATCCTCACTGATGGGTGGTACGATTATGATGCCAAATATAAACTCGGCGGATCACGGCACGTGATCCCTGCCGATGTTCCGGTTGAGATAACTGAATTATGCCAGGATTACGCGATCCGTGCGCACAATGCGCTGGGCTGTCGGGGCGTAAGCCGCACTGATTTTCGCTGGGACGAAGCTAAAGGTGCCGCAGGGCTTATCTTGCTTGAAACAAACACGCAGCCCGGAATGACGCCCACATCGTTGACGCCCGAACAGGCGATGGCAGCAGGCATCTCTTTTGGTGAGCTCTGCGTCTGGATGGTGGAGGACGCCTCATGCGATCGATGAAGCGCCCGGTGAAATCTGATCCCGCTCCTTCGCGGTGGGCGTGGCGCCGGCAGCGTTTGATGCTGACGCCAACATTCCGGTTTGCTTTGCGCGCCGGGATCCCTGTGGTGCTAACGCTTGCAGTCGCCGGTTGGTACCTGTCGGATGCCGACAGCCGGGCCGCCATCCGCGCGACGGTTGTCGACGCCCGCAACAGTATCGCCCAGCGCCCTGAATTCATGGTCAATCTGATGGCCATCGATGGCAGCGACAGCGCACTGTCCCAAACCATTCGTGATGCTATTCCGTTCGATTTCCCACGGTCTTCCTTTGATTTCCACCCTGCAGATGTCCGGGCGTTAATCTTGGAGCTGCCGTCGGTTAAAAATGCGTCTGTTCGCATTCGTCCAGGCGGTGTTCTGCAGGTCGATATCGTTCGTCGTGTTCCGGTCGCTATCTGGCGCACAGCTGATGGGCTGAGCCTGGTTGACGCGGAAGGTGCAACAATTTCGAAGTTGACCCGTCGAAGTTTGCGCCCCGATTTGCCTGTCATTGCGGGCGAGGGCGCGTCCGCGCATTTGTCCGAGGCGCTGCAGCTGGTTGACGCATCTGCGTCGCTTGGCGATCGTTTGCGCGGTGTTGTGCGATTGGGCGAACGACGCTGGGATGTTGTTTTAGATCGCAACCAGCGCATCCTTTTGCCGACAGACGGTGCCGTACAGGCGCTGGAGCGTGCCATTATGCTGGAAACCACGCGAGATGTTTTAAGCCGCGATATCGCGCGGGTCGACTTGCGGCTCGAACAGCGCCCAACGGTCCGCATGAATGCAACTGCCACTGAAGAATGGCGGCGCATCCGACAACTGAATTTGGAGAAAAGATAGAGACAATGACTGATTTCTATTCAAACCAGCGCAACATGCGCAACATGCGCAAAATCGCAATGCAGCGCGGTGTTGTGGCGATTTTGGACGTAGGCAGTTCCAAGATCGCTTGCTTGGTTTTGCGTTTTGACGGCACCGCGAAACTGGGCGAAGATGGCGAGATCGGTTCGCTGGCCGGACAATCGGGTTTTCGCGTAATCGGGGCTGCAACGACCCAGTCGCGTGGGGTTCGTTTCGGCGAAATCTTTGCCATTCAGGAAACTGAACGCGCCATTCGCACTGCCCTTCAGGCGGCACAGAAAATGGCTGGTATCCGCGTGGATCATGTAATTGCTTGCTTTGCTGGGGCAGAGCCGCGCAGCTATGGGCTAGATGCGCAAGTGGATGTGCAGGGCAGGGTTGTTACCGAAGAAGACGTCGCCCGGGTTCTTTCGCGCTGTGATGTGCCCGACTATGGATCTGATCGCGAAGTGCTGCACGCGCAGCCAGTGAACTTTGCGCTGGACCACCGGTCGGGCCTCTCGGATCCGCGTGGGCAGTTGGGCACGGATTTGGCTGTTGATCTACATATGCTGACAGTCGATGCCGTGGCGGTTCAACATTTGGCGCATTGTATCAAGCGCTGTGATTTGGAACTGGCCGGAGTAGCCTCGTCCGCTTATGCCTCGGGAATTGCGACATTGGTCGAGGATGAACAGGAATTAGGGGCGGCCTGCATCGATATGGGCGGCGGATCTACCGGCGTTTCGATTTTCATCAAGAAGCACATGATCTACGCTGATGCCGTTCGTATGGGTGGCGATCATGTTACCAGTGACATCTCAATGGGGCTACAGGTTCCAATGGCGACGGCCGAGCGGATCAAGACGTTTCACGGTGGCATTCAGGCCACTGGAATGGATGACCGCGACCCTATTGAGATCGGCGGACAGACTGGCGATTATGAGCACGACCGACGTACCGTGAGCCGGGCCGAACTGATCGGGATAATGCGCCCACGGGTCGAAGAAATCCTTGAAGAGGTGCGGGCACGCCTTGATGCAGCGGGTTTTGATCACCTTCCGAGCCAGCAGATCGTACTTACTGGCGGAGGCAGTCAGATATTGGGCCTTGATGGTCTTGCCTCAAAGATTCTTGGCCAACAGGTGCGCCTTGGCCGGCCCTTGCGGGTGCATGGGCTGCCACAAGCAGCGACTGGCCCAGGCTTTGCCAGCGCGGTGGGCCTTGCGCTTTTTGCGGCGCATCCACAAGACGAATGGTGGGATTTTGATATTCCACACGATCGTTATCCGGCCAGAAGTCTGCGCCGCGCTGTGAAATGGTTTAGAGACAACTGGTGATCGCAAGATGTGGCATATTGGTGGATATGCAGCAAAAAAGAGCGGGAAATCGCCCATATTTTGCGCCTAAAATGTGTTTTTTGGGTGACGTTGGAGCACCTTGACGTTAACAATATACTTAATAAGGCATAAAAACTCCCGCGAATGCGGCAAACTATACAGGCGGAACTTGCGATGACTTTGAACCTTACAATGCCCGGGCATGACGAGCTCAAGCCCCGTATAACTGTCTTTGGTGTCGGCGGAGCGGGAGGCAACGCGGTCAATAACATGATCGATAAAGAACTGGATGGTGTTGATTTTGTCGTCGCAAATACCGATGCGCAGGCACTTCAGCAGTCGACTGCAAAAAGCCGGGTTCAGCTGGGCATCAAGATCACAGAAGGGTTGGGGGCTGGTGCGCGCGCCACTGTCGGTGCCGCGGCTGCCGAGGAATCAATTGAACAGATTGTCGACCATTTGGCCGGCGCTCATATGTGTTTTATCACCGCCGGCATGGGGGGTGGTACGGGCACTGGGGCAGCGCCAATAATTGCACAAGCAGCACGCGAACTTGGTGTTCTGACCGTTGGCGTCGTGACAAAGCCCTTCCAGTTTGAAGGTGCCAAGCGCATGCGCCAGGCTGAGGATGGGGTCGAAGCGCTACAAAAAATGGTCGATACGCTTATCATCATCCCGAACCAGAACCTGTTCCGATTGGCTAACGAAAAGACCACCTTTACCGAAGCGTTCTCGATGGCTGACGACGTTCTTTATCAGGGGGTCAAAGGCGTGACCGACCTGATGGTGCGGCCCGGCCTGATCAATCTAGATTTCGCAGATGTTCGGGCCGTGATGGACGAGATGGGCAAGGCGATGATGGGCACAGGCGAGGCTGAGGGCGAAGACCGTGCCATTCAGGCTGCAGAGAAGGCGATTGCCAATCCGCTGCTCGATGAAATCTCGTTGCGCGGCGCAAAGGGTGTGTTGATCAACATTACGGGTGCACACGATCTGACATTGTTTGAGCTCGACGAAGCTGCAAACCGGATTCGCGAAGAAGTGGATCCAGAAGCCAACATCATCGTTGGATCGACACTCGATACGGCGATGGAAGGCATCATGCGTGTCAGTGTTGTTGCAACCGGTATTGATGCCAGCGAAGTGCAAAATGCGCTGCCGGTCCCGCGCCGCAGCATGGCCGCGCCGCTGGCTCAGTCGGTCACAGCCGAAAAGGCGGGCGCGCAATCTGATCTTGAGGCGGAACACGCGCCCATTACCGCGGATGGTGAAGAGCCGTCGCTGTTCCAGCGTGTAGAAGTCGAGCAAGCAGCAGCACAGGAGTTGACCAAAGATGACTTTGTCGCTGAAGCCCCTGCTGAAGCGGCCGATGATTTACCTCCTCCGGCCTACCAGCCGCAAGTAGATGCATTCGAGCCGGCGCCTCTGCCTGAGCCGAGCGCCCCTGAACAGTTCGTTGCTCCGCGTGCGCCCTCCCCCGGCACCCCGTCGCCGCAGATGTTGGCGCGCCTGCGTGCAGCCAGCCAAAAGGTGAACAAACAACAGACGCCAGCTCCGCAGTCTGAACAACCAGCCACTACTGGTGAAAAGCCGCGTTTTGGTATCAACTCCTTGATCAACCGAATGACGGGCTCGCAGGAATCGGGTCAGGGCGAGCGGCCCGCGCGCCAACAGCCACCTATGCAAAACCACACGGCAGCATCGGCTCAGGCACCTGCACCGCAACCAACCGAGGCTGTGGATCCTGATCAGGAACGGATCGAAATTCCAGCGTTTCTGCGGCGTCAGGCCAACTAAAAGACGCTTATTTATTCAAAAAAACAGGGGCATTTGATGTCCCTTTTTTATCATTAAAACCCCTTTAATTTAACTATGCGCGCATAATTGCTCATTTGTAACAGCCATGTTTCAGAATGTTACAAAGATTGAGTTGAGTGTTCTCCCACAGTCTTTTACCAACATTGTCGATAGGTAAGCGCGGAGTGGGGACGATGCAAACGACTGTCAAATCGCCAATTACATTCGTTGGACGCGGATTGCATTCTGGAAAGTCTGCGCGGTTGACGATCCGCCCTGCGATGGCTGAGCACGGCATTTGGTTCCAACGCACGGATATCGATGCGCGCGACACGATGGTGCCCGCCCGATGGGATGCGGTGCGTCAATCGCCACTTTGCACAACGCTGGTCAATGATTCAGGTGTAGAGGTCAGCACAGTTGAACACATTATGGCCGCTCTGGCAGGCTGCGGTGTGCACAATGCGCTGGTCGAGATCGATGGCCCGGAAGTGCCCATTTTGGATGGGTCAGCCGTGCCATTCGTGCGCGGCGTAATGCAGCAAGGTTTGCGCCGCTTGCCAGCGCATGTGCGGGCATTTGAAGTATTAAAGACTGTGTCCGTGATGCACGGCGCGGCGAAAGCATCAATATACCCCTCTGACATCATGCGCATCGACTTTCATATCGATTTTTCTGATGCTGCAATTGGGCGCCAGTCCAAGTCTTTGAACATGTCCAACGGCAGCTTTGTTCGCGAGTTGAGCGACAGCCGCACGTTTTGCCGGATGGGCGATGTTGAGAAAATGCAGGCAAGCGGCCTTGCTTTGGGCGGGTCGCCAGGCGTGAACGCGGTGGTATTTGACGGTGATCGGGTGACAAGCCCTGGCGGCCTGCGCCACGCAGACGAACCCGTGCGCCACAAAATGCTAGACGCTCTTGGCGATCTGGCCCTCGCTGGTGCGCCATTAATCGGTCATTATGTGGGTGAGCGGGCGGGGCACGCGCTGACCAACCAGCTTTTGCGAAAACTGTTCGCCACCCCGGGCGCGGTGCACATGATCAAATGCAATGCGTCTACCGCTGCGCGTTTGCCAGGTTATGGCCTCGTTTGGGATGAGATACCAGCCGTTGCCTGAGGCAAGGCAAATTCGTCATTTTCCCCGCAGGATTTAATGTGCTAGAGACAGATCAACAGCCTGAAAATGGGGCGGTGTACGGTATCTTTGGGAGTGGCGAGGCATGATCCGGGGCAAAACCATGACGCGTCTCGCAGTTGTGATGGCTATGGCAGCCGCTCTATCAGCGTGCGGGGGCGGAAGCGGCCGACCAACGTCGGGCGGCTTTTTCAACCAGACTGAAATTCCGCTAGAAAACTTTACTGCAGAACAAATCTTTGGTCGGGGTGAATTCGAGCTAGAGAATGGTAACCTCACCGAGGCTGCGTTTTACTTTTCCGAGATCGAGCGGCTTTATCCCTATTCTGATTGGGCGCGCCGGGCGCTGATTATGCAAGCCTTTGCCCACCATAGGGACAAGGACTATCCCAATAGCCGGTCAGCGGCGCAGAGATTTATAGATTTCTACCCAGATGATGATGACGCGGCCTATGCGCAGTATTTGCTAGCGCTCAGCTACTATGATCAAATCGACGAAGTTGGTCGCGACCAGGGACTGACATTTGAGGCATTGCAATCTTTGCGCAAAGTGATTGAGCGCTATCCTGACAGTGAGTATTCCAAGTCAGCGATCCTAAAATTCGACCTCGCTTTTGATCATCTTGCCGCCAAGGAGATGGAGGTAGGTCGCTACTACTTGCGCCGTGGGCGCTACACGGCTGCGATCAACCGGTTCCGTGTTGTGGTAGAAGATTTCCAAACGACCAGCCACACGCCCGAGGCGTTGCACCGCTTGGTCGAAAGTTATCTGTCACTAGGGTTGACGGACGAGGCGCAAACCGCGGGCGCTATTTTGGGCTACAACTATCAAGCCACCGAATGGTACGATGACAGCTATAAATTGCTGACGGGGCGCGGGTTTGAACCTCGGGCACGCGGGGATGGCTGGCTGAGACAGATCTATCGCCAGATGATAAAGGGCCGTTGGCTGTAATATTCGGTCTTGGCTTAGGGGCATTTGGTGAACGAACATGCTGCGTGGGCTTGATATTTCGGACATGCTGATCATCGATCGGCTGGAACTTGCATTTCAACCAGGGCTGAACGTTCTGACTGGTGAAACTGGTGCGGGAAAATCGATTCTACTTGACAGTTTAGGTTTTGTCTTGGGATGGCGCGGGCGGGCTGATCTTGTGCGTCAGGGTGCTGCGCAAGGCGAGGTCACAGCTTGGTTTGATCTGGCCAAAGACCATCCCGCGCAGACGATCCTGTCCGAGGCTGGGCTGCCCGGCGGTGACGAGCTGGTGTTGCGCCGGGTAAATACCGCTGATGGGCGCAAGACGGCTTGGGTCAACGACAGGCGTTGCTCGGGTGAGGTGCTGCGCGCGCTCTCAGAGACGCTGGTGGAACTCCATGGCCAGCACGACGATCGTGGCCTGCTGAACCCGCGCGGGCACCGCGATATTCTAGATGTTTTCGGGAGCCTCGACACGTTGCGTGACAAGACGCGAACGGCATGGGCCGCGGTCGGCAAGGCTCGTAAAGCTCTTGCGACAGCTGAGACCACAATGGCCACAATCCGCGCCGAAGAGGACTATTTGCGTCACGCCGTGGCTGAGTTGGATGCGCTGAATCCACAGCCCGGAGAAGAACCAGAACTGGACGCGCGTCGCCGTCTGATGCAGGGGGGCGAGCGAATTTTGGAAGATGTGCAGCGCGCGCATCATGTGTTAGGTCATCAAGGCGCTGAAGGGTCGATCAGTGACGCGGTAAAATGGCTCGATGGGGTGTCTGATAAAGCAGAGGGGCACTTGGATGCGCCATTGTCAGCTTTGAACCGCGCCATGGTCGAACTGGACGATGCCGCTGAAGGCATTGTCAGCGCGCTCGATAAGCTGCATTTTAATCCGTCGGAACTGGAGGATACCGAAGAACGTCTTTTTGCCATTCGGGGTCTTGCTCGTAAGCATCAGGTGGCGCCTGATGATCTGTCGGACTTTGCCGATGACCTGCGCACAAAGCTTGCAGCTCTGGATGCGGGTGATGCCGATCTTGCGCAGTTGCGCCGCGACCTAGAGGCTGTGCAAGAGGCGTATGACGGCGCTGCCGCGGCCCTGACTAAAGCGCGCACTTCGGCGGCGTCCAAGCTTGATGGTGCCGTGATGGAAGAGCTGGCGCCGCTCAAGATGGAGCGCGCCGTATTCGCAACCCAGATTGCGCAAGACGTGGCAGGTCCCAGCGGCGTGGATGCGGTTGCATTTACTGTTGCCACGAACCCCGGTGCGCCATCAGGTCCGTTGAACAAGATTGCGTCTGGGGGCGAATTGAGCCGCTTTTTGCTTGCGCTGAAAGTGTGCCTGACAAAGGGGCAGTCCGGATTGACCATGATCTTTGACGAGATTGACAGGGGGGTGGGGGGCGCCACTGCTGATGCGGTGGGCAGACGTTTGGTCTCATTGGGTGATGGAGGGCAGGTTCTGGTTGTCACCCATTCTCCTCAAGTGGCGGCTTTGGGTGCGCATCATTGGCGGGTTGAAAAGCAAATCGATCAGGGTATGACGACGTCCACAGTTGTACCGCTTGATACGGTTGACCGGGTGGACGAGATTGCGCGCATGTTGGCGGGGGATACGATAACTGAACAGGCGCGAAGCGCTGCGCGTGCGCTTTTGCATCTGTGAATTTTTGGGTTTGCTGCTTGCTGCGTTGGGTTGTGGGCTTTTCACTGGGCTGTTCATAGCCTAAGGACGATAAGACACAAAGTTTTTTGGCGACGCGCATCAAATGTCCGCATCCAAGCCCCCGATCCTGAACACGCTGCTCGGTCAGGCAGTAACTGCCTGCAAACCGGTGTGGCAAGTATTGCGCGCCCAAGGTCCTGGGCAAATACAATTCTGGTTCATTGCCCTTGCCGTGGGAATAGCTGCGGGCACTGCGGCGCTCTTTTTTCGCAAGGGGATCGAGGCGCTACAAGCTTGGTTATACGGCACGGTTGATGTCCAGAATTTACACAGTTTTGCTTCATCTTTGCCGTGGTACCTGATCTTGATAATCCCGATCGTCGGTGGGCTTTTGACCGGCATCATTCTGCACAACTTTACCCGCGACGGGACGGTTCGCAGCGTTGCCGACGTGATCGAAGGTGCGGCCATGCACGAGGGCCGCGTTGGTACGCGCGCGGGTGTTGCGTCGGCATTTGCCAGTTTCATCACGTTATCCTCGGGCGGATCGACCGGGCGAGAAGGGCCAGTGGTGCATATTGCCGCTGTAATCTCGACCAAGGTATCGCGATGGGTCAAGGCGGATGGCATTACGGGGCGTGACTTGCTGGGATGCGCTGTAGCAGCTGCGGTTTCAGCAAGTTTCAATGCACCGATCGCTGGCGCCTTGTTCGCGCTTGAGGTGGTGTTGCGTCACTTTGCGATGCATGCTTTCGCCCCGATTGTGATTGCCAGCGTTGCTGGAACAGTTATCAACCGGTTACAATTTGGTGGGGTGACAGAGTTTATGTTGCCTGAGCCTAACAGGCTGGCGTTTTACCAAGAATTACCAGCGTTTCTGATGTTGGGCCTTGTGTCTGGTCTGGTGGCCGTCGTGCTGATGAAGGCAATTTTTTGGACCGACGATTTGGGTACGGCCTTTCAGAACCGTATGGGCATGCCGCGCTGGCTTCGGCCTGCGATGGCTGGTGCTATGCTGGGTGGCATGGCGATTTTTTACCCGCACATCATTGGCGTTGGGTACGAGACTACGTCGCGGGCATTAACGGGTCAGTTGGTGTTGAATGACGTCGTCGTTTTTGCAGTACTTAAGACAGCTGCGGTGGCTATAACGATGGCCGGACGTATGGGGGGCGGAGTTTTTTCGCCCTCGTTGATGCTGGGCGCGCTGACGGGGCTTGGCTTTGGTCTGGTGGCGACAGCGCTTTTGCCTGATGTTTCAGGCGCGGTCACGCTATATGCTTTGGCCGGGATGGGAGCGGTGGCAGCGGCCGTGTTGGGGGCGCCGATTTCAACGACCTTGATTGTCTTTGAGCTTACAGGCGACTGGCAAACTGGGCTGGCTGTTATGGTCGCCGTTTCTATGTCGACTGCTATTGCGTCACGCTTGGTGGATCGCAGTTTCTTTTTGACCCAAATAGAACGGCGCGGTGTGCATTTGGCAGCGGGGCCGCAGGCCTATCTTTTGGCGATGTTCCGGATCAGCACTGTGATGCGCAAGCCTGAGCATCCGCACGCGGCTGATGACGCGCGATGTTGGCAAATGATTGGCGACGGGATCTATGTGGATGCTGGGGCAACGCTTGAGGTTGCTTTGCCGATTTTCGACCGTGCAATGGTGCCCTTTATACCTGTGGTGACGTTGACCGGCGAAGGTAATGCACCGCAGTTGCAGGGCGCATTGTTTCATGTGGATGCGCTAAAAGCCTATAATCGAGCGTTGGCCGCTACGGCAGCAGAAGAGCACAGCTGAGGCCGTCTGGTGCTCTGTTTTGCGCATACGCGCAAAAAGCGCCCACCCGCCGACCCTTGCCCAGTTGATCAGATCTGTTCGATTGTGATTTCTGTGCCAGAGCGGAACGCCAGATGATCTTTGATCTGGGCAACGCAATCGTTAGGGTTCTCATAGCTCCACACTGCGTTTTTCAGTGTTTGTGACTTGGTCACTACGGAAAAATAGCTGGCATCGCCCTTTTTGGGACAATGCGTAGAGGTATCCGTGCGGTCGAGGAAGGCCATGGCGATATTGTTCCGAGGAAAGTAGATTACCGGCGGTGCTTCCCCTTCAAACAGTTCAAACGCGTTTGAGGTTTCTCCGAGTACCGCTCCACCGGCGCGAACGCTCCATGTTCCGTGTGCTTTTAGGACCTTAATGTGATCGGCCATGGCTCTACCTCGTTATTATTCGCCTGTCGCTGATGGGAAGATAGCTCGAAACAGATGAATCGCAACTGCGTCCGAACCTACAGTGGGGCAGTCGCCTGTTCTAACCATAAGCGCGTATCTGGTGAAACCCGCGGTCCGATCTTGTCCAACGTTTCTGCGTGATAGCTATTCAGCCACAGGCGTGTCGGTTTATCCAGCATATCGCTGATGATCAACCGGCGGTCTATGGGGGCAAAAGTAAGAGTGCGCCACCGTAGCATGTTTCGGTGTTCATCGCCGCCTTGGGGGGTGGTGGCCGTCTCAGCGACGATCAGGTTTTCAAGGCGGATACCGAACGCCCCCTCCCGGTAATAGCCGGGTTCATTAGACAGGATCATGCCAGCTTGGATTGGTACCGTGCTGACACGGCTAAGTCGCTGCGGGCCTTCGTGCACTGACAGATATGCTCCCACACCGTGGCCTAGACCATGGTCAAAATCCTGATGCGCGTACCACAAGGGCGCACGGCCGATGGCTTCTATATCACGCCCAGCCAATCCCTTGGGCCAGCGCAGCCGCGACATAGCGATCATGCCCATCAAAACGCGGGTAAAGGCCGCACATGCCTCTTCTGGAGGGTCTCCAATGGCAATGGTTCGGGTAATATCGGTTGTTCCATCGAGGTACTGCCCTCCGCTGTCCAGTACGATCAGTTGCCCGTCTTGCAGTGGGCTGTCAGTTTCGGCGGTGACCCGGTAGTGCATGATTGCACCGTTTGGGCCAGTGCCTGCGATGGTTTCGAAACTTATATCCTGAAGCGCATTGTCGCGACGGCGCAGGGTTTCAAGCTTGGTCACAGCCTGTGTTTCTGTCAGGCTTCCTGCAGGTTGGTTATCGAGCCATGCCAGCAGTTCGACAACTGCGGCCCCATCGCGCAAATGCGCTTTGGCGCTGCCGCTAATTTCGGCGGCATTCTTGCAGGCTTTGGGCTGGGCGCAAGGGTCGTCGCCCCACTGAACCTTGTTATCGATGACGTCTGCTACGCGCACGGGGACTGACGACTTGTCGAGCAGAACTGAGCCGGGCAAACGTTCCAACATGTCTAAAAATGTTACCGGGTCGTGGCAGGTGATTGCAGTCCCCAAATGGTCACGAACCTCGGCCAGTTTCACTTTGTCCATGAACAGATCGACGGTGCCATCCGCGTGCAGCACGGCAAAGCCCTGTGCGATGGGATTACGTGGAATGTCCGCGCCGCGGATGTTCAACAGCCAGCACAGGCTGTCAGGCAATGTGATGACGGCAGATGCTGCACCCATTTGCGTTAGGGACTGACCAAGGCGCGCACATTTATCGATGTGGCTTTCGCCTGCGAATTCAATGGGGTGAACCTTTGCTGGGGCGGCGGCCGGTGATGGCTGATCTTCCCAGATGCGGTCAACCAGATTATCGGACTGGACCAATGTAATGCCTGTGCCGTACAGTAACCTCTCGGCCTGACTGATTTGGCCGGGTGTGTGTAACCACGCATCAAACCCGACGCGCCCGCCATTGGGCAGCTGTTCGATCAGCCAGTCAGCAAGCGAAACTTCGGGCCATGGCACAGGGGTGTATACGTCTGCTGTTTGCGCCTTGACCTGCGTGCGATAGCGGCCATCAATGAAAAGGCCCGCGACATCGCTTAAAGCAGCACAAAAGCCTGCTGATCCGGTAAAACCGGTCAACCAAGACAAACGCTCGTCACGGACCGAGACATACTCACCCTGATAAGCATCGGCGCGCGGAACCAAGAAGCCGTCGAGATTTTCTTTGGTCAATTGCGCGCGCAGAGCCGCAATACGCGGTGGCCCCTGTTCGGGCCGCGCGGTGACTTCGAAACTCTGAAACATGCCGCGTCCCTCTTTTCCTATTTTGAAAACTGTCCCGAAGAAATGGTTTCAGCCTGTGCGGCGCATCCCCATTATGCGTGCTCGGGCGCGCGGGTCACTGTCGAACAGAGCCGCCAATTGCTCGGTCATGGCACCGGCCAATTGTTCGACATCCGTTATGGTGACAGCGCGGTCGTAGTATCGGGTCACATCATGCCCGATCCCAATCGCCAGCAGCTCGACCTGTTTCTTGCGCTCGACCATTGCGATCACGTCACGCAGGTGTTTTTCAAGATAGTTGGCCGGGTTCACTGACAGGGTACTGTCATCTACTGGGGCGCCATCAGAGATTACCATGAGGATCTTGCGTGCCTCGGGCCGAGCAGCCATGCGACGATGCGCCCATTCCAGAGCCTCGCCATCGATGTTTTCCTTGAGCAGCCCCTCTTTCATCATAAGGCCAAGGTTCGGTCGCGCTCTGCGCCAGGGCGCATCCGCAGATTTATAGATGATGTGCCGAAGGTCATTCAGACGCCCCGGTTGCGTCGGGCGACCGTCGTTCAGCCACGCTTCGCGGGCCAGCCCACCTTTCCATGCGCGGGTAGTAAAGCCCAGGATCTCGACTTTGACGTTGCACCGTTCAAGGGTGCGGGCCAGCACATCGGCACAAATCGCGGCAATCGAAATGGGACGTCCACGCATCGAGCCGGAATTGTCCAGCAAAAGCGTGACGCATGTGTCGCGAAACTCGGTGTCTTTCTCTACCTTGAAGGACAGCGGCGTTGTTGGATTGGCCACGATCCGGGCAAGACGACCGGCATCCAGCGTCCCTTCTTCTAGATCGAACTCCCATGACCGGTTTTGTTGCGCCTGAAGCCTGCGCTGCAACTTGTTGGCCAAGCGGCTTACCGCACCTTTGAGTGGCTCTAGCTGTTGATCCAGATAGGCGCGCAAACGCTCAAGTTCGATTGGTTCGGCAAGATCCTCGGCTTTGATCTCTTCATCGTGGGAATCTAGATACACGAGGTAATCGGGGTCGGCTTCGCTAACCGGTTGCGGGGCGGGTGGCTCCAGTGGTGCTTCGCCTTCGGGCATCTCGGCTTCTTCACCCAGTTCCTGATCGGCCATGTCATCCATTGAGACCTGAGCTTGGCTGGAATCCTGCTGTTCATCTTGCGATGATTCAGGTGCTGCGTCTTCGTTTTCCTGATCTTGTTCGTCCTGGCCAGTACTGTCTGGATCCTGATCTTCGTCCTGACCTTCTTCGGCTTCGTCTTCCTGATCTTCGTCCAGTTGATCGGGATCATCGCCAAGTTGATCACCATAGCCGAGATCGCTGATAATCTGGCGGGCAAAACGGGCAAAGGCCCCCTGATCCTCAAGGATCTCTTGCAGATTCTCGAGTGTTCCGCCGGCCTGATCTTCGATAAACCCGCGCCACAATTCCATTGCATTTTTGGCCCCGGCGGGCAGCTCGCGACCTGTTGCAAGATGGCGGATCATGTAACCGGCGGCCGCAGACAAGGGCACATCGCTGGCCTGCTTGCACTGGTCATAACCCTTGCGCATGGCATCATACTTGATTTTGACGTCAATGTTGCCCGCGGTGCCGGGCATGTCACGCGCACCCACCGCCTCGCAGCGGGCTGTTTCCATCGCCTCGTATAGCTCACGCGCCATGTCCCCTTGCGGCGAATATCGGGCGTGGGTTTGCCCGTTATGATAGCGCCGGTGCAGGGCCAAGGCGTCTGCCGTGCCACGTGCAAGCATGACCTCATCTCGGGTCATCCGGCGCGATACCTGCGGAAGCCGCATCGCATCACCCGACACGCCTGACGGATCTACGGAATAGCTGACATTCAGCTCCGGATCATTTGCCAGTACTTTGGTGGCCTCGGCGAGGGCCTTTTTGAACGGATCAGCGGGGTTATCAGAAGAGGTGCTCATGGCAGCTTTCGGGTTGCTGGTGGCGCTTGGTTAATCCTTGCAGGTTTCACGCAAGCAATCAAACTGACTGCGCCGCATTGCTCGGCAATTTACCCAAGGCTCACGCTTGCCGCGCTTTCGGGCAACTCCTCGTCAAACAGGCGTTGGTAGAACTCGGCGACTGTCTGGCGTTCCAGCTCGTCGCATTTGTTCAGAAAGGACAGGCGGAATGCGTAGCCGACATTGCGGAAAATTTCGGCGTTTTGCGCCCATGCAATGACGGTGCGGGGTGACATGACCGTTGACAGATCGCCATTCATAAAGGCCGTCCGCGTCAGATCGGCCACAGTAACCATCTGTTTGACGGTCTTGCGTCCTTCGGCAGTGTTATAATGTGGGTTTTTGGACAAAACGATCGCTGTCTCTGCATCGATTGACAGATAATTAAGCGTTGCAACCAGCGACCAACGGTCCATCTGCCCTTGGTTGATTTGTTGCGTGCCATGATAGAGGCCGGTGGTGTCGCCCAAGCCCACCGTATTGGCGGTCGCAAAGATCCGGAAATAGGGGTGTGGTTCGATCACTTTGTTTTGGTCGAGCAGGGTCAGCTTGCCGTCCACTTCCAGCACACGCTGGATCACGAACATTACGTCGGCCCGGCCCGCATCGTATTCGTCAAAAACGATTGCTGTTGGCGTGCGTAACGCCCAAGGCAAGATACCTTCTTGAAAGTCAGTAACTTGTTTACCGTCTTTCAGTTTGATCGCATCCTTGCCGATCAGGTCGATCCGGCTGATGTGGCTGTCGAGGTTCACACGCACGGTGGGCCAGTTCAGGCGGGCGGCGACCTGTTCGATATGGGTCGATTTGCCCGTCCCGTGATAGCCTTGGATCATCACCCGGCGGTTATGGGAAAACCCGGCAAGAATTGCCAAGGTCGTATCGGGATCGAACTTGTAGGTGCTGTCAAGTTCGGGCACCCGATCGTTTCGATCTGCGAACCCTTTGACAACCATGTCAGTGTCAATCCCAAAGACCTCGCGTACAGAAATTTCCGCGCTTGGTTTTGCGTTAATATCCATACCGCCGTCTGCCATTTCGCATCTTCCTTTAAATCAGACTACGCCACACTCTGGCGCGCCGTCGGTGGTGCAACATAAACCGGAAAAGGGCAAGGGAAAGTGCAAGCGCCGTTACTAAGTTATATTTCCGTCTGGGGTCGCTTTATTTGTCGCGGAAATTCCGGCTGTCTCTGATCTGGTCCCAAGCCCAGACAACCTCTTGTAGTTGCTCTTCCTGACTTCGATCGCCGCCGTTCATATCTGGGTGCAGCACTTTTATCAGCGCTTTGTATGCCTTTCGAACATCGGCTTTGGTGTCGGGGTCGGCAATGTCCAGAATTTCGAGTGCGCGCTTTTCAGTAGGGGGCAGCTTGCGCCCGCCGCCCGGTTTGTTGCGCCCAGGGTTTTGAGTGCTGTTATTGCCCAGAACTTGGTGGGGGTCTTCAATGCCCAATCGGGCCCAGGCGCGCGCCTCGGGATCGCTCATCGGTTTGGTGGCGCGCTCCCACACTTTATCCTTGGATTGTTGTGCGTTGATCTCGGCCTCTGTGGTGCCATCAAAGAAGTTCCACTTGAGGTTATATTCGCGCACATGCTGTTGGCAGAACCAGAAAAAATCATCCAGAACATCTGGCGCTTTGGGCGCGCGAAATTTGCCTGCTTCCTGGCAACCCTCATGATCGCAGATCCGCGTCGACGTCTCTGACGCCCCAGACATGCCGCGGCGGCCGCGCGGGTTCTTCTTCTTGGCTGACGACACAGACATGTCGAAACCAAAGGGATCTGATTTGCGCATAAGAACTGTCCTTTCCGACTCAGGCGATACAGTTTAAACTCTGGTGACGAGGATTGAAGGGGGTGGCGAAAAAAAATGTCAGTCAGGCAGGAGATCGAAGATAAGCTGCGCACGGCCTTTGACCCGCGCGAGATCACTGTCGTTGATGACAGCGCCAGCCATTCGGGCCACGCTGGTGCACCCGCCACTGGCGAAAGTCATTTTAATGTCATGTTGCGAAGCCATGTTTTTAAAGGAAAAAATAGAGTATCACGTCACCGAGCAGTGCACACTGCTTTAGGTCCGGACCTGATCGGTCGAATTCACGCCTTGGCGCTAGATCTGGACATGTGAGCGCGCATTCGCATGCGTTGATCTGTGGCCTGTCCTTTGCGCAATTAAATCTCGCAGGGGCACCGTTACGGCTGACCCACCGTAAATTCTCTCGCTTATGTTGCAGAGCCACACGTTGTGAAACCTAACCTAGGGTCAGCGCATGGATTTTTAGCGCGCTTCATGCCGATGTTTTTGATTTGGCAGTTGATTTTGTTGCGGCACATAAAATGATGTGTCTCTAGCAGACAATCTGTATTCTTCTTTATCATTGAAAGAATGCCTGAAGCACCAGGCAACGCTTAAAATGTTAAAATTTTGGATTTTCAGGCGCGGTGGTTAAGTCAGGGTTTTCGCGTAACGCCCGATCTTGGTTTGAGCCCGATGCTTGCACCGACCCTATCAGGACGGGGTAGATTTGCGTGCTTTTCGTGTAGCTCAGTGACCTTTGCCAGAACATCGGAAGGCATTGGAGCGACACGTGGGCCGGATTGATCTACATGAAGCGTCAGTGCCTCGCCTGTGGCGGCCATCCATCCATCCTGATGCCAGATTTCCTGATAAGAATGAAAGCGTTTAGCATCGAAATCAATCAGCTGAAAGGTAATGGTGACAGGGTCGTTGACATGCAATTCGCGTACATAAGCCACATGAAATTCAGCAACATAGGTCGTGTTGCCTGTGGCAGAATGATAGTCGGGACCAAACCCCATCTGCTCATAAATCTCATCGGCGCATTCGTCGAAGAGTACATTGTAATAAGCCATATTGAGATGGCCGTTATAGTCGATCCATTCAGGACGAACGGTGCGAAGCGACGAGCGGAACGGAGCGGACATGGCAGGCCTTTCTCTATCTGTGCCTTGGTAGACTAGGATAGGGTTCAGGTGATGGAAAGAGGTCATGCGCCGCTCTTGCGTGGATGAACAGGGCACGTGTTGAAGCCACAAAGCCGTGCGCTGACGAAACTGTTAATATCGCGTCGTATAAAACAGTTAAGCGGAAAATTTGAAACAGCCAACTCTGCCAAAGATCAAAGATTTCAGGGCGAAATATGGTGTCAGCTGTTTTCAGCTATGTCATCATAGATTGTATCGGCGGCGGCTATCAGCTGTTCAGCTTTTTCGCCACCAATTCGTTCACGGCCTTGGGATTGGCCTTGCCACCAGTGGCTTTCATGACCTGGCCCACGAACCAGCCTGCAAGCTTGGGGTTCTCTTTGGCCTTGGCCACTTGCGCCGGGTTCGCGGCGATAATGTCGTCTACTGCGGCCTCGATTGCGCCTGTGTCGGTCACCTGTTTCATGCCTTCGGTCTCGACGATCTCGGCGGGGTCGCGACCGGTCGTATAGCTGACTTCAAACACATCTTTGGCGATCTTGCCCGAGATATCGCCCTTGGCAATCAAATCGATAATACCACCCAATTGGGCAGGTGTCACAGGCGAAACAGTGATGTCGCGATCATCTTTTTTCAGGCGACCAAAGAGTTCATTGATCACCCAGTTGGCGGCCTGTTTCCCATCGCGACCTGCGGCGACCTCTTCGAAATAGATTGCTGTGTCTGTCTCGGCGGTCAACACGGACGCGTCATAGTCGGTCAGGCTGAAATCTTTAATAAAACGCGATTTCTTGGCATCAGGCAGTTCGGGAAGAGTGGCAGAAATATTGTCGACCCATGCTTGCTCAATCTCGAGGGGCAGCAGATCAGGATCAGGGAAATAGCGGTAGTCATGTGCTTCTTCTTTAGAGCGCATGGACCGGGTTTCACTCTTGTCAGGGTCATAAAGCCGGGTTTCCTGATCGACCTTTCCGCCACTCTCGACGATCGCGATTTGGCGGCGTGCCTCGACCTCGATGGCCTGCTGTATAAACCGCATGGAGTTCATGTTCTTGATCTCGCAGCGGGTACCGAGGTGGCTGAAGTCCTGCGTCGCTTGATATTTCTCATACTGACCGGGCAAGCAGATCGACACGTTGACATCGGCGCGCATTGCACCCGATTGCATATCGCCATTGCAGGTGCCCAGATAGCGAAGGATTTGACGCAGTTTCGTGAGATAAGCGGCCGCTTCTTCAGGGCCACGAATGTCAGGGCGCGAGACAATCTCCATCAGCGCTACGCCTGTACGGTTAAGATCAACAAAGGACATGTTGGGATCCATGTCGTGGATTGATTTTCCAGCGTCCTGTTCCATGTGAATCCGCTCGATCCGCACCAGTCGCGCAGTCCCGTTGCCCATTTCCACCAGCACTTCGCCTTCACCCACGATGGGGTGGTAAAGTTGCGAAATCTGGTATCCCTGCGGCAGATCAGGGTAAAAATAGTTCTT
>JABITU010000091.1 GCA_018668195.1 Tateyamaria sp. | reverse complement strand
TCGCGGCCACCGCCCATTTCGACCCATGCCTGATACTGCAACGGGGAGTCATAGCCACCCATTGTATCGGACACAAACTGGAACGCTTTGTTCTTGCCAGCCTGATAACTGCCGTTGGTCATATCACAGTCGAGAATGCTGTTGATCGCGGCGTCAAAGGTTTCCGCAGACGGCACAACGGAGGACGAGTAGAACATTTCGATGTTCAGGTCGCCGCCGGACATGACAGAAACAGAATCTACAAAGTCCTGAATTGCCTGACCATAGGACGATGATTGCCCCTGATGTGTCTGAATACGCAGCGTTGTTTCAGCAGACGCGGTTGTGACAAGGCCAACGGCCATTGCCGCCCCAGCAAGTGTTGTGTGTATCTTACGCATTTGGTTTCCTCCCTTAAGCGTTTTTAATTCGGGCAGTTGCCCGACCTTCTTGGATCAGGTGATCCGGTCGACGCTTGCTGCGATTTCGTCGTCGTCGAAACAGCGCAGCCAGTCGTCTTTCATCAGGACAGGAATCCCGAATTCGATTGCCTTGTTGGCAGCGTCAGAAAAGACGCCTTGGTGCTGGTCAAACATGACCGCACCCATGATGTTCATGTGACCCAACAAGAAGTCGCGGGCGCAATCATAAGAGACGCCTTTCTTTACAACTTCGTCCATCGCCATGCGCAGAACCTTCATTAAAGAACCGTTAACGGTCTCCGAGAGGCCGGGCTCCAGCAGAGCGAACTGCTTAAGCGTTACGCGATGGGAGCGGACAACAGGGGCATAGATCGCTTTGCCAACGCGTTCCCCCAAAGCGTAGTCTTCTTCCGGCCCCTGAACCAAGACGTTCACGATGCCTTGATCTGCGGAAATGCCACCAAAGTAGTCGCGCCGTTCGTCGGTTGTGTTTTCGTTGTTCCAGATCGGTGGATGGCACGGGTGTGACATGAAATAGGTGATGTCTGCACGCTCAGGTAGGTGGCCCGCAAAGGGGGCCGCACCATCGAGAACAAAGATCATCGCGCCCGGCTTCACTTTGTCAATGATGCCATGGGCGACTTTGCCGATAACCGTGTCGGGCACAGCCAGCACAATGATGTCTGCGCCATCCAGCGCCACATCAACATCCACGCACTCAACACCATAAGCTTCGCGAACGGCGGCCTGACCAGCCTCGGAGACCTCAACGTGCATGGTTTCGAATTCATCGGTTTTGGCGAGGTTCGCACCAAGGCGCATGCCCATTTTCCCGCCTGCACCAAACAAAGCTAGCTTTGTCATAAAAAACCCTCCCGTGGCTCCCGCGGTCCGGCGGGATTGAATTGACAACTGGTATGATGAGTATCTAATCATGTTTGTATGTCAAATGTTTTTTATGCGGCGAGGGGCGAAGGGCGATGACACAACCGAAAGACAGAGTGCGGGATGGCCCCCTGATTGCGTGGTACGCCGATGACTTCACGGGTGCCGCTGCGGTGATGGAGGTTTTGACCTTTGCTGGGCTGCCCGCGATGCTGTTTCTAGAGCCGCCAACGCAGGACCAGCTTGCGAAATACCCCGACCTCAAAGGGATCGGCGTGGCCTCTACGGCGCGCGCGCAATCGCCTCTCTGGATGGATGCAGAATTGCCCGGGGTTTTCGCACAGCTGGCCGCTTTGAAACCAGCGCTCATGCATTATAAAGTGTGCTCTACACTGGATTCTTCGCCAAGCGTGGGATCCATCGGTCGCGCCATCGAGATAGGCGCGCGCGCATGTTCGCCCGCCGCTGTGCCAGTCCTGATCGCCGCCCCACAGATGCGACGCTACCAGTCTTTCGGGCATCTGTTCGCGGGCTTTGGTGACGCTGTATGCCGACTTGATCGACACCCCGTAATGTCGCGCCATCCGGTCACCCCGATGACCGAAGCCGACGTGGCCAAACATATCGCTCTACAGTCGAAAAAAGTCGTTACTCGGTGCCTGACGCTGGAAGATTTATCCGCAAGAGTGCAGCTGCCAAAGACAGCGGCCAACCCCGACCGAATCGATGTGGTGACACTCGATTGCATGGACGACGGAACTGAATCAGCCGTTGGCCGTCTACTCTGGGACGGGCGCGCGGCCAACCCGTTTGTCGTTGGCTCTCAAGGCGTCGAGTATGCCCTCGTGCGTCACTGGCAGGATACAGGGCAGATCGCCAAGGTCGCCGCACCACAAGGGATCGGACCGGCGAACCGGATGGTCGTTGTGTCAGGTTCCGTCTCGCCCACCACCGCAGATCAAATTGCCTGGGCCAAGGCCAACGGCTTCGCGGGTATTCCATTTGATGCAACCTGCGTCTGCCGAAGTCAGGACACGCTCGACCAGGAGGTGGCCCGTACGGTTGCAGCCTGTCTGGAGGTCATCGGCCAAGGGCGCGATCCTCTCGTCTATACCGCCAAAGGCCCTGATGATCCAGCCGTCGAGGCATTCAAAGCCGCCGCATCACAGGACATCGCCGCGGCCAACCAACAGACAGGCGAAGCACTGGGACACATTCTGCATCAGACGTTGACGCAAAGCGGAGCGCGCCGCGCCGTGGTCTCAGGAGGGGACACCTCGGGCCATGCGACGCGTCAGCTGGGCATCTATGCCCTCACGGCCCTGGCACCGACAATTCCAGGTGCAGCGCTGTTTCAAGCTCATGCTGAAGGGCCGATGGACGGCCTGCAGCTTGCACTTAAAGGCGGCCAGATGGGCAGCCATGACTATTTCGGCTGGATCAGAAACGGAGGAGGACCACAATGAACCGCATCACTGCAACCTATGATATTGAATCGCCTGTCGGCGTCGCCCGCGCGGCAGAGGTCCTTGCCGGAGAGCAATCCACTGGTACCTTCACAAGGCTGGCCGCCGAAACAGACGAATTACGCAAACGCTCTGCCGCTCGGATCGAACGGATCGAGATCACGGGCAGCCGTGCGACACCGTCCTTGCCCAGCCGCAAGACCGGCAACAATTACGAACGGGGCTTGGTGACCATCAGCTGGTCCTTGGACAATTTCGGAACTTCCCTACCAACGCTTATGTCCACTTTGGCGGGGAACCTGTTTGAACTAGCCGAACTCTCAGCCATCCGCCTTGTCGATATGAATCTGCCAAGCGCCTTCGCCATGGAACACCCCGGCCCGCAGTTTGGGGCTTCGGGCACGCGGGACTTAATGGGAGGGCATCAAGGGCCAGTCATCGGGACCATAATCAAGCCCAGCGTCGGCATGAACCCTTCTGAAACTGCCGCCCTTGTGCAAACGCTGGTGGCGGCTGGGATCGACTTTATCAAGGATGACGAATTGCAGGCCAACGGCCCCCATTGCCCGTTCGACGAACGCGTCAAAGAGGTGTCCCGCGTGCTCAATGCCCATGCCGACAAGACCGGCAAACGGGTTATGTATGCCTTTAATCTCACCGACGAAATTGACCAGATGTGGCGCAATCTGGAGCTTCTTGAGGCGCATGGCGGCACCTGCGCGATGGTCTGCATGAGTTCTGTCGGCCTCACGGGCCTGCGCGCTCTACGCAATCGTAGCCCCATGACAATCCATGGACACCGTGCCGGGTGGGGAATCTATTCCCGCTCGCCTGATATCGGGATCAGCTTTCCGGTGATGCAAAAGCTCTGGCGCCTGGCGGGCGCGGACCATCTGCATGTGAACGGTCTGGCAAACAAATTTACCGAAACTGATGATGTAATCGCGCAATCCGCAACCTCGGTTCAAACGCCGGTTACTGAACGCGGCCCCGCACATCTGGCAATGCCCGTCTATTCCTCGGGTCAAACGGTCTGGCAGATTGATCCGGCGCGCACCTTGCTGGGCAATGACGACTTCATCTACTGTGCAGGCGGCGGCATCCTGAGCCACCCAAGCGGCGCAGCCGCTGGCGTCATCGCGCTGCGGCAAGCCGCAGACGCGGCCCGCAACGGGATCAGCATTCAGGACTATGCAAAAGAGCACCCCGAATTGCAGGGGGCCGTAGACACGTTTCCGGAAACAAGAGTCGCATTGAAGTGTAGCGTCCCAAACAGGTAATTCTTCTCTACACTTGCAGCTTTGAAAAAGCAGACGTTGGATCAGGGCCCACCTAGGTTGGCTTTGTCCGCAAAGCAGACATCTGGGCAGAATGTAGCAAAGGGCTGCTTCCCACCGTTTTCACCTCGGGCGGAGTGGCAGCTAGCTACGGTTCAGGGTATGCTCTGGAGTTCATGCGAGAGCACTTGGAGAAAACATGGACCTGAGCATTTTAAATACAGCAGAAAACCCAATTCCCACTCATGCCTATGCTGCATTCTTGGCAGTCATCTTGGGTGGTATCCAGCTATCAAGGCCAAAGGGCACAAGCTCTCATAAATACCTGGGATACACCTGGGTTACCCTAATGTTG
>JABITU010000090.1 GCA_018668195.1 Tateyamaria sp. | reverse complement strand
GCCTGTCGACAAGCGGTCGCCGAGTAGCGTTTCCAACGCCGAAATCGCTAGCGCGATATTGCCCTTTGTCATCTCATTTTCCCTTTTGATCTTTTACGTGCTGCACATAGTCCAGATTGCGTCACCGTCGAGCGTCACCAGAAGGCCTTGTCGTATTCCTCGCGCAAGGCCTTTTTCTGAACTTTGCCCATGGCGTTCCGGGGCAGCGCTTTGACGAATGCGATGTGTTTTGGATGTTTGAAGCGGGCCAGATTTTCCTTGATACCAGTCAAGATGTCCTGCGCCGTGATGTCAGCACCGTCTTGGGCGACAATGACTGCGACGACGGCTTCGCCAAAATCGGGATGCGGGACACCGATGACTGCGCTCTCAACGACCCCTGCCAGATCGTCGATCAAAAGCTCGATTTCTTTTGGGTAAATGTTGTAGCCACCCGAGATGATCAGGTCTTTTTGCCGTCCGACGATATGAATATACCCGTCCTCGTCGACGCGCCCAAGATCTCCAGTGATGAAAAATCCGTTGTCGCGCAATTCCTCGGCGGTTTTTTCGGGCATTTTCCAATAGCCCGCAAAGACATTTGTCCCGCGTACTTCGAGTACGCCGATCTCACCTTTTGGTATTGGCGCATTTGTTACGGGGTCGGTGACCAACAACTCGACACCCGGCAAAGGAAAGCCCACTGTGCCTGCGCGCCTGTCGCCTTCATAAGGGTTAGAGGTGTTCATGTTAGTTTCGGTCATACCATAGCGTTCGAGTATCGCGTGCCCAGTCACGGCGCGCCAACGATCATGCGTTTCAGCGAGCAATGGGGCAGAGCCCGATACAAAAAGGCGCATACCTGCCGAAGCTTTGGACAGACCATCAGCTTCAAGCAGGCGTACATAGAACGTTGGCACCCCCATAAGCGCCGTGGCTTTTGGCATGTTATCCAGAATGTCATCGGCGTCGAATTTGGCCATGAAGATACAAGACGACCCCGCCATCAGCGTGACGTTCGTCGCCACAAAAAGCCCGTGGGTGTGAAAAATCGGTAAAGCGTGGATCAGCACATCATCCGCGTTGAACTGCCAGACATCCTTTAGGGTCTGTGCGTTCGACGCCAGCGCGCGATGTGTCAGCATGGCCCCCTTGGATCGGCCGGTCGTGCCCGAAGTGTAAAGGATTGCGGCCAAATCATCTGGTCCGCGCTTGACGGCTGTAAACCCTGACACCACCGCATCACGCCGCTCTACCAGTGTTCCGCTTTCATTGGCACCAATCGTCAGCACCTCCGAAACACCCGCTTGTTTTGCAACAGGCGAAAGTTCACCCTCGCGCGTCGGATCACACACCAGTATCCGTGGTTCTGCATCGGTCAGGAAATAGGTAATTTCACTCGCAGTATAGGCTGGGTTGAGGGGCAGAAATACGCCGCCAGCCAAGACTGTCGCGACATAAAGCTCCAACATCGCGAAGGTTTTTGGCGCCTGAACGGCCACCCTGTCACCTGGTGCAACACCAGTTTCTAACAAGATCTGCGCCATACGTTCGGCGTTGGCAAAGAAGGCCTGATATGTGACCGCATCATCCGTCTGATGATTTTGCAAGAATAGGCTTTGGTCCGCGCCCAAGCTGGCAGCACGTAATGCCTCGCCCAAATAGTTTTCATGATACATGATATCTTCCTTTCGCGCTTGCCATAGCTGACAGGCTGGGCGCTGACGTTACAGGCGACCAAAAATAGAGAGTTTAATCAAGCTGTGCGGCAGTTTCTTCTACAGTATTGTCGCCAGCCCACCGCGCGAAGAGGTGAATGAGAATAATGATCATCGACACAGGGACCGCCACAGATATCCATGCCATGGGGATGCCAAGGGTATCAGCAGTCAGACCTGATTGCCGTGCAAGATACCCTTTTGCAAAACCGCCTCGTAGTCCGACAAAGCAAAAGTAGATGACTGGCAGGATAAAGGTCAGTACCGCCACGCTTTGGACGGCTTTTGCAAAAAAGGCGAGATCATGCGGCGGGCCGGGAAAAACACTCTGCATCAACACAGCATCTGACTGAGTCTTAAATGACAGCGTGGCTCCGAGCAGCCCTGTCCATACCATCGCGTAGCGGGCGACATCTTCGGTCCACACTGGGGGCGAGGAGAAGACATAGCGCGCGATGATCTGGACCACGACCGTCACGAACATCAGACAGACCGCAAAAACGGCTACGCGGCGCATCACAAAATGCAAGCAATCACTGGTGCTGATGATGATATGACGCATCTTCATAATCCTGTTTCAAAAGATGGCGGGCCGTATTGCACGACCCGCCCAAGTGTTTAGCGGTTGTCGTCAGACAAGGACTTCCACAGCGCGGTATCCTCTGCTGTCATCAGGTCTGAATCGTAGACCGGCAAAGACGCTTCGCGGAAAACCGCGCGCTCTTCTGGTGTCAGGCGCTGAACTGTCACGCCATTTTCTTCAAGCGCGAGCAATCCGTTGACCGATGCATCTGCCAACCATGCGCGTGCGGCCGCATCTGCGGTGTCAACGGCGGCATCAACGCTTGCACGATCCGCATCAGACAAACCATCGTACCAATCTTTGGATGCGATGACGGCCCGCAGTGGCCAGATTACATCGGCATCGGCAAAGTTTTTGATGAAGTCTGTTTGACCAAACATTACAGGAATGAACGGTGAATTCAGATAGCCGTCAATAACGCCCGTTTGCAGACCAGCAGGGACTTCACCCCAAGGCACGATGGTGCCGCTGGACCCCCAAGCTCGATACATCGCAATCTGCGCATCGTCCAATGCACGCATACGCAGTGACGCCATATCAGCTGGTGAACGCACAGCCTGAGTGGTCGTGATCACGCCGGATGCTGGCCCAAGCGGTGCTAGTGCCAAAAGGATTGCATC
>JABITU010000089.1 GCA_018668195.1 Tateyamaria sp. | reverse complement strand
GCGCCGCCACCGCCGCCGCCCATGCCCAATCCGCCCCCTTCGGAGCGTTGTATGAGCACTACGGCGATCAGACCGATCGCAAGGATTAGATGGATAATAAGAACAACGTTTTCCATGCGGCGTTTGGCCCTTTTCTGCGCGATGCGCGGTATCTATGCAAGTTTATAGGCCGGGGCAAGGGCGGCTTTGAGAGACTGGACAAATCAGTTCCCCGCAGCACATGATCAATTCATGCCTCACGACCATCCGCATCACAATCACCCACATGCGCTGTTGCCGCCTGATCCTGCTTTGCGGGTCAAGGCGCTCGAGACGATACTAACCCAAAAGGGTCTAGTTGATCCCGCTGCACTTGACGAAATTATCGACACCTACGAGAATCGCATCGGCCCGCGTAATGGCGCACATGTCGTAGCCCGCGTTTGGGTCGATCCGGGATTTCGCGCGGCCCTCCTTAAGGACGCTGATGCTGTGGTGTCTGAGCTGGGCTATTACGGTCGTCAGGGTGAACACATGGTTGCGGTGGAAAACACTGACAGGCTTCACAACATGGTCGTGTGTACGCTGTGTTCATGCTATCCGTGGCCGTTGCTTGGAATTCCGCCCGGTTGGTACAAATCTGACGCCTATCGCGCGCGGACGGTCCGCGAGCCGCGCAAGGTACTGTCAGAGTTTGGCGTGACCTTACCCGCTGAGATGGCGGTACGTGTATGGGATTCAACGGCCGAGGTTCGGTATCTTGTGATTCCGCAGCGACCGATCGGCAGCGAGGGCATGGACGAGGCCGGCTTGATGCAGCTTGTTACACGCGATTCCATGATTGGCTGTGGATTGGCGAAAGTGCCATGACGCGTTTGCATGATATGGGGGGGCGGTTTGGTGACGGGCCGGTTGTGCCAGAGGCAGAGCACGTGAAATTTCATGCTGACTGGCACCCACGCGCATTGGCCATAACCCTTGCATGCGGGTCATTGGGGCTTTGGAACATCGACACATCGCGTTATGCCCGCGAAAGCCTGTCGCCTGCGGATTACGGGCAATTTTCTTACTACGAGAAGTGGATTTCGGCTTTGGCGGATCTGCTTGTGGCCAAGGGAGCCGTCAGCCAAGACGAGCTGGCAGCCGGTTTGGCGATGGGGGCCAGCGCTCTGGCCGCGCGAAAACTGCGCGCGGACACGGTTGCAGACGTGCTTGCCAAAGGCGGCCCAGCCGATCGTCCCAGCGATGTGGCACCACTGTTTGTTTCAGGTGACGCGGTCACGGTGCGGCCCTTTGCCGAAAACAGGGCAGTTCCGGGGGGGCACACGCGCCTGCCTGTTTATGCGAGGGGTGCCAAGGGACGCATCTTGCGGGTGCATGGCAGTCACGTCTTGCCCGACAGCAACGCCCATGCACTGGGAGAAGCCCCAGAACCACTTTACGCGGTGGTGTTCAAGGCATCTGTGCTATGGGCCAATACTGAGCACCCCGCAGACGAAGTGGTTGTCGACATGTGGCAAAGCTATCTGGAACCCTTATGAAGCCTGATCCTGTTTTTGAAGCACCATGGCACGCACAGGTTTTTGCGCTCACGGTGCATTTGAACGAAGCCGGTCGATTTACTTGGTCTGACTGGGCATCCCGGTTTGGAGCGACACTAAAATGTCATGGGCTGGCTCGGGATTTGGATGGCGGAGCCGATTATTTCGTCGCTTGGCTTGAGACGCTTGAAACCTTGCTTTCAGAGGATGGCAGCGCAGAGGTGCAAGAACAGGTTGACATGCGCAATGCGTGGAAAGCCGCTTACTTACGTACGCCTGACGGAGCACCTGTTTTACTTGATCTATAGTGATCGCTTTGTCAGCGAGGGTGGCGCGCGCCCTGCGTGTAGAAATTTGGGCTGGTGGTCGAACGCTCTTTGCTCTGCGTGCAAAGACGCCCCAACCACCGTGCCAATGTGGCGCATAGCTTTTGATGAAGTGCCCGAAACCCATGACATCGTTTAAAACTCTGATAATGCGCTGAAATATCGATTTCAGGTAGTGGTAGGGCGTTCAATTTTTACCAAAACGCTTTAATCGTCTACGTCGTCCATGTCGGCCTGTCCGGACAGGCGTCGGCGTACGTGGCTCCAACTCAGGCCAACACCCAACACAAGAGATAAGGCCAATAGTCCCAGCCAGATGTTGACGCTGGTGTTACTTAAAGTGAGCAGACCGACGTCGTAAAGAACCCACAAGGCTGCCCCTACGATGGCAAGAATCAGTGCCATCCCAACACCACCAATCGAACGCAGCGTCGCGCGCACGTATATAATGTAGCCGATGATGAGCAAAAGCCCGAGCAAAACAGCAATTGACAGGTTCTGATCTCCATAGCTGCTGACCCAGCGAATGTAGTTGAACTGTGTGGGATTGTAGGTCGCTGTCAGCAGACCAAGGGCAAAAAGCCAGCGCGAGAGAAAGCTCATGAACCAAACCTCTTTGGTTAAAATCCTGGTTGTTCTGTACGTCTGTGATGCCGTGCTGGCGCGCTGGGTGCAACGGTTGTGTGCTGTCGACAGACATATTTTGAACAGAAATTGGTGCAGATTGCGGTTTGCCTCCGCCCATCGTCTCGCTATATGGGCGCTGGTTCTCATGAAAGGGGCATCAAATGGCCAATGTGGTGGTTGTCGGCGCACAGTGGGGCGACGAGGGCAAAGGCAAGATCGTGGATTGGCTCAGCGAGCGGGCTGACGTTATTGCGCGCTTTCAGGGTGGGCACAATGCGGGCCACACTTTGGTTATCGACGGTGCTGTGTACAAATTGCATGCGTTGCCCTCTGGTGTTGTGCGTGGCGGCAAGCTGAGCGTAATTGGCAATGGGGTGGTTCTGGACCCCTGGCATTTGCTGTCAGAAATAGAAACGCTGCGTGGTCAGGGCGTGAGCATCTCGCCCGAGACGCTGATGATTGCGGAAAATACACCGCTAATTCTGCCCATTCACGGCGAGCTGGACCGCGCCCGCGAGGCGCAGAACGCGGTGGCCAAGATTGGCACCACCGGTCGTGGAATTGGTCCGGCTTATGAGGACAAGGTAGGCCGCCGCGTGGTTCGTGTCGCTGATCTTGCGGACCCTGTAACGCTTGAGCTGCGGGTGGATCGCGCCCTTGTGCACCACGATGCGTTGCGTCGCGGTTTGGGACTTAAGCCTGTGGACCGCGATAGGCTGCTTGCTGCCTTGCGCGACGTGGCAGACGAGATTTTGCAATATGCCGCGCCCGTCTGGAAGGTGATGATCGAGGCACGCAAGGCCGGCAAGCGCATCCTGTTTGAAGGCGCGCAAGGTGCGCTGCTGGACATTGATTTCGGCACCTATCCTTTCGTGACATCCTCGAACGTGATCGCAGGACAAGCCGCTACAGGCGTTGGCATTGGTCCCGGATCAATCGATTTTGTGCTTGGCATCGTCAAGGCGTACACGACACGTGTGGGCGAAGGTCCGTTTCCAACTGAGCTGATGGACGAGGATGGCCAACGGCTGGGCGAGCGCGGGCACGAGTTTGGCACCACCACGGGGCGCAAGCGGCGTTGTGGCTGGTTCGATGCCTGTCTTGTGCGCCAGACCTGCGCAACCAGTGGCGTTGATGGCATATCGCTGACCAAGCTGGACGTGCTTGATGGGTTCGAGACGCTGAAGATTTGCGTCGCATACGATCTGGACGGCGTGCGCATGGATTACCTGCCGACGGCTGCTGATCAACAGGCGCGCTGCACGCCAATCTACGAAGAAATGCCGGGCTGGTCGGAATCAACAGAAGGTGCGCGCAGCTGGGCAGAACTGCCGGCGAATGCGATTAAATACGTGCGTCGGGTCGAAGAGTTGATCGATTGTCCGGTCGCCCTACTTTCTACATCACCAGAGCGGGAGGATACGATCCTAGTCCGCGACCCTTTCGCTGATTAAGGAGGCCTGATGGCGCTTAGTTACAAAACCCGAAAGCGTTTTTCTTTGCTGATCCTTGTTATTGGCGTGCCGCTTTACATCATGGCGGCAGTCAGCCTTGTGTCATTGTTTGATCGCCCTTCAATCTTGGTTGAGTTGCTGATTTATATCGGTCTTGGCGTGGTATGGGCGGTCCCGCTCAAAGCAGTTTTCAAGGGTGTGGGCCAACCGAATCCCGACAAACCGCCTCAGGTCTAAGCTTGGTTATTCGCGGCAGTATGATTTTTTTGATTGGGTGCAAACAAGGTGACAAACTTGCTTTTCGTTCTGATCTAAGGGTATTTTTTTATGTTCCCCTTTGCAAAGGTGCGGTGTGATCAACGCAAAAGAGGCAGCATGAAAATGGGCTGCCCCTAGGCTGCAGTGTGCGTGTTGTTCAGCCCGCGGCGCGTTCTTCAGGGTGATAGCCGATGGTGTTTGAGACACCATAACTGCCATCTTCGTTCCGTTTGATCTTGCCGTTACGTATCAGTTCACCAAAGCAGCGAAGCGTGTCTTCGCGGCTGAAGCTTTCTTTCTCCACCTCAGAAACCAATCTCATCACCTTGCGACGCCAGAAGGCTTCTTGGCCCCTCACATAGCAAATGTAGCTTGCCGCGGCTTCGACCAAATCAAGCAATTCATGCGCATCCATTTCGATTGCGAAATCCTCAAAACTGACATCTGCATGTATTTCAACAGTTTCTTTGAGCGTGGCCTCGATACGATAGGACTCTGAGGCATCCGGCGATCTGTTTGCCAAATTGTCTACACGTTGTTCAGCCACGAGCCTTAGCGGTGCAGGGCGCGGTCTGTCGGGCCGTTTTTCGACGTAGCGCGGGTTGATGACTGCTTCGAGGTCACCTTGGTCCAACGCTCCGTTGGTTTCTTTTTTCGTATTGCTGCCAGTGTCAGCTTTTTTCGCCATAACGGCAGCTTTAAGGTGCGCAAAGGCGTTACGGCGTCGCACGCCTTCGGGCTCGCCCATCTGGTTGTCGACTTCGGCCAGCAGTCGCGACAGGTCGTCATCGACGGGGGGAGCTACCGCAATTTCTTTGTTCGGCGCTTCCAAAACGTTTTGTTGCATCAGCTGCGCGCTATCGTTTGGGAATTCGGCCTCTACCTCGGCGAGTTCAGCCAGCAATTCCGCTTCGTCGACTTCGGATAACGTGCTGGGTTGTGGGGTTTCGTCGATCTCTTTTATCTCTTCCAGCGCGCCTTTGTCCAATGCTGCATCAATGTCGGCGCGTTTCACTTTCACGATACGGGCGCGTGGTTTGGACGCGCGTGTTTCCTGTTTGTTTTCCGCTAACGCATTGTTATCTATACCCGCAATATCCGTTCGACCTTCTTTGGTCTGCGTGTCAGCCTGTGTATTGTCGACTGTTAGCGGTGCCTGGGTATTGTGCTGTTTGTCCGTGCCATCGTTGGTTGCGTCTTGGATGTTGCTTTGGGCGATTTGCGCTGCATCGTTGTCCGTTTCGACCTTTGCTTTGCTGTCAAAATGGGCGCGGATTGCGCTGTCGTTTGTATCGTCCTCGAGGGGAGCCTCTTTGCTGATTTCTTGTGTCTCGCCAATTTGTGTGGCGTCCTCATCTGTGAACGTCTTCGTCAATAGCATCGGGGTTTCAAGGCTGGGTGCGAGATTTTTTGAATACTCGTCCTCGAACAGGTCGTCTTCGGTGGTCTCGTCCTGGCTTTTGGAAACAACTGCGCGAATGCGCTGCAATTTTTCCGCAATGCTGTCGGGTTCGTACGACAAGTCCTTGGTAACGGCTTCTGCATTTGACAGTTCCGCTATTATGAGCTGATCTTTTACAATTGGCTGCTCATTGACCAACGGTGCCTCGGTTACTGTAGAAGTTGTAAGTGG
>JABITU010000088.1 GCA_018668195.1 Tateyamaria sp. | reverse complement strand
CGATTACCACGTCTGCTGTTTGATCAACATAAATATATTGCCCGTAAACGCCACGTGTCATGAATTGTCTAGAGGCCCGAGCCGATGGACAGCCACCACTGATATCCATAGCCGATTTCCCTTGGGTCTGTCGGTGCGTTGGTTGCAGTCGACGCGGCGATCCAGTTGGCAGGAACAATCTGCCGACCTTGCCGGTTTCCATTCTGCAGGATCACCTGACCAAAGCGCCTGTAGTCGCGTGTTGAGGTATTTGATCCGCTCAAAAACAAAAGCGACAACAGCCCCGTCTGTCTGATAGTAAGCCCTATGCTCTAACCCCAAAGGATAAAACAGTTTTTCGTTCATAAAGTCAGGAATGCTGCGGCCTGTTGCACTTTGCACCACCTTGCCAATAACGTGGGTGTCGATAGATGTATGTTGCTAGATTTGGCCGGGTGGGGCGAATGCCTTTGTCAGATCAGCCGCAAAGTCACCCATCTTTTTGTCTATAGCATGAACGCGCCCCATCCTGTTTATATTGCTTTTGTCTTTCTGATAATCTTCGCTGAATGTGATGCCGCTGAACACTTGCAAGACATTGCGGATGGTTGCTTTATTGTACGCGCCGCCCGCCATTGTCGCTTTGTATTTTATCACTGGGTCTTCCAGCGATGGTATGTGTCCTTCGGCCTCAAGACTGCGGAACAGCGCCGAAAGGTAGCTTTTGCGATGAACCAGCTGATCCGCTGATCTTCGACATTGGTGTCCTTGCAATAAGACTCGTGCACGATTTCGCCGTCTTTGAGCACCAGCATTGATGTGACACATTGTGTCTTAATCCAATCGTCATTGATTTCTGGGATAGTTGATGAAGTGCCCGTTGGCAGCGGGCTGACCGGCCCGCCACCGCGCGGTAGTGCGACTTGATTAAACGCCGACTCGATGTTGGAAAAGTTGCGGACGATCTAGTCAGCATTAAAAAAACGAGTTTTCGGCAAGCAGTCGCAGATTTCTTTTCACTTACAAAATACGATCATAAAAGTTGAATATATCAACAATGAAAATATTCATAATATGATAATATACAAAATTTATCCTCTGCCTTTCAAAATGTTTTCCACAGGCGATTGAGTGGGTCCAACCCAATCAATCCAGCGTCCATGAAAGTCAGCTCGGCCAAGGTTGAGTGTTAAATCACCCGGCCACAGGCGCAGCGTCAGGGCGGCGCCAATGGCACCGCTGCGGTCCCCGTCCGTTTCCATCTGCATCCACACAATCGGGGTATTATGGTTGGCGCGTGCCCCCGCAGCTTCGATGAGTGCCGTGCCGCGCGCTTGGGCTGAAGCGGGAAAATATTGCCAGGCAACGGTGTGCTGGATCAAGTGCATGTGGTCCTTGGGTGCGGTGTTTAGGCGGTGCTCTAACCAGTCGATTGCATCGCCTTTTGCGACGTTGGCATGCAACACTGAGGCTGCAGAACGGGTCAGTTCGGCCCGGTGCGGTTGGTCTGGCCACAGATAGGACAGCAATCGCCAAAGATCCTTGGACTCTTTTGGGTTCAGTGGGCTGAGATCAACACCCGACCTTTCCACAATCTGTGGAAGTGCCGCGCGTGGCACCGGCCCCTCCCACTCTGGTGACAGCGACAGTGCGGCATCATCGGGGCCAATTCGAATGCCTTGAACCGAAAGCGCGAAATGATCCCACATTAGGTTTAGTCCTGCGCTTGCACCAAGCTCGGACAGTACGATCGGACGGTCGAAATAGTGCAGTGCCTCGTGTGCCATGGCGATCAGTGCGGCACTGCGCCGGACTTCGTTTGTCTGGGGCGGCAGGCGCGTCCAATCCAGCAAGAAATCCTGATGTGTTTTCAGCGTGGCCAATAAAGCCGCTCGCAACACGTCGTCCGACACGGTGTTGGGGGGATAGGCTGCGGCAAGAATTGGCGCATCACCCAGCAAGACCAAAGCATGCAAGCCGCCCGCAATCCGAAGCGGCAGAGAGTGCCCCACAGGCCCAATATCTTCTTGATATTCAGCCATCTCCTGACCCAGAGTACTTTCAAAATTCCAGTCGTCCGCAAGCAGGTTCAGCAACCGGCCCATAAAGGGCGATCCCATGCGTACGCAGCTTTTTGACTGATCGCGAAAGGCATGAACAAGCCTCACGAAAACCGGTCTAACAGCTTTTGCAAGGTGCTGCGCTCATCGGTCTGGGGTGTTGCGGCGGGTTCCGAAGTTTCTTGTTTCGGGCTGGCTTTGCCCTTTTCGCCTGTCCCTGATCGGGGCGGGGAAACACGCATGGCTACGGCATTCAGGAATTTAGGGCCATCGCCTTGCGCGAGGTAGGGCGCCCCATCTGAACAGCCACGCATCACATCGTCGAGCCAACCCTCATCGGCCTTTGGAAAGTCGCGCAGCACATAGCCCGGGACAGCATCCTTATGGCCGGGATGGCCCACGCCAAAACGGACGCGCGCATATTCTGTACCGATGTGCGCGTGAACCGAACGCAGGCCATTGTGGCCAGCATGGCCGCCCCCGATTTTCCATTTGACCTTGGCCGGAGCAAGATCGATTTCATCATGTAAAACAATAATATCCGCAGGTTCGATCTTGTAGAACCGCATCGCGACACCCACACTGTCGCCGGACTTGTTCATAAAGGTTTCAGGCTTGAGCAGCACCACGCGCTCTGGTCCCAAACGACCCTCGCTGATCACGCCCTGATGTTTGGATTTCCACGCCGCAAAGTCATGATCCCCAGCGATGCAATCCACCGCCATGAAGCCGATATTGTGCCGGTTGCGGGCATATTTTGGGCCGGGATTTCCCAGGCCAACAATGAGTTTCATAGCGGTGCCTTTTCGTATTTGTCGCAACATAGGGGCGGTGTGCAGATCGGTCCAGTATTAGGGCGGTAACGCAGATATAGGTGCGTGCGTGGAATATTAGCTGATCTCCATGTGCGAACTGCTGCGGAACACTGCGTGGGCCTTTTTGTCATTTACGCACCTTGCACCGTAGAACAAAAAAGGCCGCCCCGGAGGACGGCCTTAATCTTTAAGCTTGGGGCAAAGATTACTCTTCGCCGCCTTCCGCGTCAGCAGCCGTGTCTTCCGCTGCGTCATCATCGTCGCTACCCGCAGATTTCAGTCCCGAAGGCGCAGAGATCGTCGCAATAACAAAGTCGCGGTCGATTGTTGCTTTGGCGCCGGTCGGCAGGTTCACGGATGAGATCGTCACGTTGTCGCCAATTTCCACATCCGACACGTCGATAGTGATGTGATCAGGGATGTCGCCAGCTGTCACGATCAACTCAACCTCAGGGCGGATCAGGGTCAGTACGCCGCCCTTTTTCAGGCCGGGTGATACATCTTCGCCGGTCACTTCAACCGCGATAAACAGGTTGATCTTGGTTGTCCGCTTGAGGCGCATGAAATCCACATGCGTCGGCAGATCTTTGACAACGTCACGCTGCACGTCGCGACAGATCACGCGCACATCATCGTGGCCTTCGATCTTCATGTTGAAGAGCGTCGATTTGAACCGGCCAGCCTTCAGCATTTTGAACAGTTTGTTAAAGGGCAGATTGATCGGTGTCGGATCTGTGTCGCCACCAAATACAATCCCCGGAACCATACCGGCACGGCGTGCCTGACGAGCGGCGCCCTTGCCTGTCCCCGTCCGTTCCAGGGCTTCGAGATCAGGAATCCCTCCAGCCATAGTCATTCTCCAAATGTTAGGGCAGGGTGCCTCCAAGGCTGTCACCCCGCGTGAAGGGTGCGCTATAGACTGGATTGGTCGGCTTGAAAAGTCTCAAATCGCCGTTCTTTGCACTGGACGGGGCGCGGCGTGCGTGCGACCGCTTGATCATGTCTATTTTGCGCGATCTTGTCACATCTTATCGGCCCATGGCGTGCTTTGTTGCCATCGGTTTTGGCTGGGCGGCTTATGCGGCGCAGGTGCCGGTGCTTAAGGCGCAGATCGACGCGTCTGATGCGATGTTTGGCACGGTCATG